>NZ_JBAJNS010000001.1:2039000-2347000 GCF_037911585.1 Streptomyces sp. GSL17-111
CGGGGCCCACCGGCGGGTGGGCACGCCGAACGCACCCACCGGCGCCGGGGCGGGCCGGGGGTGCGGTCGGGTGCCGGCGCACGGGCCGGGGCACGCCGCCCCGGCCGGGGGCGTCAGCCGGGCAGGAGACGGCGTGCGGTGAGGGCCAGCGAGAGCTGCACCAGGTCCTCGGGACGGGAGAGCGAGCGGCCGGTGAGCTGTTCGCAGCGGCGCAGCCGGTTGAGCACGGTGTTGCGGTGGCAGTACAGCCGGGCCCCGGCGCGCGGCGCCGAACCGTCGCACTCCAGCCAGACGGTGAGGGTGTCCAGCAGCACGTCCCGGTCGGCCGGTTCCAGCCGCAGGAGCGGCCCCAGCACGCTGCGGGTCAGCGCGGCGGCGAGGGCGGGCGAGGAGACGGTGAGGGCGGCGGGCAGGTGGTCGTCCAGGACGACGGCCGGGCCGTCGGGGGTGGCGCAGCGCAGCGCGGTGTCGGCGAGCTTGCGGGCGTCGCCGAGCGCGGCCAGGCCCTCCACCACGGAGCTGACGCCCATGCGGGCGCCGGGCGGGAGGCGCAGGGCGTGGGCCACCTCCTGCGGCGTGGCGTCGCCGAGGAGGGCGATGGCGCGCACCGCCTCGCGGCCCTCGTCGTCCGGACCGCCGTGCCACAGCAGCCGGGTGCCGCGCCGGGCGACCGGCAGGCGTCCGCCCGGCAGGCCGCCGGCGTTCGCGCCGGTGACGGTGACGACGGCGTACCGGCCGTCCTCGGGGAGGTCGAGCGCGGCCGCCGCCTCGGGCAGGTCGGCGATGCGGGTGGTGCCGTCGAGCAGGCCCTGCACGAGGAGCCGCAGCCGGTTCTCCCGGCGCCAGGCGAGTTGCCGGTCGGTCTCCCGGAAGGCGTCCGCGACCAGGGCGCAGTGCTCGTCGACGAAGTTCCACACGTCGGCCGCGAGGTGCACCAGGAGCCGCACGTCGTCGGGGTCGGTGCGCTCGGTCTCCTCGATCAGCGCCTGCCAGACGATCGCGCCGCCGCGCCGGAAGGCGTGCAGCACGGCGTCCAGCGGAACGCCCTGTTCGGCCCGGTGCACCCCGATCTCCCAGGTGCAGCGGCGCGCGGCGTCCCGGAACTGGCGGGGGCGCACCAGCGAGCTGACGTTGTAGCGCAGCGAGCGGTGCACCTCCTGCCACACGTCGTCGCCGTCGGCCGCGATGGCGGCACGGTAGGACGTCTCCCGGTCACCGAGGTAGGTGACCAGGCGGTCGGTGAGCTGCGGCAGTTCCTCGATGAGGACGCGCGCGGCGCGGTGCAGGACCGCGAGGGCCTCGGGATCGGCCCGCGTCCGTACGGGCGGCGGCATGGCCGGCGCCCCGGCACGCGTACGGACCCGGGACAGTACGTCTGGCTGCATCAGAGTCCTCCACCTCGGTGGGCCCTGGCGTCAGGCGGGCGGACCGCCCGGCCGTCGGAGCACTCAGCATGACATACCACCCGGTCGGTAACCCAGACGAGCGACCGAAGTCGGCATCACTCCGTGACCTCCGGACGCCCCCGGCACCCCGGGCCCGCGCGGCTCAGAAGGCGGCCCACTCCGGCCGCTCCACCCGCCCCACCAACCTGGTCAGTTCCACGCGGGAGCGCACACCGAGCGCCGTGAAGACGTTGCGCAGGTGGTAGTCGACCGTGCGCGGGCTGACCCCGAGCAGTTCGGAGACCTCACGGTTGGTCGCCCCCTCGGCCACGTACCGGGTGATCCGCAGCTGTTGCGGGGTGAGCGCGCCGAGCGGCCAGCCGCCGCACGCCCCGACGTCGGCCAGCAGCCGGTGCGCCGCACGGCGGGCGGCGAGCGTGGCACCGGCGTACACCAGCCGGGCCACGACGGGCGGGTCGAAGCGCAGCGCCCCGCCGCCCGTCCGCACCAGCCCGGCGTGCTCGGCGGGCTCCAGGCAGACCGGGTCGAGCCCGGCGGCCCGCACCGCCCCGAGCCAGCGCCGGACGCCGTCCGCCGCGCCGTCCCGGCCCGCCGACCGCTCCGCGCCCGGCCCGGCCGCCCGGCGCAACGTGTCGGTGGCGGCCAGCAGCAGGGCGGTGCGGGTGTCGGCGGGCAGCTCCCGCACCCGGGCCGCGTACCGGCCGAGCAGCGAGCCGGGCGGGTGGGGCCCCTCCCAGGCGGGCGCGCCCGGCCCGGCGGCCCCCGGCAGGGCCGCGAGTTCGGCCAGCACCCCGGGGACGCCGCCCGCCTCGGCCAGCAGCCGCTCCCGCGCCCCGGTGTCCGGACCGGCGGGCAGCAGGTCGTCCAGGAGCGCCGCGCACGACGCCCGGCCCAGCCGCCCGACGTGGCGCACCGGCAGTCCGGCGAACTCCGGCGCGTCGGCCGCGTCCCGTTCCACGGTCAGCACCAGCCCCACGGCGAGCCCCTGGCCCAGTCGGCGGGCGGCGAAACCGAGGGCCGAGCGGGAGGCCGCGTCGATGTGGTGGGCGTCGTCCACGCACAGCAGCACCGGCCCGGCGGACGCGGTCAGGGCGCGCAGCGCGCGCAGCAGTTCCAGCGCGGCCGGCCGGTCGCCGGGCCACCGCGCCGGGGGCGCCGCGAGGCCGAGCGCGGCGGCCCGGCTGAGCACGGCGTGCAGCCCGGCGTGCGGCCAGCCGCGCTCGGCGAGGACCCCGGCGACGTCCACCACGGGCCCCGGCCGGAACGCCCGCGCCGCGTACCGGAGCAGGGTCGTGCGCCCGCAGCCGGGGGGCGCGGTGAGGAGCAGGGCGCCGCCGTGGCCGTGCCGCACACCGTCCAGCAGCGCGTGGAGGTCGGTGAGCTCGGCGTCCCGGCCATGCGGCCCGGCGGGGCGGGACGAGAGGGAGCCTGCGCGCGTCATCCCGCCATCATCGGGACCGGCCACCGGGGTGCGGCAAGGGGCGGTCCCCCAGCATGCCGAGGGCGGGGCTGTGCCTCGGCACAGCCCCGCCCTCGGGTGAACGTCAGGAGGAGTGGGGGCAGTTGCCCCGGTACTCCTCGATGGTGAGGCTCGGGCGCGGGATCGGGCAGAGGAACTGCTCGTAGCGCGTGTCGTCGTCGATGAAGCGCTTCAGCCAGGAGATGCCGTACTTCGCGATGGTGGTGTTGGAGAAGTTGGGCGCGAAGTGGTCGGCGTTGTTCAGCTCCAGGTACGCGCGGTCGAGGTCACCGGGCAGGGACTCGTAGAACGGCTCCGAGTGTGTGGCCACGGGGGCGACGCTGTCGCGCTCGGCGCCCACGATGAGGGTGGGCGTGCGCAGTTCGGGCCAGCGCTTGTCCGTGTTCCACGGGGTGAGCGGCACGGCGGCCTTCAGGCTGGGCCGCTCCTTGGCGGCCTCCAGTGACCCGCCGCCGCCCATGGAGTGGCCCATCACGCCCAGCCGGTCCGGGTCGATGCGGTCGCGGACGCTGCTGTCCTCGGTCAGGTAGTCGAGCGCGGCGAGGAGCTGGTCGCCCCGGCTGGCGGGGAAGTCGAAGCGCGAGTTCGTGTCGATGACGATGATGACGAAGCCCCGGGAGGCCAGGCGCGGGCCGAGCCATTCCATCGTCTCCTTGCCCGCCGTGTAGCCGGGCGAGACGGCCACCGCGCCGAACGTGCCGTCGCTGGTGTCGGTCGGGTAGTAGACGGTGCCGCCGCCGAAGCCCCTGACGTACCAGGACGGGACGTCGAAGTCGTCGACGGAGTAGTGGCCGAGGGGGGCTTCGACGCTCGACTCCGTGGGGGCCGGGCCGCGCTCGTAGGGGTTGTCGGCCGCCACGGTGACGGGGGCGCCCTCGGTGGCCTGGGCGCCGTGGGCGGCCTGGGCGCCGCTGAGGAGGAGGAGCCCGGCGATGCCGGCCGAGGCGAGACGTGAGCGATGGGTGCGCACGGTGGGGGTCCTTCCGGTCAGTGCCGTTGACCCCGCCACGATGGCGCTCCGGTCGCGTGGCCGCCCCGGTGTAATCGCCAGTGTCCGCCTCGGACCGCCCGACGCCGGACCGCCCGCCTCGGACCGCCCGGCCCGGCGTCGGGCGGCCTCTGGCCGCCTCAGCCCCGGCGGCGCGGCGCCAGGTCCGCCACCGAACCCGGCCCGCCGCGCAGCGGCGGCGGGGACGCGGGGTGGTTGCGCCGCTGCCCCGGCAACGGCACCTCCTGGCGCGCCGATGGCCCGGGATACTGCGGCTGGTGCGGCTGCTGGGGGGCGTCGGCGCGCTCCTGCACCGGGCCGGGCCCGGCCACCGCGATCTGCACCCCCTGGTCCGCCAGGGCCTGCAACTCCCCGCCCGCCCGCTCGTTCTCGGCCGGGGGCTCGTCCGTCACCAGGTGGGTGATGAGGTCGGTCGGCACCGTCTGGAACATGGTGTCCGTGCCCAGCTTCGTGTGGTCGGCGACGACGACCACCTCGGCGGCGGACTGCACGAGCGCCCGGTCCACGCTGGCGGACAGCATGTTGGAGGTGGACAGCCCTCGTTCGGCCGTCAGACCACTGCCGGAGAGGAACGCACGCGAGACCCGCAGCCCGTGCAGCGACTGCTCGGCACCGCTGCCGACCAGGGCGTAGTTGGAGCCGCGCAGCGTGCCGCCCGTCATCACGACCTCCACCCGGTTGGCGTGCGCGAGGGCCTGCGCGACCAGCAGGGAGTTGGTGACGACGGTCAGGCCCGGCACCCGGGCCAAGCGCCGGGCCAGCTCCTGCGTGGTGGTCCCGGCACCGACGACGATGGCCTCGCCCTCCTGGACCAGCCCGGCGGCCAGGTCGGCGATGGCCGTCTTCTCCGCGGTGGCCAGGTGCGACTTGTGCGGGAACCCGGACTCCCGGGTGTACCCGCCGGGCAGCACCGCACCGCCGTGCCGGCGGTCCAGCAGCCCTTCGGACTCCAGGGCGCGGACGTCGCGCCGCACGGTGACTTCGGAGGTCTGGACGACGCGGGCCAACTCCCGGAGCGACACCGCTCCGTTGGCCCGGACCATCTCGAGGATCAATTGTCGACGTTCTGCAGCGAACACAGAACTGACAGTAACGTGAAAGACCGCCAACTTTCAGCTATATGCCGCAATTAACCGAAGATGGCCATGTCGCACACCGCGATGTGGTAGAGGCGGACCGCCGCGCAGCGGGAGGTGCGTCCCGTAGCGGCCGGCCTCAGTCCTGCGCCGCCTTGCGGGTGTGCAACTGCCGCGCCACCTCGGCGATCGAGCCCGACAGCGACGGGTACACGGTGAAGGCGTTGGCGATCTGCTCCACGGTCAGGTTGTTGTCCACGGCGATCGAGATCGGGTGGATCAACTCGCTCGCGCGCGGCGACACGACGACACCGCCCACCACGATGCCGGTGCCCGGACGGCAGAACAGCTTCACGAAACCGTCCCGCACACCCTGCATCTTCGCGCGCGGGTTACGCAGCAGCGGCAGCTTGACCGTCCACGCGTCGATGCGGCCCTCGTCCGCGTCGGCCTGCGAGTAGCCGACGGTGGCGATCTCCGGGTCGGTGAAGATGTTCGCCGACACCGTCTTGAGGTCCAGCGGCGCCACCGTCTCACCGAGGATGTGGTACATCGCCACCCGGCCCTGCTTCGCCGCGACGGAGGCCAGCGCGAGGACGCCCGTGCAGTCACCGGCCGCGTAGACGCCGGGCGCCGTCGTCCGGGAGACCTTGTCCGTCCAGATGTGGCCGGATTCCTTCAGCCGCACCCCGGCCTCCTCCAGGCCCAGCCCCGAGGTGTTGGGCACCGCGCCGACCGCCATCAGGCAGTGCGAGCCGGTGATCACGCGCCCGTCGGAGAGCGTCACCTCCACCCGGTCCCCGACCCGCTTGGCCGACGCGGCGCGGGAGCGGGCCATGACGTTCATCCCCCGGCGCCGGAAGACGTCCTCCAGGACGGCGGCGGCGTCCGGGTCCTCGCCGGGCAGCACCCGGTCGCGCGAGGAGACGAGCGTGACGTGCGAACCCAGCGACTGGTAGGCCCCGGCGAACTCGGCACCCGTCACACCGGAGCCGACGACGATCAGCTCCTCCGGCAGCTCGTCCAGGTCGTAGACCTGCTTCCAGTTCAGGATGCGCTCGCCGTCCGGCTGCGCGTCCGGGATCTCCCTCGGGTGACCGCCGGTGGAGATGAGCACGGCGTCCGCCGTCAGCGTCTCCTCGGTGCCGTCGGCCGCCGTCACCACGACCGTGCGCGAGCCGTCCGGGCCCTGTTGCGGCTCCAGCCGTCCGCGCCCGCGCATGACGCGGGCCCCCGCGCGGGTCACCGAGGCGGTGATGTCGTGCGACTGGGCCAGGGCCAGCCGTTTCACCCGGCGGTTCACCTTGCCCAGGTCCACGCCGATGCCGTCCTCCGCCCCGTCCCCGCCGAGCGTGATGCCCAGCTCCTGGTAGGAGGAGTCGAAGTTCGTCTTGACCTCCGCCGTGGCGATCAGGGTCTTGGACGGGACGCAGTCGGTCAGCACCGACGCGCCGCCGAGGCCGTCGAGGTCGACGACCGTCACCTCCGCCCCGAGCTGCGCGGCCACCAGCCCCGCCTCGTATCCGCCGGGTCCGCCACCGATAATCACGATCCGAGTCACGTGCTCCAGTGTCCCTCACGACCCCCCGCCGTGCGCGAGGGGCACCCTTCGGCCACCCAGGTGCCGTCGGGCGCTCCCGTACCCTTTGACGCATGTCGCTCTACGCCGCGTACGCAGGAAACCTGGACGCCCGGCTGATGGCCCGCCGCGCCCCGCACTCCCCGCTGCGCGGCACCGGCTGGATCACGGACTGGCGGCTGACCTTCGGCGGGGAGCACATGGGCTGGGAGGGCGCATTGGCCACCCTCGTCGAGTCGCCGCGCTCGGAGGTCTTCGTCGCGCTCTACGACATCGCCCCGATGGACGAGGACGGCATGGACCGCTGGGAGGGCGTCGGCCTCGACATCTACCGCCGCATGCGCGTGCGCGTGCACACCCTCGACGGCGACGAGGCGGCGTGGATCTACGTGCTGAACGGCTTCGAGGGCGGCCTGCCCTCCCCCCGGTACCTCGGGGAGATCGCCGACGCCGCCGAGTCGGCGGGCGCCCCGCACGACTACGTGATGACGCTGCGCAAGCACCCCTGCTGACGCCGCGGCCCCGCTGACGCCGCCGACCTGCGCCCTTCCGGCTGCCGCCCGGCCTGAGCGGCCCGCCCGAGTCCGCCGTCCCGGCGCGGCGGGAGGGACGCACGAACGGGCACCCCCGCGGTTCGTGGTTTCCACCGGAGTCCGCCAGGGCTTCTACGCGCGTAGCCAAAAAGCGGCTACCCTCTTCGCGTGAACGTTTCAGATACCCCTGCCGACCCTTACCTCGCCGCCGACGCGGCCGCGGCCCGGCTGCGCGAGCTGACCGGCGCCGAGACCCACGACGTCGCCCTGGTCATGGGCTCCGGCTGGGTGCCCGCCGCCGAGGCGCTGGGCACGCCGGAGGCGGGGTACTCGGAGTTCCCCGTCACGGAGCTGCCCGGGTTCCCCGCGCCCGCCGTCGCCGGCCACGCCGGCACGGTCCGCTCCTACGAGCTCGGTGACAAGCGCGCCCTCGTCTTCCTGGGACGCACCCACTACTACGAGGGCAAGGGCGTCGCCGCCGTCGCGCACGGCGTGCGGACCGCCGTCGCCGCCGGCTGCAAGACCGTCGTCCTGACCAACGGCTGCGGCGGCCTGCGCCCGGGCATGCGCCCCGGCCAGCCCGTCCTGATCAGCGACCACATCAACATGACGGCCGCCTCCCCGATCGTCGGCGCCAACTTCGTCGACCTGACCGACCTGTACTCGCCGCGCCTGCGCGCCCTGTGCAAGGAGGTCGACCCCTCGCTGGAGGAGGGCGTCTACGTGCAGCTCCCCGGGCCGCACTACGAGACGCCCGCCGAGATCGGCATGGTCCGCGCCGTCGGCGGGGACCTCGTGGGCATGTCGACGACGCTGGAGGCCATCGCCGCACGCGAGGCGGGCGCGGAGGTGCTGGGCATCTCGCTCGTCACCAACCTCGCCGCCGGCATGACCGGTGAGCCCCTCAACCACGAGGAGGTCCTCCAGGCCGGCCGCGAGTCGGCGACGCGGATGGGCGCCCTGCTCGCGCAGGTGCTCGGCCGCATCTGAGCAGCCCAGGGCGGCCCGCCCGTGGGCGCCCACGGCAGCCCCGGTACCGAACCGACCCCCGAAGGTGACCCCGTGACCGCACAGCAGGATCTCATCGCGCAGGCCCGCACCTGGCTGGCCGAGGACCCGGACCCGGACACCCGCGCCGAGCTGGCCGCCCTCCTGGACGGTCGGGACGCCGGGGACGCCGACCGCCGCGCCGAGCTGGCCGACCGCTTCGCCGGCACCCTCCAGTTCGGCACCGCCGGGCTCCGCGGTGAGCTGGGCGCGGGTCCGATGCGGATGAACCGGGCGGTGGTGATCCGGGCCGCCGCCGGGCTCGCCGCGTACCTGAAGGGCAACGGCGACGCGGACGGGCTCGTCGTCATCGGCTACGACGCCCGGCACAAGAGCGAGGCGTTCGCCCGCGACACGGCCGCCGTCATGGTCGGGGCGGGGCTGCGCGCCGCCCTCCTCCCCCGCCCGCTGCCGACGCCCGTGCTGGCGTTCGCCGTGCGGCACCTCGGCGCGGTCGCGGGCGTCACCGTCACGGCGAGCCACAACCCGCCGCAGGACAACGGGTACAAGGTCTACCTCGGCGACGGCCGCCAGATCGTCCCGCCCGCCGACGCGGACATCGCCGCGCGCATCGCCGCCGTCGGCGCGCTCGCCGACGTCCCCCGCGCGGAGAGCGGCTGGACGGTGCTCGGCGAGGACGTCGTCGACGCCTACCTCGACCGCGCGATGGCCGTCCTGGACGCCGACGGGCCGCGTGACGTGCGGATCGTGCACACCTCCCTGCACGGCGTGGGCGCCGCCACGGTGGCCGCCGCGTTCGAGCGGGCCGGGTTCCCCGCGCCCCTTCACGTCGCGGAGCAGGCCGAACCCGACCCCGACTTCCCCACCGTCGCCTTCCCCAACCCCGAAGAGCCCGGCGCGATGGACCTGGCCTTCGCCACCGCCCGCGCCGCCGCCTCCGGCGGGTCCGGTGGCCCCGGCGCGTCCGGTGGCGCCCCGGACCTCGTCATCGCCAACGACCCCGACGCCGACCGGTGCGCCGTCGCCGTCCCGGACCCCTCCGCCGCGTCCGGCTGGCGCATGCTGCACGGCGACGAGGTCGGCGCGCTCCTGGCCGTCCACCTCGTCCGCAAGGGCGTCACCGGGACGCTCGCCGAGTCGATCGTCTCCTCCACCCTGCTCGGCCGCATCGCCCACGCCGCCGGGCTGCCGCACGCCGAGACGCTCACCGGCTTCAAGTGGATCGCCCGCGCACCGGGCCTCGCCTACGGCTACGAGGAGGCCCTCGGCTACTGCGTGGACCCGGAGGGCGTCAGCGACAAGGACGGCGTCACGGCCGCCCTCGCCGTCGCCGAGCTGGCCGCCGGACTCAAGGCCGACGGCCGCTCCCTGACCGACCTCCTCGACGAACTCGCCGTCACCCACGGCCTGCACGCCACCGACCAGCTCTCCGTGCGCGTCCAGGACCTCTCCCTCATCACCGAGGCGATGGCCCGGCTGCGCTCGACGCCACCGACCGCCCTCGCGGGCCTCACCGTCGCCCGGGCGGACGACCTGTCCGCAGGGACGGCCGACCTGCCGCCCACCGACGGGCTGCGGTACCACCTGACCGGCGCGGCCCGGGCCCGCGTCATCGTGCGGCCCAGCGGCACCGAGCCGAAGATCAAGTGCTACCTGGAGGTCGTCGTCCCGGTGGCCGACGCCGCAGCCCTGCCCGCCGCCCGCGCGGAGGCCGCCGCCCTCCTCGACGCCCTGCGCACCGACGTCGCCCGGGCGGCCGGCCTCTGACCGGCACCGCACCGTGAGACGATCCCCCACGACGGAGCGCCCGCTCCGGGAGTGAAGGGCGACGATGTACGCGATACCTCTCGGTGACGACGGCGCGGAGCTGCGCCCCCTGGAACCCTGGCACGCCGAGGAGTTCTTCCACCACATCGACCGGGGCCGGGAGTTCATCGGCCGCCACGTCGGCCTGCCCGACCTCGTCACGGACGTCGACACCGGCCGCGCCCACCTGCGGCGATACGTGGAGAAGGCCGCCGCCGACGCCGGGCGGATCTACGGGATCTGGGCCGACGGCACGCTCGTCGGCGGCGTCCTGTTCGTCAGCTTCGACGTCCGGCAGGGCGTCGCCGAGGCGGGCTGCTGGCTGGAACCCTCCGCCGTCGGCCGGGGCCTGGTGACGCGGGCCGCGCGCGTGATCATCGACTGGGCCGTCGAGGAGCGCGGCATCCACCGCGTCGAGTGGCACGTCTCCTCGGCGAACGCCCCCAGCATCGCCGTGGCCAGACGGCTCGGGATGACGAAGGAGGGGGTCCTGCGCCAGAGCCACCTCTACCGGGGCGAGCGGCAGGACATGGAGGTCTGGTCCGTCCTCGCCCCCGAGTGGCGCGCCGCCCGCACCCCCGACACCCCGCACGCCGGAGCCGTGTGACCCACGTCACCGAAGCCCGGCCGTCCGGTGCGATGATTTCCCGGCGGCTCGGCCGTCCATCCCCTCGTACACATCGAGCACGTCGTCACGACTGACCGGACCACGGGAGTGAACCCCATGCGCATCGTCATCACCGAGTTCATGAGCCTCGACGGCGTCGTGCAGGCCCCGGGCGGGCCCGAGGAGGACACCGACGGCGGCTTCGCCCACGGCGGCTGGACCGGGCCCTACTTCGAGCCCGAGGTCGTCGGCGGCACCTTCGACGAGGCCCTCGCCGAGGCCGACGCCCTGCTGTTCGGCCGCCGCACCTGGCAGACGATGGCCGCCGCCTGGCCCGAGCGCACCGACGACCCCTTCGCCGACCGCATGAACGCCATCCCGAAGTACGTCGTCTCCGCGACCCTCGGCGAAGCGGACCTGACCTGGTCCCCCACCACCCGCCTCCCCGGCGGCGACGAGGCGCTCGACCACCTCCGCACCCTGCGGGCGTCCGAGGAGGGCACCCTCCTCGTCATGGGCAGCTCCCAGCTCGCCACCGCCCTCGTGCGGGAGGGCCTCTTCGACGAGCTGCGCCTCATGATCATGCCGGTGCTCCTCGGCGGCGGGAAGTCCGTCTTCCCCACGGACGGCGGGAAGCGCCCCCTGGAGCTCGTCTCCACGACCACCAGCCCCACCGGCGTCACCGTCTGCGTCTACCGCCCCGCCACCCAACCCCAGGACTGACCAGCGCCGGCTCCCTCCCCGACCGACCTCCGCATGCAGACCGGCAGGTCCCGGTGGGAACGTCCCGTTCGGCGCAGCCCCGCCAGGACGCAGCAGGCGGCCGGACCCAGCGCCGAGGCGGTCGCGGCGAGGACCGGTGTTCCGGTCACGTCCGCTCAGCCGGTGAGGAGGAGGGTGGCGGTGGCGAGGGCGCCGAGGGCGGCGGGGGCGATGATCTCGTAGGCCCAGCGGACGGTGGGCTCGCCCCCCTTCCCCTCGTTGCGCTCGGCGAGCTCACGCAGGGTGCCGATCGCCTCGTCGCCGGGCGGGCGGCGGGGGCCGTCGTCGTCGTCCACGATGCCGCCGCCCATGCCGAACAGGCCACCGGCGACGAAGCCGCGCCGGGGTGTGCGGCCGGACGCCTTGCGTTCGTTGTAGCGCTGGGCGCTGCGGCGGGCGCGCAGGGAGACGGGGATGGCCCAGAGCTGGAACTTGCGGCCGTCCTCGACGACGAGCTCGTTGGAGTAGACGGAGCGGATCGAGACGACGGCGCCCCAGGGGACGGTGATGGTGCGGAAGGGGTTCCTGATGCGGGCGCGGTCGGCACCGGCGAAGACCGCGGGACGCAGGGTGAAGGCGCTGATCAGGGGGACCAGGCAGAGCATGAACGCGCCGGCCGTCAGCGGGGCGCGTCCCTCACCGCGCACGATCGCCTCACCGCCGATCCACAGGACGACGGCGAGGAGCAGCACACCGCCCGCCAGGGCGGCGGGGGAACGGTAGCTGCGGTCCGAGTAGGGCGGCTGCTGGCTGGTCATAGGGGCGATTGTGCCCGACCGTCCGGATGACGGACGTCTCGGTCCGGCATCTTTGTCGCCGCCGGGGCCCGGAGGCCCTCCGTGCGCGGGCGTCCGGCAGACGTCACGTCGCCGGATCTGGCACGGAGCAACGCGCGTAGATATGCTGCTTTGCGTGACCTCACAGAGCCCACCCCTGACCGCACTGGCCGACGTCACCGCGTCCGACGCCGCACTGCGCCGCTTCCTGCACGGCCTGCCCGGCGTCGACGGGGTCGGCCTGGAAGCCCGTGCCGCCTCGCTCGGCACCCGATCCGTCAAGACGACGGCCAAGGCGTACGCGATCGACCTGGCCATCTCGATGATCGACCTCACGACGCTGGAAGGCGCGGACACCCCGGGCAAGGTCTGGTCGCTGTCGGCGAAGGGCATGACGCCCGACCCCACCGACCGGGGGACGCCGAGCGTCGCGGCGATCTGCGTCTATCCGGACATGGCGGCCGTCGCCAAGGAGGCGCTCGGCACCTCGGGCGTCCGGGTGGCGTCCGTGGCCACGGCCTTCCCCGCCGGACGCGCGGCGCTGCCGGTCAAGCTCGCCGACACCCGCGACGCCGTGGCGGCCGGGGCGGACGAGATCGACATGGTGATCGACCGGGGGGCCTTCCTCTCCGGCCGGTACCTGGAGGTCTTCGAGGAGATCCGCGCGGTCAAGGAGGTCTGCGGCACGGCGCGGCTGAAGGTCATCTTCGAGACGGGCGAGCTGTCGACCTACGACAACATCCGCCGCGTCTCCTGGCTGGCGATGCTGGCGGGCGCGGACTTCGTCAAGACCTCGACGGGCAAGGTCGCCGTCAACGCCACCCCGGCGAACACGCTGCTGCTGATGGAGGCCGTGCGCGACTTCCGCGCGGCGACGGGCGTGCAGGTCGGTGTGAAGCCGGCCGGCGGCATCCGCACCACCAAGGACGCGATCAAGTACCTGGTCATGGTGAACGAGACGCTGGGCGACGACTGGCTGTCGAACGAGTGGTTCCGCTTCGGCGCCTCCAGCCTCCTCAACGACCTGCTGATGCAGCGGCAGAAGCTGCGGACCGGCCGCTACTCCGGCCCCGACTACGTCACGGTGGACTGATCATGGGTTTTGACTACGCACCCGCGCCGGAGTCGCGGGCGATCGTCGACATCGCGCCGTCCTACGGCCTGTTCATCGACGGCGAGTTCCGCGAGGCGGCGGACGGCAAGGTCTTCAAGACCGTCGCGCCCGCCACCGAGGAGGTCCTCTCGGAGGTCGCGCAGGCGGGCGAGGAGGACGTGGACGCGGCGGTCGCCGCCGCGCGCCGCGCGTTCCCCGCGTGGGCCGCGCTGCCGGGCGCCGAGCGGGGCAAGTACCTGTTCCGCGTCGCGCGCGTCCTCCAGGAGCGCTCGCGCGAACTGGCCGTCCTGGAGACGCTCGACAACGGCAAGCCGATCAAGGAGACGCGCGACGTCGACCTGCCGCAGGTCGCGGCGCACTTCTTCTACTACGCCGGGTGGGCCGACAAGCTCGCCCACGCCGGGTACGGGCCGAGCCCCCGGCCGCTCGGCGTGGCGGGCCAGGTCATCCCGTGGAACTTCCCGCTGCTGATGCTGGCCTGGAAGATCGCCCCGGCGCTCGCCACCGGCAACACGGTGGTGCTGAAGCCCGCCGAGACGACGCCGCTGTCGGCGCTGTTCTTCGCCGACGTCTGCCGCCAGGCCGGACTGCCGAAGGGCGTCGTCAACATCGTGACCGGCGACGGCCGCACGGGCGCCGCGCTCGTCGCCCACCCCGACGTGAACAAGGTGGCCTTCACCGGCTCCACCGGCGTCGGCAAGCAGATCGCCCGCACGGTGGCCGGGACGTCGAAGAAGCTCACGCTCGAACTCGGCGGCAAGGGCGCCAACATCGTCTTCGACGACGCCCCGATCGACCAGGCCGTCGAGGGCATCGTGAACGGCATCTTCTTCAACCAGGGCCAGGTGTGCTGCGCGGGCTCCCGGCTGCTGGTCCAGGAGTCCGTGCAGGACGAGGTGCTGGACACGCTCAAGCGGCGGCTGGGCACCCTGCGCCTCGGCGACCCGCTGGACAAGAACACCGACATCGGCGCCATCAACTCCGCCGAGCAGCTCGCCCGCATCACCGCGCTGGCCGAGACCGGCGAGGCGGAGGGCGCCGAGCGCTGGTCGCCCGCGTGCGAGCTGCCGTCGTCCGGGTACTGGTTCGCGCCGACGCTGTTCACCGGCGTCTCCCAGGCGCACACGGTCGCCCGCGACGAGATCTTCGGCCCCGTCCTGTCGGTGCTGACGTTCCGCACCCCCGACGAGGCCGTGGCCAAGGCGAACAACACGCCCTACGGGCTCTCGGCGGGCATCTGGACGGAGAAGGGCTCGCGCATCCTGGCGATGGCGGCCAAGCTCCGGGCCGGTGTGGTGTGGGCCAACACGTTCAACAAGTTCGACCCGACCTCGCCGTTCGGCGGCTACAAGGAGTCGGGCTTCGGCCGCGAGGGCGGTCGTCACGGTCTGGAGGCGTACCTCGATGTCTGAGCGACCTGAACGGCTCGCAGTGCTCAAGACGTACAAGCTCTTCGTCGGGGGCAAGTTCCCCCGCTCCGAGAGCGGACGGGTGTACGAGGTGACGGACTCCAAGGGCCGCCTGCTGGCCAACGCCCCGCTGGCCTCCCGCAAGGACGCGCGGGACGCCGTCGGCGCGGCGCGCAAGGCGTTCGGCGGCTGGTCCGGCGCCACGGCCTACAACCGCGGCCAGGTGCTGTACCGGGTGGCGGAGATGCTGGAGGGCCGCCGCGAGCAGTTCACCGCCGAGGTGGCGGCGGGCTCCGGGATCTCCCGGGCCAAGGCGGCGGCCGAGGTGGACGCGGCCATCGACCGCTGGGTCTGGTACGCGGGCTGGTCCGACAAGATCGCCCAGGTCGCGGGCGGGGCGAACCCCGTCGCCGGACCGTTCTTCAACCTCTCCACGCCGGAACCGACGGGCGTCGTGGCCGTGCTGGCCCCCCAGGACAGCGCGCTGCTCGGCCTGGTGTCCGTCGTCGCCCCCGCGATCGTCACCGGCAACACGGTGGTGGTGGCCGCGAGCGAGAAGGCCCCCCTGCCCGCCCTGTCGCTCGCCGAGGTGCTGGCCACCTCGGACGTGCCCGGCGGCGTCGTCAACGTGCTGTCCGGGCGCACCGCCGAACTGGGCGCACCGCTCGCCGCCCACCAGGACGTCAACGCCATCGACCTGGCGGGGGCGGACGCGGAGCTCGCCACCGAACTGGAGGTCGCGGCGGCCGACAACCTCAAGCGCGTGGTGCGGCCCCGCGCCGAGCGGTGGACCGCCGACCCCGGCACGGACCGGATGCTCGCGTTCCTGGAGACGAAGACGGTCTGGCACCCCACCGGCTCCCTCGGCGCCTCCGGCTCCTCCTACTGAGCCCCGCTCCACCCCCTGGAGCCGCAGCCCCGCTCCCCCGCCGTCCGGGGAGCGGGGCTGCCGCATGTGGTCATGAGCACGACGCTACGCTGGGCCGCGTGATGCGCAGGAAGGCAGCGGTACGCAGGCTTGTGGCAACAGCGGTTCTCCTCGCGGCACTCGCCTCGGGCTGCGCGGCCTCGATCGACCCCGACGCCCTGCCAGGCCGCTACCGCGACGAGACCGGCGGTGAGGTCCTGCTCGAACCCGACGGGACGTTCTCCGCCACCGCCGTGTCGACCGACGACTTCTCCGGTCCCGCCGACTTCAGCGGCAGCTGGGAGTTCCACGACCGGGAGACCGCCACCGACTTCGTCTACCTGTCGGTCGAGGACGGCGGACTCGGCCGTATCGCGGGCATCCAGCTCTACACCAAGGACCAGGAGACGGTGTACTTCCACTACGACGTGGACGGCCCGCTCACCACCGTGCTCCACAAGGTGGACACCCCGTAGCCCTGACCCACAGACGGTGCCCGCCAGCGTGGGCGGGGAGGGGGTGTGTGCGGGCGGCGCTCGGTGCAACGCGTCGGGGCGCGGGGTGTTCGGGGGCGTGGTGGGGTTACGCGCCGGGCCCCAGCTCGCCGGGTTCCAGCTCGCCCGGCACCGGGCCGGGTGGCACGCTCGCCGCGTGGCAGGGGCAGGCGTACAGGGTCGTGCCGGGGCCGCTGGTGGTCTCGATCCAGCGGACCGGGACCGGGGCGCACGTGCGCGTGCCGCACACGACGCACCACGCCACACGGCCGGGCAGGATCACGGGGAACAGTTCCTCTCCGCTCATGCGTCCTCATGCAGCGGTGGTGTGCGGCTCGGGACACCGCACAGCGACCGGGCCGGGTGGATGGAGAGGGTGTAGGTGCAGTCCGCGTCGGGGAAGGTGGCGGACAGCGGGCGCCCGGCCTTGAGGTGCTCGCGGGCCGGGCCGCGACCGGCCGACGCGGCGGCCCAGGCGCGGAGCAGTGTCGGGGCGTCGGGGGCGGGCACGGTCGGCATGCGCATGAACGGCCGTACCCACGCCGTCCGGTGCGGGTCGGGGTCGAGCCGGTCCGCGATGCGCAGTGCCTGCGCGCGGAGCCACCGCAGGGCCAGCACCGGGGAGAGGGTGTGGAAGGCGCCCAGGATGTACGGGGCGCTCGTGCCGGTGCCGTACACCAGCCCCTCGGCGAGCACGGCGCACCGGTAGGTCGCGGGGGACGGCGGCCCGCTCATCGGGCGTCCCCGCGCCACATCACCCAGGGCCGTTCGATGATCTCGGCGTAGCTGGTGTGGTCGGGGTGCCGGCGCAGGTGGTCGAACGCCCACGCCTGCGGGCCGGCCGGGTCGGTGCTCGTCTCCGAGCGTGCGCCGCAGGCGGTGTCGTCGTCCCGGAGCGTCAGGCAGCGGAACGCGTGGGTGAGCGGCGGGGCGTCCTCGTCCCGGTCGGGCCGCAGCGTCCAGTTGACGAACCGGAAGACGCGGCGGGGCGCGGGCGTCACAGGATCTCGCCCCGGCTTCGGGCGTTCGCCCGGGCCACTTCGGCGCGCAGTCGCTCCATCGGCTCGGCGGGACGCACGTGCGCCGGGTCCGCGTCCCACTCGACCCCACCGCAGACCGGCCGCAAAGCCCAGTAGGGGCCGGCGGTTCCGCGGAATTCGCCGACTTCCCCACGACGAGTGTCCACCATCAGCATTCCGCGTTCCGGCAGCCGGGCGATTCCGTCCGGGGCCCTGTTCACATCGCACACGACCGCGCCTCTCCGTAGCCGTTCCACCACCAAGGCGGCCCAGCGTGACCTAGAGTCGAATACGCATCAACGTTCCGTAGGCGGAGGGCACTTTGGTCAACATCAAGGAGCTGAACCCCGCGACGAGCCCGGAGGCGGCGTACGGCGCACGCCTGCGCGGTGCGCGGGAGGCGCGGGGCTGGAAGCAGGACGATCTCGGCGCGCGCATCGGCTATTCCGGGCGGCACGTCTCCGGGGTGGAAACCGGACGTAAACCGCCGACGCGTCGCTTCTCGGCGGCCGTTGACGCGGTACTCGGGCTCGAAGGAACGGCCGACTCCTTCGAACGCGAATGGCGGGAAATCAAACACGGCGTGCTGTTGCAGGGCTTCCCCGAATACGTCGGTTTCGAGGGCCGGGCGGCGGAGATCCGGCTCTTCGAAACGGGCGTCATCCCCGGGCCGTTGCAGACCCGCGCCTACGCGCTGGCCCTGGCCGACAGCGCCGTCGAGCGGGGCGACATCACCCCCGAGCAGGCGGAGGAACGCGTCGCGTTCCTCATGGAGCGCCAGGCCGCGCTGGTGCGTCCCGTGCCGCCGGTGGTGATCGCGGTGCTGGACGAGAGCTGCGTGCGGCGGCCCATCGGCGGACCGTCCGTCATGGACGCCCAGTTGGAGCACCTGGTCGACTTCGCCGCCCGGCCCAACACCATCCTTCAGCTCGCCCCGTTCAGCATCGGCGAGCGCCGCCCCTTCGACCGGTCGGTGAACCTGCTCACCCTGCAGGACCGGTCCGTGTTCTCCTACGTCGAGTCCCAGACGCAGGGGCAGTTGGACCGGGAACTGGCTTCCGTCGTGCCGCTGGTGAGGGCCTACCATCTGCTACAGGCCGAATCCCTGTCGCAGACAGCCTCTGTGGACCTGATCCACCAGCTACGAAAGGGCACCCCGTGACGACCGAGACCGCGACCCCGCACTGGATCAAGTCCTCCTACAGCAACAACGGCGGTACCTGCGTCGAGTGGGCCCCGCGCGTCGCGGCCACCACCGGCACCGTGCCCGTGCGTGACTCCAAGAGCCCGGCGGGCCCGGTGCTGAACGTGTCCGCCGCCGCGTTCGCGCCCTTCGTGGCCGGGGTCAAGTCCGGGCAGCTGAGCGCCGCCTGACCCCGGAGCCGCCCGCACGCCCCGCTGAGACGACTGAGCCCCACGCCCCACCGCGCGCCCCGCACGGTGGGGCTTTCCCATGTTCCGGCACTGCCCGCACGGCCGCAGACCGGAGGGCGGTCCGTGTCGGCACGGCAGAACTGGGGGCGATGCTGGGGCCGGTTCGGGGGCGGGAGTCCACCGTTTGGGCGAGGCTCATCGGCTGTGACCAGCCTGCCTGAGCCGCACCAGCTGACTGGAGAGTCCTGTGAGTGACGTTTCCCGGGGCCGGGACCCGTACAGCCGTCTGCGTCACCACGTGACGGCCCTCCGCGGACGCTACGCCGTCTATCTGACGGGATGCCTGCTCTTCTCGTGCGGTGCGGCCTTCTTCATCCATGCCGATCTGGGCACCGACCCGCTGGACGTCTTCGCCCTCGGGCTCCTGGACCACGTGCCGTTGACCATCGGCATCGCCCAGGCGCTGGTCGCGGCCGTGTGCCTGGGCGTGTGGGCCGGCTGGAACCGGCGCCGTCCACCGTTCTCACCGTTCGTGACCTTCTTCCTCTGCGGCAGTCTCATCGACGTGCTCCGCGCGGTGCACGCGGCCGAGCAGGTGCCCCTTCCCCCCGGTGCGCTCATGCTCGTCGGCGTGCTGCTGTGCACGTACGGATCGGCGCTGATCATCATGAGCGGCATCGGAATCCGGGCGATGGACCTGGTGGCGATCAGCATGACGCACCGGTGGCGTTGGCCGTTCTGGACGGCGAAGGGAAGCCTGGAGCTGATCCTGCTGGGGGCCGGGTACCTGCTGGGTGGTCCGGTGGGGGTGGGCACCGTGTGCTTCCTGGTGTTCGTCGACACCCTGATCCAGCCGTGCATGTGGCTGAACGCCCGCCTGTTCTCGCTGCGCAACCACGGGCTCGATCGGCCGGTGCCGGTCTCCGCCCGGCCCGGTACCGCCTCCGCCTGAGCGAGAGGTTCCCGAGAGCGCCGCCGTCGCCAGGCCCGGGCCATCGCGTGCGCCACGTCCCTTCGGCGGGACGGCCGTGGTCGCGGGCCGGGCGGCTTATGACGTCGGCCTCGGTACGCTCCCGCCGGCGGGAGCGTACCGAGGCCGACGCGGGGTCGGGGCGGCGGGGTCAGCCGCCGAGGGTGCCGGTGAGCGGGGCGGTGAGGCTGTCGAGGCTCGCGCCGCCCTCGGTGATCGGGGCGGCGAGCGGAGCCGTGCTCACGCTCTCGAAGTCGGCGATCTGCGCGCCGACGGCGTTGTCGAGCGGGTCGACGCCGGTGCCCGCGAGCGCGTAGGGGCGCAGGTCGGTGACGGGCCCGACGAGGTTGCCGACGGCGCCGGTGGCGGCGCCGACCGGGTCCTTGCCGACGACGTCGGCCTGGGCGGTCCCGGCCGCGCCGAAGGCGGCGGCGGCCGCGGCGGTGAGGGTGAGCGTGGCGCTGAGGCCCCGGCGGCTGCGGGGGCGGGCGTGGGCGGGCATGGTCACCTGTCCGTCGATCGGGTGAGGGGTCGGATTCGGAGGGTAGTGGAGGGGCCTCGGGGGTTCATCTTCTCGCCCCCGAGGGGTCACCCGGACGGGGTAATGCGGGACCATGGTGTCCCGTGACGGACTCTGCTCGTGTGATCCTGCTGACCGGCCCCTCCGGCTCGGGGAAGTCCCGCCTCGCCGCCCGCACCGGGCTCCCCGTGCTGCGGCTCGACGACTTCTACAAGGAGGCCGGTGACCCCTCCCTCCCGGAGCTGCCCGGCGGCGGTACCGACTGGGACGCCCCCGGCTCCTGGGACGCCGACGCGGCGCTGGACGCCGTCCGCGACCTGTGCGCCCGAGGACGTACGGCGGCACCCGTCTACGACATCGGGGCCAGCGCCCGCACGGGGACGGCGGACGTCTCCCTGAACGGCGCCGCACTGTTCGTCGCGGAAGGGATCTTCGCCGCGCACCTCGTGCGGCCCTGCACGGAGCTGGGGCTGCTGGCGGACGCCCTGTGCCTGCGGCTGCGCCCCTCGACGACGTTCCGGCGGCGGCTGGTGCGGGACGTGCGGGAGAGCCGCAAGCCGCTGCCGGTGCTGCTCGCCCGGGGCTGGCGGCTGATGCGGGCCGAGCCCGGCATCGTCGCGGGGCACGCGGCGCTGGGCGCGCACCCGTGCCGGAAGCCGGAGGCGCTGCTGCGGATCGCCGCGGCCGAGGGGGCCCCTGCCCGGGTGTGAAACACCGTCGGCCGGGGTGAACCGGAGAGCGGCGCGGTGCGTCCTGCAGGGCACGGACCCAACTCCGCCGGTCGTGCGGGGGTGGTTGCCTCACCCACCGGCCTGTCGTACCGTCCGCCGGACGGAGCGCCGAACAAGCCATGGTGCGGAAGGCCACAGGGGTTCGGATTGCCGCCCGCCGGGGCCCGTGTGCCATCGTTTACCGGTGCCCGGTCTTCATCGAGGGCGGCACCAGGGGACACACGACGACGGGGACGGACGAAACGTGGGACACGTCAAGCGAGTGGTGGTCGGCACGGTGGGCGGCATCCTGCTGCTGACGGGCATCGCGCTGCTGGTGCTGCCCGGTCCCGGGCTGCTGCTGGTGCTGTCCGGCCTGGTGCTGCTGGCCAAGGCGGTGCCCTCGCTGCAACGGCACGTGGCGCCGGTGCGGGCCCGCGCCATGAAGGCGGCGGCCGACAGCGTGGCCTCGCCGTGGCGCATCGCCGGGTCCGTGCTCGCCGGTCTGGGCCTGCTGGCCTCAGGGCTCGTCGTGGGCCTCGGCCTCATCCCCGAACTGCCGGTCTCGGGCTGGACGACGGGCGCGAGCCTGATCGTCTCCAGCGCCATCCTCTTCGTGCTGCTCGTGTGGAGCCACCGCGCGCACCGGCCCGGCGTCGTGGCGCCCGCCGTCGTCGCCCCTGCGGCCGCACCCGTCGCCGCACCCGCCACCGAGCCTGCGGCCACCGCCGGGGCGATGGCCGCCGAGCCGGCCCAGGCGGTGAAGAGGCCCGTCTGACGCCCCGGTCGTCCGTCTGACGCCGTGGCCCTCCGCCCGGCGCGCCCGTGGCCGTGCGCCCTTGCGCCGCCTACCGTGGGGCCCGGACGGGCCGAGGTGAGGAGGGGTCGACGGCGATGGTGAGACACGTCAAACGAGTGGTGCTGCTGACGGTCGGCGGCACGCTGGTCCTGATCGGGCTCGCCCTGCTCGTCCTGCCCGGCCCCGGTCTGCTGGTCACCTTCGCGGGCGTGGTGCTGCTGTCGCGGGCCGTCCCCGCGCTGTCGCGGTTCGTGGAGCCGGTGCGGGTGCGGGCGATGAAGGCGGCCGAGGACAGCGTGGCCTCGCCGTGGCGCGTCGCCGCCTCCGTGCTCGCCGGTCTGGGCCTGATCGCGGCGGGCGTGCTCTGGGCCCTCGTGCCGGGGCTGCCGTTCGGCGGCTGGAGCGCGGGGTCGAGCCTGATCGTCTCCGGCGTCATCCTCTTCGTGCTGCTGGGATGGAGCCATCGCAGGATTCGGGCGGGCGAGCGGACGACCCGCGTCTGAGTCCCCGAGCACGGGAGAAGGGCGACGCACGCACGGCGAAACGGGTGCGGCCAGACCCCCCGGCCGGCCGCACCCGCGTCTCCCCCGTTTCCCCTTGCTCCCCCGTTGTCCCCCCGTCTCCCCCGTGTTCCCCCGTTCCCCCCTCGGCGGGTCCGGTCGTCAGGCGACCAGCTCGCCGAAGCACTCCTGCTCGTCCCGGCCCCGGGCGAGCACCTCGTCGTCCCGCAGCCGGCGCAGGGAACGCCAGATGCTGCTCTTCACCGTGCCGACGCTGATGCCGAGGATGTCGGCGATCTCCGGGTCGGTGCGGCCCTCGTAGTAGCGCAGCACGAGCATCGTGCGCTGCGGTTCGGGCAGCCGGGCGAGCGCCTGCCAGAGCACGGCGCGCAGCTCGGTGCCGCGCATGGCGTCGACGTCGCCGGTGGACGGCGTCTCCGGCAGCTCCTCGGTCGGGTACTCGTTGAGCTTCCGCCGACGCCAGGCGCTGATGTGCAGGTTCGTCATGGTGCGGCGCAGGTAGCCGCCGACGGCCGCCTTGTCGCTGATGCGGTCCCAGGCGCGGTAGGTGGAGAACAGCGCGCTCTGGAGGAGGTCCTCGGCCTCGAACCGGTCCCCGGTGAGGTGGAAGGCGGTCGCGTAGAGGGAGGCGCGGCGCTGCCGCACGTACTCGGTGAACTCGGCCTCGGAGAGCGCGGACGCCGTCGCGGGCGCCGCCTTCGCCGGGGTCGCCGCTGCCTGGACGGCCTCCCCCCGGACGGCCTCCGCCACCTGCTGCGGGACGGGCGTCAGGTGGGCCGGACGTCGACCGGTGCCGCGAGCGCACCCCCGCCCGCTCACGGCACCGGGGTTCTCGGCGGTCAGGTGCGTGACGGCGCCGTGCGGCGCCGTGGTCTGACCGTTGTTGCGCTGGGCGGGAACCGAAGAGGTGTGACGGCGCGTGTGAAGGACTGTGCTGCCGTTCCCGGCGGACGACGCCGTCGTTGCGGTGTGTCCGCGCAGTTCGCGCAGTGCTGTCATCTCGCGCCTCCTTCGACCGAGCAGCCGTTCGCTTGCCGTGTGAAGAACACACTGCCGGGCCAGTTTCATCACCGGGTCCCCCGACTGTCACAGCGGTGTCACAAGCGGCGTGGCCGTCCCGCCGAGGTCCGGACGGCCGGACGGTCGAACTCCCGCCCGTTGATGGGCCAGAATGACGCGCGTGCCTTTCCTGTTGCTGATCGAGGATGACGACGCAGTCCGTACCGCCCTGGAGATGGGTCTGACCCGCCAGGGTCACCGCGTGGTGACCGCTGCCTCCGGCGAGGACGGGCTCAAACTGCTGCGCGAGCAACGGCCGGACCTGATCGTGCTGGACGTGATGCTGCCCGGCATCGACGGCTTCGAGGTCTGCCGCCGCATCCGCCGCACCGACCAGTTGCCGATCATCCTGCTGACGGCCCGCAGCGACGACATCGACGTCGTCGTGGGGCTGGAGTCGGGCGCCGACGACTACGTGGTCAAGCCCGTGCAGGGCCGGGTGCTGGACGCGCGCATCCGGGCCGTCATGCGGCGCGGCGAACGGGAGGCCAACGACGCGGCGACGTTCGGTGCGATCACCATCGACCGGGCCGCCATGACCGTGACGAAGAACGGCGAGGACCTCCAGCTGACGCCGACCGAGCTGCGGCTGCTGCTGGAGCTGAGCCGCCGCCCCGGGCAGGCCCTGTCCCGGCAGCAGTTGCTGCGGCTGGTGTGGGAGCACGACTACCTGGGCGACTCCCGGCTGGTGGACGCCTGCGTCCAGCGGCTGCGGGCGAAGGTCGAGGACGTGCCGTCCTCGCCGACGCTGATCCGTACCGTGCGCGGCGTCGGGTACCGCCTGGACGCTCCCCAGTGAGCCCTGCCCCCGGCCGGATGCGGCACCGGCTGGCCGGGATACTGCCGAGCCTGCGGCTGCGACTGGTCGTCGTGTTCGCGGTGACGGCGCTGTCGGCGGCCGTGGCCGTCAGCGGCATCGCCTACTGGCTCAACCGGGACGCCGTCCTCACCCGTACCCAGAACGCCGCGCTGGACGACTTCCGCAAGATGCTCGGCGACCACGCCGGCACGCTGCCGCCGGAGCCGCGCTGCGACCAGCTGCGCGACGCGGCGAACGCGATGGCCGACACCACGCAGACCTACGAGGTCCTGCTCATCGACGAGCAGCCGGACGGCTCGCCGTGCGCGGTCACCTCCGACGACGGCTTCACCCTCGACGACGTGCCCCGCTCGCTCCAGGAGGCGGTGAACGAGGTCCGCCCACTGGACCAGGGCAACGACGCGCCCTACCACCTGTACTGGCAGCGCGTGACCCAGGACGGCACGCCGTACCTGGTGGCCGGGGCGACCGTCATCGGGGACGGGCCCACCGGCTATCTGCTCAAGTCACTGGAAGCGGAACAGGACGACCTCAACTCGCTGGCCTGGTCGCTGGCCATCGCCAGCGCCTTCGCCGTCCTCGGCTCGGCCCTGCTGGCCCAGGCGGCGGCGTCCACGGTGCTGCGCCCGGTGCAGCGCCTCGGAGAGGCGGCGCGACGGCTGGGCGAGGGCAAGCTGGACACCCGTCTCACCGTCTCGGGCACCGACGAACTGGCCGAGCTGTCGCGCACGTTCAACTCCGCCGCCGCCTCCCTGGAGCGACGGGTGGACGACCTGAGCGCGCGGGAGCAGTCCAGCCGCCGGTTCGTCGCCGACATGTCGCACGAGCTGCGCACCCCGCTGACGGCCATCTCGGCCGTGACGGAGGTGCTGGAGGACGAGCAGGACAACCTGGACCCGATGATCGCCCCGGCCGTCGGCCTCGTCGTCAGCGAGACGCACCGGCTGAGCGAACTGGTGGAGAACCTGATGGAGGTCACCCGCTTCGACGCGGGCACGGCCCGGCTGGTGCTGGACGACGTCGACGTGGCCGAGCAGGTCATGGCGTGCATGGACGCCCGCGCCTGGCTGGACGCCGTGGAGCTGGACGCGCCGCTGGGCGTCCGCGCGCGGCTGGACCCGCGCCGGCTGGACGTCATACTCGCCAACCTGATCGGGAACGCCCTCAAGCACGGCGGGTCCCCCGTACGGGTGGCCGTGCGCACCGAGCCGGCGCCGGACGGCGGCGAGCTCGTGGTGATCGAGGTGGCCGACCGGGGGCCGGGCATCCCGGAGTCCGTCCTGCCGCACGTCTTCGACCGGTTCTACAAGGCCAGCGCCTCCCGGCCGCGTTCGGAGGGCAGCGGGCTCGGGCTCTCCATCGCGCTGGAGAACGCGCACATCCACGGCGGGGAGATCACGGCGCGGAACGGCCCCGAGCGCGGTGCGGTCTTCACCCTGCGCCTCCCCCGGCACGCCGACCGGCTCGCCCCGGAGGACGCGGACACCGACAAGGGTGCGGAGGGTCCGGGTGCCGACGGCCACCGGCGGCAGGACGAAGGAAGCGGGGAGGAGAGCAGGTGAGGGCGGTCAAGCGCCGCGCGGCGTCCCGTGCCCGGTGGGCCGGGCGGATCGTGGCGGTGACGGTGGCGGGCGCGACGCTGGCGGGGTGCGGCATCCGCGCCACCCCCGTCCCGGTGGACGCCGGGTCGGCTCCGAGCCGGGTCGCCTGCGGGGTGCGCGGTGCGACGGGGGACCCCACCGAGGGCGCGAGCGAGGTGCGCATCGCCCTCGTGTGCAGCGGCCGGGTGGTGGACGTCCGGCGACGGCTGGAGCTCCCGTCCGGCGACGGCCCGCGCGACCGCGTCGCGCTGGCGCGCCTCCTGCTGGCGGAGCTGCGCCGTGACCCGGCCGAGGAGGAGCTGGCGGCCGGGTTCGCCACCGCCGTGCCGGGCGACCTGCGTGTCGCGGGGCCTGCGGAGGGCGACGAGCCGACCGCGCTGCGGCTGAGTCGGCCGCCCGCCGCCCTGCCGTCGTTCGCGCTGGCCCAGCTGGTGTGCACGTTCGCCGACACGCAGCTCGCGGACAGCGGCCGGGGCGTCCTGCTCGGCGGCCCGCCCGGCGGTCCGGGCGAGGCCACGGAGGAGGACAGCGAGCTGCGCCGGTACGAGTGCAACGCGGCCCTGCGGACGACGACCGAGTCGGCGGACTCGGCCGGGGTGCCACTCTGACGGCCGACGGGCGGGAACCGGTGGGAGAGGGCCGGGCGTCGTTCTGCTCGTGCCCCCCGTGCAGCGCCACCGCCCCACCGGCCGAGCCGCCGTCCGCCTCCGGACGGCGGGACGTCTGCTGCTCGCCGGGTACCTGCTCGCCGTCGGCTGGCTGACGCTGCGTCCGCGCGCGGTGCCGTGGGTGGAGCCGTCGAACGTCACCCTGTTCGCGACCGTCCGCTCCGCGTGGGCGGGCGGGCCCGCCGAGGCGCTCTCGACGCTGGGCGGTCAGCTGCTCCTGCTGGCGCCGCTCGGCGTGCTGCTGCCGCTGGCCTCGGGGGCGCTCGGGCCGCGCGCGGCGTCCTTCGTCCGCACGGTGCTGGCGACGGCGGCGATCTCGCTGGCCTTCGAGGTGGCCCGGACGTCGGTGCCGGGGCAGACCGGCGACGTGGACGCCGTGCTCCTGAACGGCGCGGGCGCCGCGCTCGTGCACCTGGCGCTCTACCCGCTGGTGCGTCGGCGGCTGCGCCGGGCGGCCGTGGGGGACCCGGCTGTGCGGGACCTGAGGGACACGGCGGGGACATCCCCGCAGGGTGCGCAGGCCGGGCCGGGCGGGGCGGACGCGTACCGGCGGCGGGCCTGGGAGGAGACGTCTCAGGGGCGCACCCCGAGGACCCCGAGGGTGCGGATCGCCCCGTAGAGGGAAGTCGGCGGGGGCGGCCCGCTCGTACGGTGGAACCGAGGACGCAAAAGCGTCGAAACCGTGCGAAGGAGGCCGACGATGGCCGCGTTGTCAGGGATGTCGCGCCCCCGCGAGGGGCGGATGATCGCCGGGGTGTGCGCGGGGCTGGCCCGCAGGTTCGGGACGAGCGCCACGACGATGCGGGTGCTGTTCCTGGCCTCGTGCCTGCTGCCGGGACCCCAGTTCGTGCTGTACCTCGCCCTGTGGGTGCTGATGCCGCAGGACGAACACCGCCAGGCGTGGTGAGAGGAGGCCGCCAGGCGTGGTGACACGGCAGCGGCCCGGTGCGCGGCGCGGGGGCGTCGGCGACCGGGCCGGGGAGCCGACGGAGGGCGGCCCGCCGTGACGGGCCGCCCTCCGCTGCGGCTCAGCGGTGGATCAGAGGGGCAGGCCGCCCGTCAGACCGCCGAGGTCCCCGGAGGGCAGGCCGCCACCGGCCAGGTTGTCGGCGGAGAGCCCGCCGGAGAGCTGGTCGGTGGGCAGCGCGCCCTGGGCGAGCTGGTCCGTCGGCAGCCCGGCGCCCTGGAGCTGGCCGAGCAGCGGCAGACCGCCGAGGAGACCGCCGACCGGGTCCTGACCGGCGGCCGGGACGGCCCGGTCGCTGCTCTCCTGGACGGCACCGGCCGCCTGCGTGACGTCACCGGGAAGGTCCATGACCCGGTCCTCCACGCTGAGGTTCTGCACGTCCGCCGCCGCGTCCATGAGGTTGTCGGTGGGGCCCGCCGCGGAGGCGGTGCCCGCGGCCGTTGCGGCCATGGCGGCGCCGAGTGCGGCGACGCCAAGCGTCTTCCTGGGGATTCCCTTGCTCATGGTCACCAGAACCTAGTGAGCGCTCACCGGGGGCGGCAAACACCCCTCGGGCGGGCGGGGCGCCACCGGACGGGCCTCGGGGACGATTCCCGGCCACGCCCGGCGGGCCGGACGTCAGCCCTGGTAGGCGGCGGGGTCGCTGGTCAGGGAGTGGTCGGCGACCGTCTGGCGGAACAGCCAGGCGGACTTCAGCTCGGCGTAGCCGGGCTTGATCACGTCGTTGATCATCGCGAGACGTTCATCGAAAGGGATGAACGCGGATTTCATCGCGTTGACGGTGAACCACTGCATGTCGTCCAGCGTGTAGCCGAACGCCTCGACGAGGTGCGCGAACTCCCGCGTCATGCTCGTGCCGCTCATCAGCCGGTTGTCGGTGTTGACCGTGACCCGGTAGTGCAGCGTGCGCAGCAGCCCGATCGGGTGCTCGGCGTAGGAGGTCGCGGCGCCGGTCTGGAGGTTGGAGGTGGGGCACATCTCCAGCGGGATGCGCTTGTCCCGGACGTAGGCGGCCAGGCGGCCCAGCTCCACCGTCCCGTCGTCGGCGACCTTGACGTCGTCGACGATGCGCACGCCGTGTCCGAGTCGGTCCGCGCCGCACCACTGGAGCGCCTGCCAGATGGACGGCAGCCCGAAGGACTCCCCGGCGTGGATCGTGAAGTGGTTGTTCTCCCGCTTCAGGTACTCGAACGCGTCGAGGTGGCGGGTGGGCGGGTGGCCCGCCTCGGCGCCCGCGATGTCGAACCCGGCGACGCCGTTGTCCCGGTAGCGGTTGGCCAGCTCGGCGATCTCCAGCGCCCGCGCCGCGTGCCGCATCGCGGTGAGCAGCGCGGCGACCCGGATGCGGTGCCCGGCCCCGGCCGCGCGCCGCTCACCCTCGCGGAAGCCCTCGTTGACCGCCTCGACGACCTCCTCCAGCGTCAGCCCGCCCTCCAGGTGCTGCTCGGGGGCGTAGCGCACCTCGGCGTAGACGACGCCGTCGGCGGCCAGGTCCTCCGCGCACTCGGCGGCCACCCGCACCAGGGCCGCACGGCTCTGCATGACGGCGACGGTGTGGGCGAACGTCTCCAGGTAGCGCTCCAGCGAGCCCGAGTCGGCGGCCTCGCGGAACCAGCGCCCCAGGGCCTCGGGCTCGGTCTCGGGCAGCCGGTCGTAGCCGGCGTCCCGGGCGAGGTCGACGACGGTGGCCGGCCGCAGGCCGCCGTCCAGGTGGTCGTGCAGGAGCACCTTGGGGGCGCGGCGGATCTGCTCCTCGGTCGGCTGGGTGGTGAAGGTCTCGCTTGTCATCTTCGTACTGTAGTCCTACGCGCGTAGATCACGCGAGAGTGAGTCTCCCGGTGAGACTCCGGCGTGGCCCCGGACGGCGCTCTCGGTCGCCCCGGGGCCGCACCGGGGCGCGTCAGCCCAGCCCGAGCGTCGCCGTGATCCGGTCGGCCATGCCCCGCTCGCCGAGGGCGTTGGGGTGGACCGGCACGTAGTTCGTCCCCCCGAACGCCGGCTCGATCCAGCGGGTGCCGGGCGGCGCGCAGGCGTCGTGCCCCTCGGAGGCGGCCGACTGGTCGACGTAGGTCACGCCGGTGGCGTCCGCCGCCCGCTCGATCACGTCGTTCAGCGTGGCCTGGAGTTCCCGCAGGTAGGGGACGTCGCCCCGGGCCACGGGCATGGCCGGGAAGCAGCCGCCCGACGCGGGGAGGATCCACGGGTAGCCGGAGATCGCCACCCGCGCGTTCGGCGCCTTCTCCTTGACCTGCTTCAGCGCCTCCGTGACGTTGTCGTAGGTGCCGGTCCGCACGGCGTCGGCGAACGTGTCGCCGTAGAGGTCCGCGCACGGGCTGCCGTGGCCGAGGGTGAGGAGGCCCACCGAGCCGCAGGCGAGCACGGCGCTGATGAAGGTGTTGTTGTCGTTGCCGCCGATCGTCATGGTGACGAGGTCGGTGGTGTCGGACAGGGCGTCCAACTGCGGTGCCACACCGGGGAACTGGGATTCGGTGAAGTTGCTCGTCTGCGCCCCGCCGCAGCTCACGTCGGTGAGGGCGTACCCCTGGTCCGCCGCGATGGCGTGCGCGAAGTTGTCCGCCGCCTGGGTGCACAGCGGGTTGCTTCCCTCCGCCAGCGGCAGGATGCCGGAACCGGAGCTGAAGCTGTCGCCGAGGTTCACGTAGTCGAGTGCGGGGGCTGTGGCCGTCGAGGTGCCGGTACCGGCCGTGGCGGCGAGCCCGAGGGCCACGGCGATGACGGCGGCGGCGCGGCGCAGGCGGCGTGCGGGGGGCATGGGGAGACCTTTCGTCAGACCTGTGGGGGCCCGGCACGGCGCGGCAGGACGGACGGCACCCGGGGTCCGCCGTACGGTGGGGAGCGTGCAGCCGTGCACGGGCCGGTACTTACTGACCGGTCAGTTGCGCTCCATCGTGGGGCCGCCGCCGCGCCGGCGACATGGGCACGCGCACAGACTCCGCCCCCACCCCTGTGCCCGCTCCCAACCAACCCCGCGCCCCTACCCGCGTGATGACCGCGCCACCGCCGCCGCGCCACGCCCCGGACCCGGCCGTGGGGGTGGGGTTGTGGGCGGGGGGCGGGGGGACGAGACTCGGGCGTGCCGCATCCCGAACCGCGAGGACCCGCATGGCCGACGAGAGCACGCCCCCGCCCGCCCACTACTCCGACCACCAGTCGCTGATCTACGCGAACGGCGCGTTCCTGGGCGAGAAGCCCGCCCTCACCACCGACCTCGCGTCGCTGGAGACGAAGGCCGCCGAGGTGCTGGACGCGGCGGCGCTGGGGTACATCGTGCCCAGCGCGGGCGGCGGTTCGACCGCGCGGGCGAACCTGGCGGCGTTCGAGCGGCGGCGCATCGTCCCGCGCATGCTGCGCGACCACGCCCGGCGTGACCTGTCGACGACGCTGCTGGGCGCCGAGCTGCCCGCGCCCGTGCTGCTCGGCCCGGTCGGTGTGCAGAAGCTGGCGCACCCGGAGGGTGAGCTGGCCTCGGCACGGGCCGCCGCCGCGCTGGGGCTGCCCTTCGTCCACTCCACGCAGGCCAGCCACTCCATCGAGGAGGTCGCGGAGGCCGGGGGCGACGGTCCGCGCTGGTTCCAGCTGTACTGGCCGCGCGATCCGGAGCTGTGCGTGAGCCTGCTGCGGCGGGCACGGGAGGCGGGGTACAGCCACCTCGTCCTCACGCTGGACACCACGATGCTCGGCTGGCGCCCGGCCGACCTCGACCGCGGCTACCTCCCGTTCCTCCAGGGCGAGGGCATCGCCAACTACACCAGCGACCCCGTCTTCCGCCGCAGGTTGGCCAAGGACCCGGCCGACGACCCCGGCGCGGCCGGGCTCGCCTTCGCCGAGGTCTTCCCCAACCCGGGCCTGACATGGGAGCAGTTGCCGTTCCTGCGCGAGCACTGGGACGGTCCGATCGTGCTCAAGGGCATCCAGTGCGCCGCCGACGCCGAACTCGCCGTCGAGCACGGCATGGACGGCGTCGTGGTGTCCAACCACGGCGGCCGACAGGTGGACGGGGCCCTCGCCTCGCTGGACGCGCTGGCACCGGTCGCGGAGGCCGTCGGGGACCGCACGGCGGTGCTGTTCGACTCCGGGGTGCGCACCGGCGCGGACGTCTTCAAGGCGCTGGCCCTCGGCGCGGACGCGGTGCTCCTCGGCCGTCCGTACCTGTACGGGCTGGCGCTGGCCGGACAGGCCGGCGTGGAGCACGTGGTGCGCTGCCTGCTGGCCGAACTCGACCTGACGCTGGGCAACTCCGGGTACCGCACGGCGCACGAGCCGGGCCCCGACGCACTGTGGAGCGTGACGCCGTGAGGGCTCGGTGAGGCCGTCCCGCACTTCGATATGCAACGGTGACTGTCGGCGGCTGCGTCCGGCCGCGCGGTTTCTGCCATCGTTGCGGCCATGGATGGGCACACGCTTCCTGCGCGGGACGCTCGGCTGGGCCGTCCCCTCGGCACGACGGGAAGGGTGGAGGGCGTCCTCCTGTTGCTGCCCGGCGGCGTCCCGGAGTCAGCTCGGCGGTCCTCACCGCTGGCGGCGGCGGGGGCGCTGGTGCTGGCCCGGCAGGTGGCCAGGGCGGCCGAGCGCTGCGGCGAGGCGCTGACGGCGCACGTCGTGCACTACCGGTACCAGGGCTGGAACGGCGACGCGGCGCACCCGGTCGCCGACACGGTGTGGGCGCTGGACGAACTCGTGCACCGCTACGGCGATGTGCCCGTGTGCCTGGCGGGCACCGGGCTCGGCGGCCGGGCGGCGCTGCGCGCCGCGGGGCACCCGGCGGTGACGTCCGTCGTGGCGCTCGGGCCCTGGCTGCCGGAGCCGGCGGAGGCCGAGCGGGAGCCGGTCGGCCAGCTCGCCGAGCGGCAGGTCCTCGTCGTGCACGGCACCAACGACCGGCGCTCCGACCCGGAGTCGTCCTACCGGCTGGCGGAGCGGGCGCGGAAGGCGGGGGCGGACGTCTGCCGCTTCGAGGCCCACACCGACGGCCACGCCCTGCGCGAGTACCGCACCGAGGTCTTCGCGCTCGCCACGGACTTCGTGCTGGGCGCGCTGTGCGAGCAGGACTTCGCCCGCCCCGTGCGCGACGCCCTCGCCGCGCCGCCCCCGCTCGGCCTGCGGATGCCGCTGGCCTCCGGCTTCGGCCGCTCCTGAGGTACTCCTCCGGGGCCGGTCAGGCGAGCAGCCGACCGCGTCGGGTCAGCAGGAACGTCCGGAACGCGGCCACGGGCGGGGTGTCGGGCCGACCGGCCGGCCAGGCGACGCCGATCTCCCGGACGGCGCGGGGCGCGGTGACGGTCAGGTCGACCAGGCCGGGCCGGGGGACGGTCGGCGGCGGCAGCAGGGCGACGCCGAGACCGGCCGCGACGAGCCCGCGCAGCGTCTCCGCCTCCTCCCCCTCGAAGGCGATGCGGGGCGTGAACCCGGCCTCGGCGCAGAGGGTTTCGAAGATGCGCCGCATGCCGTAGCCGGGTTCCAGGGTGATGAACGCCTCGTCGGCGGCCTCGGCGAGCCGGACGCGCTTGCGGCGGGCGAGGCGGTGGTCGTCGGGGACGACCAGGCGCAGCCGCTGTTCGTCCAGCCGCCGGGCGACGAGGTCGGGCGCGTCGGGGACCGGCGAGGTGAGGCACAGGTCGAGGGTGCCCGCTCGGAGCCGGTCGAGCATGGCCTCGCCGTAGTTCTGCACGAGGGAGAACCGCACCTTCGGGTGGTCGGCGCGGAAGGCCCGGATGAGGCCGGGCACCGTCTCCGAGCCGAGGGTGTGCAGGAAGCCGAAGGCGACCTTGCCGGTGGCGGGGTCGGCGTCGGCCCGTACCGCCTCGGCGGACTGCTCGACGGCGGCGAGCGCCTTCTCCACGGACACCCAGAAGGTGCGCCCGGCCGGGGTGAGCGAGACCGAGCGGCCCCGCCGGGCCAGAAGGGCCACGCCGAGGTCCTCCTCCAGCCGGGCCATGGCCCGGCTGAGAGTGGACTGGGGCACGCCCAGCTCCCGCGCGGCGCGAGTGACGTGCTCGTGCCGCGCGACGGCGGTGAACTGGGCCAGGCGCGGGGTGAGCAGCGCGGCCCAGGACTCGGCGTCGATGTCGGCACGTGTTACCTGCATGTCGTTTTCGTTGCCTGGTGGTGACACGGGCGGTCCTCAGCTCTGCTTATGCGGTGGTGCATCGTTTCCCGCATTCTTGTGCATTGGACGCATGAAAGGGAGCTGCGTACGTTCGAGACATGCCTTCCGTCGATACCGGGGCACCCGTCACCGCGGGTGCCTCTCAGCCGTCGTTCCCCACCACCGGACCGCCCTCCGGACCCACCACCGGGCTCACCCCCGGAGCCGCCGCCGCCGACCGTCCGGCGGACGCTCCCTCGACGCGCCGGGTGAACCTCGCCCTGTTCGCGCTGGGGCTGGCGACCTTCGCCCTGCTCTTCTCCACCCAGGCCCTGCTGCCCGCGCTCTCCGCCGACTTCGCGGTGACGCCGGACGCGGCGAGCTGGACGATCTCCGCCGCCACGATCGCCCTGGCGGTGTGCGTGCTGCCGCTGAGCATGCTTTCCGAGCGGTTCGGGCGGCAGCGGCTGATGACGGTGTCGGTGGCGGTCGCGGTGGGCATCGCCCTGGTGCTGCCCCTCGCGCCGGACCTGGGCTGGCTGGTCGCGCTGCGCACCGTCCAGGGCGCGGCGATCGCGGGCATCCCGGCGTCGGCGATGGCCTACCTCTCCGAGGAGCTGCGGCCCAGGGCGCTGGTCGGCGCGATCGGGCTGTTCGTCGCGGGGAACAGCGTGGGCGGCATGTCGGGTCGCATCGTCACCGGCTGGGTGGCGGAGGGCTTCGGCTGGCGCGGCGCACTGCTGGTGGTCGGTGTCATGGCACTGGTCTGCGCGGTCGCCTTCCGGGCGCTGCTGCCGAAGGCGCGGAACTTCACCCCCTCCCCGCTGGAGCCGCGCGCCCTGGCCCGCACCGTGCGCGACCTGCTGGCGAACCCGCTGCTGGTGCGGCTGTACGCGATCGGGCTGCTGTTCATGGCCGTCTTCGGCGCCGTCTACACGGTGATCGGGTACCGGCTGGTGGCCGAGCCGTTCGGCCTGTCGCAGGGGCTGGTGGGTTCGGTGTTCGTCATCTACCTGGTGGGCACGGGCTCCTCGGCGGCGTCCGGCGGGCTGGTCGCGCGGCTCGGGCGGCGCGGGGCGCTGTACCTGGCCATCGGCACGACGGCGGCCGGGCTGCTGCTGACGCTGTCGGGGAACCTGGTGGCCGTGCTGGCCGGCCTGGTGCTGGTGACGGCGGGCTTCTTCGCCGGGCACACGACGGCGTCCTCGTCGGTCAGCCGGACGGTCACGACGGGCCGGGCGCAGGCGTCGGCGCTGTACCAGATGGCGTACTACGTGGGCAGTTCGCTCGGCGGCACGCTCGGCGCGCTGGCCTTCCACGGCGGCGGCTGGACGGCGACGGTCGCCCTCGCGCTGACCGCCCTGGTGGGCGCGGCGGGCATCACGCTGTACGCCACCCGCCGCGCCGTGCGGCTCGCGGCGGCCTGATCCGGACACCACCCCAGCGGGGCCACCGCCGGGGCCGGGCGGGTGGCTCCGCTGGGGTGGTGTCCGGCGCCGCCTGGCGCCGACAAAACAGACATAAGGGATAGTCTCGGCGGGTTGGTCCGCGATCACCGCCTGGAGGCTCCGACATGCCCGATGTCACCGCCCCGTACGCCAAGGGCACACCCTGCTGGGTCGACCTGATGGTCCCCGACCAGCGGGCCGCCCTCGACTTCTACCGGAACCTCCTCGGCTGGCAGGGCGAGGTCGGTCCGCCCGAGACCGGCGGCTACGCGGTCTGCACCCTGCGCGGCCGGTCGGTCGCCGGGATCATGGCGGCCACGAACCCCGACGGCAGCCCGATGGCGGAGCCTCCGCCGCCGGCGTGGACGACGTACCTCGCCACGCCCGACGTGGACGCCTCCGCCGACGCCGTCACCAAGGCCGACGGCAGCGTGCTGGTGCCGCCCATGGACGTGATGGACCTCGGCCGGATGGCCGTCGCCCAGGACCCGACGGGCGCCGTCTTCGGCCTGTGGCAGGCCCGCGAGTTCCCCGGCTGCCAGGTCGTCCGGGAGACCGGGGCGGTCGCCTGGCACGAGCTGAACACCGGCGACACCGACACCGCCGCGGACTTCTACGACTCCGTGCTCGGCATCGGGGCGAGCACCATGAAGGGCGGCGACGGGTACTTCTCGCTGGACGTCGGCGGACGGCCGGTCGGGGGCATGCAGAGCCTGGACCGACTGGAGCCGGGCCTGGCCGCGCACTGGCTGACGTACTTCGCAGTCGCCGACGTCGACCGGAGCGCCGACACCCTCGCGGCGAACGGCGGCTCCGTGCTGAAGCCGCCGTTCGACATGATGGCCGGGCGGATGGCCGTCGTGCAGGACCCGCAGGGCGCGGCCTTCGCCGTCATCAACCCGATCCCCGAAGAGGGTTCCTAGGGAGGGTGGCAGGCGCCGGGCCCCGGCGTCTCAGCCCACGCGGTCCAGGACGATCGGGGCCGGGGTGAAGGCCCCGCCCACCTCGACGGCGCCCTCCAGCGCGGTCAGCGCGTAGCCGAACGCCTCGGGCGTGTCGGTGTGCAGGGTGAGCAGCGGCTCCCCCTCGCGGACGGTCTCGCCCGGCTTGGCGTGCAGCTCGACGCCCGCCCCGGCCTGCACCGGGTCCTCCTTGCGGGCGCGGCCGGCGCCGAGCCGCCAGGCGGCGACGCCGACGGCGTAGGCGTCCAGGCGGCTGAGCACCCCGGTGGCGGGCGCGGGCACGACGTGACGCTCGCGCGCGGTGGGCAGCTCCGCGTCGGGGTCGCCGCCCTGCGCGGTGATCATGCGACGCCAGTGGTCCATGGCGGAGCCGTCGGCCAGCGCCTTGCCCGGGTCGGCGTCCGGCAGCCCGGCGGCGTCCAGCATCTCGCGGGCCAGGGCGAGGGTCAGCTCGACGACGTCGGCCGGACCGCCGCCCGCGAGGACCTCCACGGACTCGCGGACCTCCAGCGCGTTCCCGGCCGTGCGGCCCAGCGGCGTGGACATGTCGGTGAGCAGGGCCACCGTCCGCACGCCGTGGTCGGTGCCGAGGCCCACCATGGTGCGGGCCAGCTCGGCGGCGTCGTCCAGGTTCTTCATGAACGCCCCGGAGCCGACCTTCACGTCCAGCACGAGTGAGCCGGTGCCCTCGGCGATCTTCTTGGACATGATGGAGCTGGCGATCAGCGGGATCGCCTCGACGGTGCCGGTGACGTCGCGCAGGGCGTAGAGCTTCTTGTCGGCGGGCGCCAGCCCGTCCCCCGCCGCGCAGATGACGGCCCCGGCCTCGCCGAGCACGTGGAGCATCTCGGCGTTCGACAGCAGCGCCCGCCAGCCGGGGATCGACTCCAGCTTGTCGAGGGTGCCGCCGGTGTGGCCGAGGCCGCGCCCGGAGAGCTGCGGGACGGCCGCGCCGCAGGCGGCGACGAGCGGGGCGAGTGGGAGGGTGATCTTGTCGCCGACGCCGCCGGTCGAGTGCTTGTCGGCGGTGGGGCGGGGCAGGGAGGAGAAGTCCATCCGCTCGCCGCTGGCGATCATGGCGGCGGTCCAGCGGGCGATCTCGGCGCGGTCCATGCCGTTGAGCAGGATGGCCATGGCCAGGGCCGACATCTGCTCGTCGGCGACGGCGCCCCGGGTGTAGGCGTCGATGACCCAGTCGATCTGCTCGGGGCTGAGCGCGCCACCGTCGCGCTTGGTGCGGATGACGGAGATGGCGTCCATGCGGGGTTCCTCCACGGGCTTCGGAGCGCGGTCAGCGGTCGAGATCGGACGGGCCGAAGGCGTCGGGCAGCAGTTCGGACAGGGGGCGGACACCGGAGGCCGTGTCGACGGCGAGCTCCGGGCCGCCGTGCTCCCACAGCAGCTGGCGGCAGCGCCCGCAGGGCATGAGCAGGTCGCCGTGCCGGTCGCAGCAGGTGAAGTGGGTGAGCCGACCGCCGCCGGTGGCGACCAGCTCGGACACCAGTCCGCACTCCGCGCACAGGGCGACGCCGTAGGCGGCGTTCTCCACGTTGCACCCGCTGACCGTCCGGCCGTCGTCGACGAGGGCGGCGGCGCCGACGGGGAAGCCGGAGTAGGGGGCGTAGGCCCGGGACATGGCGTCCCGGGCCAGCTTCCGCAGCGCTTCCCAGCCGGGGGCGGGGGGCTCGGCGTGCGTCACTTGCCCTCGCCCCTGCGGTAGGGCCGCCCGTTGGCCTTCGGCATGCGCAGCCGTTGCGCGGACAGGGACAGCACCAGCAGCGTCGCCACGTACGGCGCGGCGGAGACGAACTGGCTCGGCACCTCGTCCACGGCCAGGTAGTAGGCGAACAGGCCGAGGCCGGTCACACCGGCGACGAGCGCCGTGACGTACTTCCTGCGGTACAGCTCCCAGACGACGGCGATGGCCAGCAGGATCGCCAGGAACAGCAGCAGCGCGTGCACGTTGGTGCCGCCGCCGCGCAGGTTGAGGCTGTCGGCGTAGCCGAACAGGCCCGCGCCCATGGCCATGCCGCCCGGCATCCAGTTGCCGAAGATCATCGCGGCGAGACCGATGTAGCCGCGCCCGCCGGTCTGGCCCTCCTGGTAGATGTTGGCCGCGACCTCCGCGAGGAAGACACCGCCGAGCCCGGCGAAGCCGCCGGAGATCATCACCGCGAGGTACTTGTACTTGTAGACGTTGACGCCGAGGGACTCGGCGGCCGTCGGGTTCTCGCCGCAGGAGCGCAGCCGCAGACCGAAGCCCGTCCGCCACAGGACCCACCAGCTGAACGGGACCAGCGCGAGGGCGACGACGGTCAGCAGCGAGAGGTTCGTGACGACGCCGCCCACGACGCCGGCGAGGTCGGAGACGAAGAACCAGTGTTTGTCGTTGAGATCGCGCATCCAGTCCGAGAGCCCCGGCACCGTGATGCTGGTGATCGACTCGATCGGCGGGGACTGCTTCTCCGTGCCGCCCTCCATCGTGTCGAAGGTGAACTTCGACAGGTAGCGGGTGACGCCGACCGCGAGGATGTTGATGGCCACACCGGAGACGATGTGGTTGACGCCGAAGGTGACGGTGGCGATCGCGTGGATCAGCCCGCCCAGCGCGCCGCCGACGATGCCCATGATGACGCCCGTCCACGGGCCCCACTGCACGCCCGCCCAGGCACCGAACCAGGTGCCGAGGATCATCATGCCTTCGAGGCCGATGTTGATGACGCCCGCACGCTCGGCCCACAGGCCGCCGAGACCGGCGAGACCGATCGGGACGGCCAGCCGCAGGGCGGCGGAGACCTGGCCGGTGGAGGTGATGCCGTTGGCGTCGGTGATCAGCCGGACCAGCGAGAACAGGGCGAGTCCCGCGGCGATGACCAGCATCCACTGGGCGAGGGACAGCCGGCTGCGGCCGGCGGGCTTGCGCGGCGCGGCGGCCGCCTTGATGGTGGCGGTGCTCATGCCGAGGCCCCCTTGCTCAGGTTCTGGCTGGTGTCGCCGGGGGCGCTCGCGGCCTGTGCGGCGAGCTCCTCACCGACCTTCTGTTGCTGGCGGCGCAGCCCGTAGCGGCGGACGGCCTCGTAGCTGATGACGACGGCGATCACGATCAGGCCCTGCATGATCGTGGCGATCTCCTTCTCGTACCCGCTGTAGTCGAGCGTGGCCGAGGCCTTGTCGAGGAAGGCGATGAGGAGGGCGCCGAAGGCGATGCCGACGGGGTGGTTGCGGCCCAGCAGGGCGATGGTGATGCCCGTGAAGCCGATGCCGACGGGGAAGACGAGGCTGTAGGTGTGCGAGTCGCCGAGGAGCACCGGCATGCCCGCGAGGCCCGCGACGCCCCCGGAGATCACCATGGAGGTGAAGACCATCCGCTTGGCGTCGACGCCGCTGGCGGCGGCGGCGCTCTGGCTGGCGCCGGTGGCCCGCAGGTCGAAGCCGAAGCGGGTGCGGTTCAGCACCAGCCAGTAGACGACGCCGAGCAGGGCGGCGACCACGATGAAGCCGTAGACGACGCCGCCGGGCCCGGTGTCGAAGCCGGGGAACCAGCCGGACTCGGCGATCTGGCCCGTCGTCAGGTTGTTGCCGCGCTGCTCGCCGAACTGCGCCGGCAGGATCAGGTAGGCGATGATGCTCGTCGCGATCGCGTTGAGCATGATCGTGGAGACGACCTCGCTGACGCCCCGGCTGGTCTTGAGGATGCCCGCGATCCCGGCCCAGAACGCACCGGTCAACATCGCGACCAGCATGATCACCAGGACGTGCAGCGGGGCGGGCAGCGAGAAGGCCGCGCCCGTGACGGCCGCCACCATCGCCGCGAGCCGGTACTGCCCGTCGACGCCGATGTTGAACAGGTTCATCCGGAAGCCGACGGCCACCGCGAGCGCCGCGATGTAGTACGTCGTGGCCTGGTTGACGATGAGTACCTGGATGTCGGCGTTGCCCGCGTACTCGATCATCAGGACGTACGGCTCGACCGGGCTGCGGCCCGACAGCAGCAGCACGGCCGACGTCAGCAGGATCGCGACGCCCAGCGCGAGCACCGGTCCGCCGAGCGCCAGGACCAGGCGGTCGAGCCGGGCCCGCGTCGTCGGGCGGCCGGAGGCTGCGGCCACGCCCGGCTTTCCACCGTCACTCATGCTCGTTCTCCTCGTTCTGCGCACCGGACGCGGCGTCGGGACGGCCGTCGGCGTCCGAACCCTGGGCGGGGTGACCCTCTTCGTGCTCCAGGTGTCCGGACGCGGCGCCGGTCATGGCGGTGCCCAGCTCCTCCGGGGTGATCGTGGCGGGGTCGGCGTCCGCGACCAGACGGCCGCGGTACATGACCCGCAGGGTGTCGGACAGGCCGATCAGCTCGTCCAGGTCGGCCGAGATCAGCAGCACGGCCAGACCCTCGTGGCGGGCCTCGCGGATCTGGTCCCAGATCTGCGCCTGCGCGCCGACGTCCACCCCGCGCGTGGGGTGGGCGGCGATCAGGAAGCGCGGGTGGTGGCTCATCTCCCGGCCGACGATCAGCTTCTGCTGGTTGCCGCCGGACAGGGAGCCGGCGGTGACCTCGATGCCGGGCGTGCGGACGTCGTACTCCTCGACGATCCGCTCGGTGTCGGCGCGGGCGGCCTTCGGCTTCAGCCAGTAGCCGCTGCTGTTGGGCTGCTCGGTGACGTGGCCGAGGATGCGGTTCTCCCACAGCGGGGACTCCAGCAGCAGACCGTGCCGGTGCCGGTCCTCGGGGATGTAGCCGATGCCGCCCTCGCGGCGGCGCCGGGTGGCCCAGCCGGTGATCTCCTCGTCGCCGAGCCGGATGGTGCCCGCGTCGGCGTGCTTGAGGCCGATGAGGGCCTCGATCAGCTCCGTCTGGCCGTTGCCCTCGACACCGGCGAGGCCGAGGACCTCGCCCGCGTGGATGGTGAAGTCGACGTCGTCCAGCACCGTGCGGTCGCCGTGCTCCGCGTCGTGCGTGTGGACCGTGAGCCCCGCGACGCTCAGCACGGGCCGGTCGGTGACGGTGGACTCGCGCGTCTCGGGGGTGGGGAGCTCGCTGCCCACCATCAGCTCGGCGAGCTGCTTGGTGCTGACCTCGTCCGGGCGGACGGAGGCGACCGTCGTGCCGCGCCGGATGACGGTGATCTCGTCCGCCACGGACAGCACCTCGCCCAGCTTGTGCGAGATGAAGATGACGGTGAGGCCCTCGGCCTTCAGCTCGCGCAGGTTCGCGAAGAGGGCGTCGACCTCCTGCGGGACGAGGACGGCCGTCGGCTCGTCGAGGATCAGTGTGCGGGCGCCCCGGTAGAGCACCTTGAGGATCTCCACGCGCTGCCGGTCGGCGACGCCGAGGTCCTCCACGAGGACGTCGGGGCGGATCCCGAGGCCGTAGGCGTCGGAGATCTCCCGGATCTTGTCGCGGGCCCTGCCCCCGATGCCGTACAGGCTCTCGCCGCCGAGCACGGTGTTCTCGAGCACGGTGAGGTTGTCGGCGAGCATGAAGTGCTGGTGCACCATGCCGATGCCGCGCGCGATGGCGTCGGCGGGACTGTGCAGAGTGGCCTGCTCGCCGTCGACGGTGATGGTGCCCTCGTCCGGCTTCTGCATGCCGTAGAGGATCTTCATCAGCGTGGACTTGCCCGCGCCGTTTTCACCGACGATCGCGTGCACCGTGCCCTTGTGGACGGACAGGTGGATGTCGTGGTTGGCGACGACGCCGGGGAAGCGTTTCGTGATGCCGGCCAGCTCGACGGCGGGCGGACTGCTGGACGCGTTGATGGTGCACTCTCCTCGGGGCTAAGGAGCGGGCTCGTCAGGACGGGACGGCGCCGGACGGACGGCGGGGACGGGACGGCGGGGACGGCAGGTTCGGTGGTACGGGACGGCGGGTGCCGGTGAGACGTGCGGGACGGTGCGGGCGTGGTGACGCTATCGTGCCGCACCCTCGACTACGCGCGTAGAGTTCCCGCCGGATGCACCGGACTCCCGGCCGGGGACGGCGGCCGGACGGGTGGCGCGGGACGGGTGGCGCGGCGGGAGGGTCCCGCCGGGAGCGGGCCGGTCCACGGGCGGCCCGGGCCGGGCGACGGAGGATGCCCGCCGCCCGGTTCCGGGCCGAAAGTCCGTGCCGGGGCCGGTGGCTCCCGGCCGGTGGCGTCACGGGGTCGGGGAGACCTCGATCTTGCCGGCGACGATGTCCGCCTTGGCCTGCTCGACGGCCTCGGTCAGCTCGGTCATCTCCTGGTAGGCGGGGTTGGAGTCGCTCAGGGCGACGCCGTCGGCCTCCAGGTTGTAGCGGATGACGCCCGACTGCGGGTCGCCGTCCTCCACGGACTTGATGAGGTTGTAGACCGCGTCCGGGACGTCCTTCGTCATCGACGTGAGGATGTTGTCCTTGTACGGCGCGAGCGTCTTCTGCTCGTACTGGTCGGAGTCCACACCGATGACCCACCGGTCACGGTCGGCGGCGGCCTCGATGACGCCCTGCCCGGCCAGGCCGGCGGCGTGGTAGATCACGTCGGCGTCGGCGTCCAGCTGGCCGCGCGCGGCCTCCTTGCCGAGGTCCGGCTTGGAGAAGCCGTCCATGTTCGGCGGCTGGGTGAGGTACTGGCGCTTGACCTCGATGTCCGGGTCGGTGTCCTGGACACCCTGGACGAATCCGGCCTCGAACTTCTTGATCAGCGGCACCTCGACACCGCCGACAAAGCCGACGACGTCCGTCTCGGTCGCGTGCGCGGCGGCGACGCCGGCCAGGTAGGAGCCCTGCTCCTCGCTGAAGACCATGTTGACGATGTTGTCGCCCGTGACCGTCTCGTCGTCGATCAGACCGAAGGTGACGTCCGGGTTCTTCTTGGCGGCCTCTTCGATCGGACCCGCGTAGGCGAAGCCGACGCCTATGACCGGGTTGTAGCCCAGCCGCGCCAACTCGTTCAGCCGGCTGGCCTTGTCGGCGTCCGACTCGCCGTCGGACGGCTCGATGTCCTCGCCGTCCCAGCCGAACTCCTCCTCGGCCTTGCTGAGACCGGCGTAGGCGGCGTCGTTGAACGACTGGTCGCCCCGGCCGCCGACGTCGTACGCGATGGCCGCACCCTTGTCCTCGGACTCGCCGGAGGACTCGGTGGAGGTGCCGCCGCAGGCGGCGGTGGTGAGTGCGAGAGCCGCGGTGGCGGTGACCGCGGCGGCAAGCTTGGTGACCCGACGCAAGAGGAGGTCTCCTTCGACTCTCAGGAAGCGCCTCTTCCGGCGCTGGCTCTCCGGCTCAGAGTAACGCGCGTAGATGTCAGGTAAAGCCCCGGCTTACGTCCGTTATCGTTTCGGTGTTAACGGCGACTTTGCGCCATGCCCCGGGTGCACCGAGACACCGTCCTCGGCCCGGCCCGCCCCGCCCCGCGGCCTTCCCGCAGCGGGGGGCGCGGGCGGGGTGGGCGGGGGGCGTCAGCCGTGGGAGGCGTCCAGGAGGGCGGCGGCCGTGAACAGCTCGACGCCGACGTCGATCGCCCGCTCGTCCGCGTCGAAGTCCCCCTGGTGGATGTCGCGCGAGGTGGGGTCGCCGGGCGTCCGCACGCCGAGCCGGGCCATCGCGCCGGGCACCTGCTCCAGGTACCAGGAGAAGTCCTCGCCGCCGAGGGACTGCTCGGTCGTCTCCACGGTGTGCGCACCCCGCCGGGCGGCCATGGCGTTGCGCAGCAGCTCCGTCGTCGTGGTCTCGTTCACGACCGGCGGGACGCCGCGGATGTAGTTGATCTCCGACTTCGCGTGGTGCAGCGCGGCGACCTCGTCCACGGCGGCGTGCACCACGTCGGGTGCGGCGCGCCAGGCCGGCAGGTCCAGGCAGCGGACGGTGCCGGAGAGCTCCGCGCGCTGCGGGATGACGTTGGGCGCGTGGCCGGAGACGATGCGCCCCCAGGTGACGGCGAGCCCGGCGCGGGTGTCCACGCGGCGGGCGAGCAGGGCGGGCACGTCGGTCACGACGCGGGCCGCCGCCGTGACGAGGTCGGTCGTCAGGTGGGGGCGGGCGGTGTGGCCGCCGGGCCCGGCCAGGGTGACCTCCAGCCGGTCGCAGGCGGAGGTGATGGGGCCGGGCCGCAGCCCGATCCGCCCGGCGTCGACACGGGGGTCGCAGTGGACGGCGATGACCCGCCCGACGCCGTCCAGCGCGCCGTCGTCGATGGCGTCCGTCGCGCCACCCGGCAGGACCTCCTCGGCGGGCTGGAAGATCAGCCGGACCGAGTGCGGCAGCCGCCCGGCGGCGGCGAGGTCGGCGAGGACCAGGCCCGCGCCGAGGACGACCGTGGTGTGGACGTCGTGTCCGCAGGCGTGGGCGCGGTCGGGCACGGTGGAGCGGTAGGAGACCGTCTTGGTGTCCGGGATGGGCAGCCCGTCGATGTCGGCACGCAGCGCGAGCATGGGGCGGCGGCCGTCCCAGGACTCGGCCCCGCCGGGGTGAACGTCGCAGATCAGCCCGGTGCCGCCGGCGAGTACGCGGGGGCGCAGCCCGGCCTGTTGGAGGCGCGCCCTGATCGCCGCGGTGGTGCGGAACTCCTGGTGCCCCAGCTCCGGATGCATGTGCAGGTCGCGCCGGAACATGACGAGTTCGTCGCGCAACGCGCTCGGGAGGGCTCCGTCCAGTGGTGTCTCACCGGCGGTCCGCTGGGTGGACTTGGCTGACAACAGTTGGTTCACCCAACCGAGCGTATGCCCCCGAAGGCCCTTCCCGGTCGGTGATCACGGAAAGTTAAGCCACACAGGGGAAAAAATCCTCGCCCGATCCGCGCATACGTCCAGAGTGAGATGGGTATACCGGTTGGTTCTCTGCTTCCGCTCTCACCCCGTCTGGCATGTTTCGCCGGTTACGGGTGAGGCGGACGGGGCGGAGGTGTTCGATCAGCCGGCCTGGAGGGGCCGACGCGTCACCGGCCACCGCGTTCCGGCGGGTGCCCGTGCGAGGAGGCACCGGAGGACAGCGGGTGCGTCCCGAGATCACTCCAGTCCAGCGCTCTGGCGACCTCGCGTTGCGCCTTCTCGGCCACCGCACGCACCTCGGCGGGCACGTCGCCGTGCTCCTCTATGAGGCTGTCGTAGATCGGTGCCTGGCCCGTGGCCCGTTCGGCGGGGCGCGTCATCGTCATCTCTGTCTCCGTCGCGACGTTCCTGCCCGCCCGGTGCGGGCGGGACGTCCGCGAGCGTACTCAGGTGCGGGCCACCGCCGCACGGGCAGGGTCCGCGCCGTGATCACCGCCACGCCCGATCCCCGCCCCGCCGCCGGTCAGGGGGTGGAGGTGCGCAGGCGGTGGGCGCCGCGCGCGGTGGCGGTGACGCCGGACAGGAAGCCGTGGGCGCGCGGGGAGGCGGCGTCCGTCAACCAGGCCCGGTCCACGTCGCAGACGGCCACCCGCACGCCGGTGCCCGCGAGGGCCAGCGGCAGGGTGTGCACGACGGTGGAGGGGAAGCTGAGGACCGTCCGGGCGACGGGCCCGCGCCGGGCGACCAGCTCCAGCGGCAGGTCGGGCCGGACGATCTCCACCCCGCACTCGACGGCGATGCGGTGCAGCTTCTCCATGCCCTCCCGGCGGTGGGCGAAGTACCGCACGGCACCGTGCGCGCGGGCCAGCGAGCGGACGGCCTCCACGTACCGGTCGGCGTCCACGACACCGGTCTCCGCCAGCGAGGTGCCGACCAGGTCGGTGCCCGCTATGAGAGCGGGCGGGCCGAAGCGCTCCCGCGTCCAGGCGAAGGCGTTCTCGACGACGTCGACCCCCTCGGGCACCTCGACCGGCATCGCGCTGAACAGCTCGACGGCGCGCCCCGGGCGCGGGGTGAGCCGCCGCCGGGCGCGCCCGGACACCGGGGCGAACAGCAGCGCGCGCGGGCCGCCCGCGCCGGACCGGTGCCAGCGGGTGAAGCGTTTCGCTCCCCCGGCGAGCTGGGCGGTGAACTCCATGGTCGCCGTGCCGTCGTCCACCACGGTCAGGTCCGCCGCGTCACCGGAGAGGGCCAGCAGGAGCTGCACGTACCGCGAGAACGGGTCGCCGATGACGATGCGCCGCGCCGTGCGCAGCGGTCGGGCGAGCCGCAGCACGGTCTTCAGCGGCGCACTCGTGGTGCCCCTGGCCTCCGACCAGTCCACGGCGTGCCCCTCGTCGCGGGCGAGCTGGGCCATGCGGCGCAGCTGACCGCGCGTCATCGGGTCGTGCGGCGGCAGGACGACGAGGGTCAGGGCGTCGTCGGGGGCCCTCACGTGCGCCCACTCCAGCACGTTGAGGAGCTGGACCGGACTCTCCACGAAGGCCAGGGTGCCCCCGTCCCCGGCCCGGCGCGGGCCGGTGCGCTCGGGCTCGGGGAGGGGGGCGTCGGGAGCGGTCATCTCAGACCCGCGCGGGCTCGCCGCTCGCACCGGCGGTGGCGGCGGCGTCCGTGCCACCGGCCTCCTCGGTCTCCGCGATGACGCCCTTGACGCGGCGGAGCTTCTTCATGGGCGCCAGCTCGCTGTCGTAGACCTTCTTGACGCCGTCCCCGAGCGAGGACTCGATGGTGCGGATGTCGCGCACGAGGCGCTGGAGGCCGCCCGGCTCGACGGAGGCCGCCTGGTCCGAGCCCCACATGGCGCGGTCCAGGGTGATGTGGCGCTCGACGAACACGGCGCCGAGGGCGACGGCGGCCAGCGTCGTCTGGAGGCCGGTCTCGTGGCCCGAGTAGCCGATCGGCACGTTGGGGAACTCGGCCTGCAGGGTGTGGATCATCCGCAGGTTGAGCTCCTCGGCCTTGGCCGGGTAGGTGGAGGTGGCGTGGCAGAGCAGGATGTTCTCGCTGCCCAGCACCTCGACCGCGTGGCGGATCTGCTTCGGCGTCGACATGCCGGTGGAGAGGATGACGGTGCGGCCGGTGGCGCGCAGGGTGCGCAGCAGCTCGTCGTCGGTCAGGGAGGCGGAGGCCACCTTGTGGGCCGGGAGGTCGAACTTCTCCAGGAAGGCGACGGCCTCGGTGTCCCACGGGGAGGCGAACCAGGCGATCCCCTTCTCCTTGCAGTGCTCGTCGATCCTGCGGTACTCGTCCTCGCCGAACTCCACGCGGTGCCGGTAGTCGATGTAGGTCATCCGGCCCCAGGGGGTGTCGCGCTCGATGTCCCACTGGTCGCGCGGGGTGCAGATCTCCGGGGTGCGCTTCTGGAACTTGACGGCGTCGCAGCCGGCCTCGGCGGCGGCGTCGATCAGGGCGAAGGCGTTCTCCAGGTCACCGTTGTGGTTGATGCCGATCTCGCCGGTGACGTAGACGGGCTGCCCCGGGCCGGCGGTCTTGTCGCCGAGGGTGCGGAGGCGGGTGTTGCTCATGGGAGGTTCCTTCTTCCGGGCGTCGCGGTCTCGCGGCGGTCGCCGCGCGCGGGGGTCGGTGTCGTGGGTCCGGACCGGTGTGCGTCCGGCGGGGTCGGAGCGTTCGCGGGCTTCAGGGGGTTCAGGGGGTCAGGGAGGGGCCGAGGAGCCAGCCGGCGATCTCGCGGACGGCCCCGGAGCCCCCGGGGGTGGTCGTGACGGCGCGGGCGGCGCCGCGCACGACGTCGTGCGCGTTCGCCACCGCCACGGGCCAGCCGACGAGGCCGAAGCAGGGCAGGTCGTTCACGTCGTTGCCGACGTAGAGCACGCGCTCCGGCGCGACGCCCTCCTCCTCGCACCACTGCTTGAGGGCGCGGTCCTTGCGGTCGATGCCGTGCAGCACCGGCAGCTTGAGCTTCCGGGCACGGGCGGCGACGACCGTGTTGACCTCGGTGGAGAGGATCAGCACCGGCAGGCCCGCACGGCGCAGTGCGGCGATGCCGAGACCGTCGCCCCGGTGCACGGCGACCGTCTCCCGGCCGTCGGAGTCGACGTACACCCGGTCGTCGGTCTGGGTGCCGTCGAAGTCCAGGACGACCGCGTCGACGTCCTCGCGGCCCGGCAGGCTGCCCGCCCGGCGGGTGTCGAGCAGCGGGGCCAGCGCGCGGGCACGGGCCAGCTCGTGCGGGTCGTCGACCTCCAGGACGCGGGCCGGGTCGGTGCGCACCAGGTCGGTGCGGCCGAAGAAGCGGTGCCCGGCGGCGCGGAACCCGTCGGCCCGCATGGCGTAGGCGGCGCCCGTCTCCAGGAAGTCCTGTGGGCGGTCCTGGCGGCGCGGGCGGTGGGCCTTGTCGTGGTTGACGCCCTCTCCCCCGGCCCGCCCGTCCGGCTCGCGCCACACGAAGCCGTGGAACGGCGCGACCGTCAGGGCCGAGTCGGCGCCGTCGGCCAGGACGGCGGCGGCCACCCCGGCGACGTCGGCCCGGTCGAGGAACGGGCTGGTGCACTGCACGAGGAGCACGACGTCGACGCTGCGGCCCTGCTGGGCCTCGAAGACGTCCATCGCGTGCAGGACGGCCGCCTCGCTGGTCGCGGTGTCGCCCGCGATGTCGGCGGGCCGCTCGACGGCGACGGCGCCCGCCTCGCGGGCGACGGTGGCGATGGCCGGGTCGTCGGTGGAGACGACGACGTCCGTGACGTGCCCGGCGGCCAGGCACTCGCGGACCGCGCGGGCCACGAGCGGCACACCGCCGACCGGCGCGAGGTTCTTGGCGGGCACGCCCTTGGAGCCGCCCCGGGCGGGGATCACGGCGAGGACGGTGGGTGGCACGGTGGCTCCTTGGCTCACGTTGCCGGCGGTGCGCTCGGCAGCGGCGGTCCGGTCGGCGACGCCGTCGGCGGGGCGGCGTCCTTCGGCGGGGCTCGTCGGGCCCTCGGCGGGCGTCACAGCTGCCCCATGCGGCGGATGACGGGCGCGACGCGCTGCACGCCCTGGCGGTAGGCACCGCGAGCGGCGCGGCGCACGACGCGGCGGGCGGCCCCGCCGAGTCCGGCGGACGACCCGGACGTGCCGGAGGTGTTCGGAGTGCCGTCGGGCGTCAGGCCGTAGCGGGCGAGGATGCCCGGCAGGTACCCCCCGGCGGTCACGGAGGTGTAGTACGGGTTGAGGGGCGGCAGTTCGTCGGCGAGCAGCTGGGCGAGCCGCTTGCGGGCGCCCTCGAAGGCCGACTCGTAGGGGCCGTAGGCGGCCCCCACGACACCGTGCCGCGCCGTCCAGTCCGGGTCGGCGCGCGGCACCTCCCCGGCGTCCAGCCGGTCCCAGGACGTCAGGCAGCCCGAGCCGACGAAGTGGTGGTTGCCCAGCGCCTCCCGGACGCCCAGGTCGGTGAGGACGGCGGTCGGGACGCCCCGGTGCAGCGACTCCAGGGCGGCCGTCGAGCTGACGGTGACGAGGACGTCGGTGCGGTCCAGCACCTCGCCCATGTGCCCGTAGACGAGGCGGCAGTTGTCGGGCAGACCGCCCGGCAGCCGCTCGGCCAGCCGCTGGTAGGGCAACTCCTCGATGTGCGTGGTCTGCTCGCCCGGCTTGCTGCGCAGCTTGACCAGCACCTCGCGCTCCGGATGCAGCCGGGCGTGGCCGACGGCCCGCTGGAGCAGGTACAGCCGGTCCCTGCGCACCTCCGGCACGGAGGGCTGGACGGCGAACGTCACCGTGTACGGCCGCTCGTCGGACGGGGCGTAGGGCGTCCCGCCGAGAAAGGGCAGCGCGCACTCCACGACGCTGCCGGTACGGGTGCCGACACCCGCGTAGACGTCCCGGAACCGGTCGGCGTCGTAGGCCGAGTTGGCCAGCACCATGTCGGCGCCGTTGCGCAGGAGGAGCCCGTCGGCCAGCTTCTCGTAGACGACGCCGACGTACCCGGTGACGACCACGGGCCGGCGCGTCCGGCCCTGCCACTGGTTGGCCAGACCGTGCAGCATCGCCTGCACGGCGCCGCCCACACAGGCGAGGACGACGGCGTCGTACGCGCCCTCCGCGCCCGCCTCCGCCAGGAACTCGGCGGTCGTCACCTCACGGACGTGGGCGTCCCGCACTCCGGTGTCCTGGAGCTGGCGGGCGGTGGGCGTGGCCCGGCCCCGCAGCAGCATCCCGTCGACGACGGCGCTCCCCGAGGGCCCGGCGAGGCGCTGCGCGGTGAGCGCACCCCACTTCCACCGGGTGTCGGAGTCGGCGAGCACGGCGACGCGCAGGAGGCGTTCGGCGGACCCGGGAACGGTTGGTTCTGGCACGTCGCCGACGCTAGGAACCGTTTCCGCAGGACTGCCCAACACCGGGGCAACGGCGGGTTAACAGGACTTCGCCGATTGGCCAACCAGCCTTTTTCCGGGCACAGTTCACGGCTCGTACACCGCGAGTTCAGCTACCGGCGGCCACCCGGCCACCCACCGCGCGCGCCGCACGCCCCCGGCGGCCCCGGACGTTCACCACCCGTTCGACCCGCACGGCGTTTCAACGAGACGAGGGACGGCGCGGGGAGCACCACAGGGAGCCGCCCGCGCGCCATCCGGCGGAAGGAGGGACCCGGCCACGCGGTGAACGCTGGGTGCGCGCAGCTCGACGTTCCGCCGGGCGGATCTACTGCCGGGAGAGTCCGGCGGGGTCGATCGCCACCGGGAAGGGGACGTCCAGGTGAGTGGTCGCGCCCGCGAGCGCGGTCGCCCGCTCCACGTACCGGCCGCCCTGCAACGCGTACACGACGAGCATCGGAGCCGGATCGAACTCCAGACGCCAGAAGTGCGGGATGGCCGCCTCCGCGTACAGCATCGGTTTGAACTTCCGGTCCACGGTGCGGTTGCCGGGGGAGACGAGCTCGACCACCAGCTGAACACCTTCGGCCTCGACGCTGACACCGTCCTCGGCGGTCGCTCCGGCATCGGCCACCACGAGGTCGGGGACCACGAGACCGGAAGGCAGGATGACGTTGATGGCCTCCAGGACCTCGACCGGTGCTTCGGCCGCCGTGGCCGCCGCGTGGAGGATCATGGCGAGGCGGAGCGAGGCCCGCTGGTGGCGGATGCCGGGCGCGGGGGACATGACGAGGGACTCCCCCAGCAGTTCGTAGCGCGTGGTGCGGTCTTCGGGCAGGGCGAGGACGTCGGCGACGGTCCAGGGCCCCGTGTGGTCAAGGGCTACGGTCATGTCCTCTTCACCTCCTCGTCCACCCGACCCCCGCAGGTGTCCCGGCGGGCGGTACAGGACCAGCATACGGGCGTCCCCGCCGGGTGGGGTCGGATCCGGCGGGGCATGCGGCGGTCAGCGGTTGAGTTCGGTTGCGAGGGCTCGGGCGGAGTCCTGAGTGAAGGTGCCGGAGATCTGCAGCCGTCCGTCGCGCAGCGGTGCGGCGACGCTGGGGGCGGACAGCACACGCGGTTCGGCCTCCCACTCGCCGAGGACGATGGCGAGCCGGTTCTGCGGCGGGGACTGCGTCGAGAGGCGCTCGGTCAGCTCCCCGAACCGCTCGGCGTCCGCACCGGCGAGCGAGACGTTGACGAGCCAGGTCCCCTGCTCCTCGGCGAACTCCGCCTCCGCCTCGACCGGGCCGGTGACGCGCAACGCCGTGTCCTCCTGGACGCCGTAGCAGACCGGGGATTCCGGATCGTTCGTGTCCGCCAGCCAGGTGCCCTCCTGCGCCGAGGAGGGGCAGGCGCCGGGCGTCGACGTCCGGACGGGGGCGAACGCGAGCGGCGGCGCGTCACCGGCGCTCGACTCCGGCGAGGCCGCCGAGGAGGGCTGCCCGGTCGGCCCGGCCTCACGGTCGTCGGTGGCGGTGTTCGAGGAACAGGCGGCGAGCGCGAGGACGGCGACCGCCGCGGCGGCCCTCAGGGCAACGGCGCGAAACGGGATCTCCTGCATGACGGGAGTGTGCCAGGCCCTGGGCCCGGCGCGGGACGCGCTCGCGGGAACCACGGGAGGCTTGCGGCGAACCGCGGGAGAGGGAGATTGGGGCGCGGGCGGGATCGGGGGAACATATCCCGCCCGCGCCAATGCGCGGACCCGTCGGTACGGGGGGAACCTCGGGTGGCGCGCTCGCCGATGACCAGTCGGCTCACTCTGTACTGCGCCGAGGTGTCGAAAAACGTTACTCGGGGGTCTGCGCGGAACCGGAAGGCGTCGTGGAGGGCCGCCCGGAGGCCGAGCCCGAGGGGCTCGCCCCGGGGCTGGAACCGCTGGTGGGGGCCGGGTTCGTGGGCGAAGGCGTGGGCGTGGGCGTGGGGGTGGGGGTGGGTGTGGGGTCAGGGCTGGGCGGATCGGTCACCTCGTCGCCGCCCTCCAAGTCGTCACCGCCTTCCAGGCCGTCACCACCTTCGAGGTCGTCGCCACCCTCCAAGTCGTCGCCGCCCTCCAGGCCGTCACCGCCCTCCAGGCCGTCACCACCTTCGAGGTCGTCACCGCCCTCCAGACCGTCACCGCCTTCGAGACCGTCGCCGCCCTCCAGGCCGTCACCGGGGTTCTCCGGTCCGGAGTCGGGGCCGTCGGGCCGGGGGTGGCCGGAATCGCCGTCCCCGTCGTGCCCGCCGTACTCACCGCAGAAGTCGGCGACGTGGTGCGGGCCGCCGGCCGCTTCGGTCAGCATGCGGCGCTCACCGGAACCGAGCTGCTGGGACTCGTGGGCCGTGCACAGGGCGACCGCCAGTCTGCGGTCCTTCTCCGTGCGGGGCGGGCCGGTCAGTTCACCGTCCTCCAGGAGTTCCTCCAGGCGGTCCTCCAGACGTCCGGCCTCGCCACCGTCCCGGCCGCCCGGTTCGCCGCGAGAGCCCTCGGCCACGTCGCCGCCCTCGGACGGGCGTCCCCCGGTGTCGGGACCGTCCGGGCCGGAGCCGTCCGCGCCGGGGGACGGGGCGGCCTCGCCGCCGGGGCCGGCGTTCTGCCCGCCGTCGTCCCGCTCGTCCGGCGCGGTGGCCGTGTCGGAGGGGCTGAGGGGTGAGGTGGCCGACGCCCCGGGCACGCGGGTGGGTTCGGCGAAGGGCTTCGTGAGGGCCCCGGTGGTGGCGGCCACCGCGACGCCGCCGACCGCGCACCCGGCGAGCGCGACCGCGAGCGCGGCGCGCAACGGCCGCCCCGTGCGGAGCAACGCGCGCCGTCCGACGGCGAGGGGGGAGTCGTCCAGCCCGTCACTGCGCAGCACCTGGTCCTGGGCCCAGGTCTTCCGGGCGTCCCGGAAGGCGGCGAGTGCGGCGGCCTCTCCGGGCAGTTCACCAGATTCCGGGCATCCCGGGGCCAGCTCGCCCAGCACGTCGGCGAGCCGCTCGGCGCCTCCCGTCACGGGAACGCCGTTCACCGCCGACGCGCCACCGGGTCTGGACGTTTCGGACGTTCCCCCCGGGTCTCCGCGCAGCAGCCGCTCCGCAGCCTCCTCGTCCAACCATGCGTACCGGTCGTCGGCCATCACGTCTTCCTCAGCGTCGGAGCCGCCCTTTCCGTCACACTGCGGGATTGGTTCAGCCGTTGATCAGGAATGGTTGCTTCCACTCCGTCGGCCCCGTCAGGTCCGTCGAGCAGCTCCGCCAGCTTACGCAGCCCCCGGTGCGCCGCCGTCCGCACGGCACCTGCGCGTTTGCCCAGGACAGCGGCGGCTCCTTTGGCGTCGAGGCCCACGACGACCCGCAGCACGACGGCCTCCGCCTGGTCGCGGGGGAGCTGGGATATGAGGGCCATCGTCCGTCCGGTACCGAGCGACGCGAGGGCCTCGTCGGCGGTGTCCACCCCGTCCGGCATGCCGGTCAGTTCACTCTCGTCCGCGCCCTGCACCGGACGACGGCCGCGGGCCCGGATGTGGTCGAGCGCCCGGTTGCGGGCGATGCGCGCCGTCCAGCCGCGGAACCGGTCGGCGTCACCGCTGAACCGATCCAGGTCGCGGGCTATCTGGAACCACGCCTCCGAGGCGACGTCCTCGGCGTCGGCCTCCGGCACGAGTGTCCTGACGTAGCCGAGCAGCCGAGGCTGCACAGCGCGGTACACGGTTCGGAAGGCGTCTTCGTCACCTTCCTGCGCCGCACCTAGCGCGGCGGTCAGCTCCGCGTCGTCCCCCTGCACGCTGCCCTGCCCTACTTTGCGTCGTTTCGCGACGGCCGGTCCCGGTCACACCCCTGGCCGGGCGCGCCTCGCTGCAAGAAATGTTCAAGCTTCGACCACTGTCGATGCGACCAGCAGGCTAGCCCTCCCGAGCACCCTCGTCCATGCCGGACCGGTGAGTAGGTGAACTTGCATCTGTACTTGCAGGTGTACTTGCATTCGCCGTAGGCCCCCTTGATAACCGGTCGATAACGGATGCCAGGGAGGGTGCCGCGCCTGTAACACATCGCCAACCGTTGGCGCAGAGAGAGGTACGGGCCGCCTGCGCAGTCCGTGAACGACGACGGCCGGGGTCTCTCCTGTGGGGGGTGGCGACCTCGGCCGTCCTCGTGTCCGGAACCGGCGGGTGGGTGCGAGCCGGTCAGTAGTAGCCGGTCTCGCCGTCGAGGATCTCGCGCATCGCGTCCAGATGGCCGACGTGCCGGGCCGTCTCCTCGATCATGTGGAACAGCACCCAGCGCAGCGACGCCGACGCGGCGCGGAAGTCCGGGTGCCGGCCCTTCTCGTCGAGTTCGTGGGCCGCGATGACCTCGTTCGAGCGCGCGCACTGCCGCTCGTAGTCCCGGAGGAGGTCGGCGAGCGGAACGTCGTCCACCCGCATGTCGGGGTCCTCGACATCCGGGGCGCTCTCGAACTTCGGCCCCTTGCCGGGCAGGCCCAGGAAGATCATCTCGAACCAGTCGCGCTCGACCCACCGCAGGTGGGCGACGAGGCCGGCGACCGTCATGGCCGGAGAGGACGGCAGGACCGGGCGGTGGGCGTCCTCCTCGGACAGGCCCGCGCACTTCCAGTGGACGATCGCGCGCTGCATGTCGAGCCAGCCGAGGAGCTGTGTCCGCTCGTCCGCGTCGTACGCGGGGCGGGTCCGGGGTGGTGTGGTCATGGCGAGCGACGGTACGCGCGCCGGGGCGCCTTCCGTAGTCCTTTTTCGACGGTACGCGCCGCCTCGGCCCGCACCGGGACCAGGCTGCGCGGGACCCGTGGCTCCTGCACGACGAGGTCGGGGCCGACGCGGGAGTCCGCCAGGGTGAGCGTCACGACCGGGCCGACGGGCCCGTCGGCACCGGACGCGAACGGGTCCCACATCAGGTCCCGGAGCCGGTGCCCCGGGCACACGGCGGACGTCGGCACGTCGACGGTGAGGGCCAGCGGCCGGTCACCGGTGACGCGCACGGAGTCCGCCTCCCGGTCCCGCTCGTCCTCCAGGCGGGGCGTGAGGCCGTCCGCGTACGCCATCAGGCCCTCGCCGTCCGCCCCGTGGAGCTCGACGGTCACCCCGTCCGGTGCGACCGGCGGCGTCAGCGCGAGAGGGTGCGTCTCGGGCACGACGAGGCTGAGGTGCACGGAGAAGCGTTCCGCGTCGTCCTCGATCTCGGCCACGTACCCGTGACCCTGGGACCGCAGGTACGGGGCCTCCGTGTCCGGCGGGGCGACGGCGGGCGGGCCTCCCGCGCCGCAGCCGTGCAGCCCCTCGGCCTGCGGCGCGACGCGTGCCGCCTCCGACGGTCGGTGCGGGGACCGGTATGCTCCCCCGTCGTTCAGCTGCGGCAGGACGAGGATCACCGCCACGAGCGGGACGTAGATCCGCAGCCGTGCCCGGCGGCCGACGGCGAACGGGTCGTGCGGCCGCTCGCCGCGCTCCCGGCCCAGGCCCCGGTCCCGTTTCCGCATGACACCCCTCCTCGGCGAGCGGACGGTAACACGTGCCGGGCAGGTCGTCCCAGGTCGCCGTGGCCCCCTCGTCCCGCCCACCCCGTCCGGGGACGGCCGCCTCCCGGGCGCGGCGGGCGGCCGTCCAGAATGGGGTCATGTCACGAGACGAGGGACGGGACCAGGACCGCTGTCCGTGCGGCCGCGCCACCCGCTACGCCGCGTGCTGCGGCCGCCTGCACGGCGGGACGGTGACGGCGGGCACCCCCGAGGAGCTGATGCGTTCGCGGTACGCCGCCTTCGTCGTGGGCGACACCGACTACCTGTTGCGCACCTGGCACCCCGACACCCGCCCCGCCGAGCTGCGGCTGGACGGCGAGCAGGCGTGGCTGCGCCTGGACGTGCTGTCCAGCACCGACGGCGGACCCTTCAACGCCGAGGGCACCGTGGAGTTCCGCGCCCACTACGCCGTCCCGGGCGGCGTCGGCTCGCTCCACGAACGCAGCCGCTTCGTGCGACACCGGGGCCGCTGGGTCTACGTCGACGGCGACGCCCCCTGACGCCGTCCGCTCAGTCGTCGACGCGGTCGGCCAGCTCGGTGAACTGCTCCCAGGACAACGTCGGTTCGGCCGGGTCCCACAGCTTCTGGGCGGTGGCGTTGAGGGGGAGGCGGATGCCGTCGGCGACCTGGGCCGGCGTCTGGGAACCCGCCAGGTCGCACCAGACGGCGAAGCGCCCACCGGGTATGCGGTCGGCGTTCGCGTACTCCTCGGGGACGGGCTCGCTGCCGCGCAGCACGTCGGGCGTCCACTCCTCGTAGATCGCCTCGCCGGTGGGGTAGGTGAACTCGTTGGGCTCGCCCAGCACGTAGTAGAGGTACTTGCTGTTGAGGTTGACGAGGTCCCACCCCTCCTGGAGGTAGGAGACCGGTTCGCGGGCCCCGAACTCGCGGCCGGTCCAGTAGGTGACCTCGCGCGGACGGCTGGGCCGCACCTCGCCGTCGGCGTGCATCCCGTCGTTCCAGACCTGCGGCAGCTTGCCCTGGTCGACGACGGTGGCCGCCCGGTCGTTGAGCCAGGCGGTGGCGAGGTCCTGGATGCCCGCCCCGGCGCCGTACTCCTCCTCGGCCGCCGCCTGGAGGTCGGGGAAGGACGCGGCGGGGTCGGAGCGCATCAGGGGGACGTACTCGTCGCCGCCGAGGTGGAACCAGGGGCTCGGGAAGAGCTCGGCGTACTCGTTCAGCAGGTCGTCGAGGATCTCGGCGGCCTCGGGGTCGGTGATGTCGATGGCACCGCGCACGGGCTCGCCGGAGGCGTCGCGGAGCTGGAGGTCGGGGTGGGCGGCGAGGACGGCGCCGAGGTGGCCCGGGGAGTCGACCTCCGGGATGACCGTGATGTGGAGGGACTCGGCGAGTGCGAGGAGGTCGCGGACCTCGTCCTTGGTCAGGTGCTGCTCGGAGACGACCTCCGGGTGGCTCTCGCTCTCGATGCGGAACCCCTGGTCGTCGGCGAAGTGCAGGTGGAGCTGGTTGAGCTTGAGATCCGCCATCTCGCGGAGCCGGTCCGCCAGCCAGTCGGCGCTGAAGTGCTTGCGGGCGGTGTCGATGAGCAGGCCGCGCTGCGGCCGGTCGGGTGAGTCGCGTATCTCGCCCTCGGACATCCGGTCCCGGTCGCGGAGCGACTGGACGAGCGTGCGGGTGCCGTAGAAGACGCCGGCGTCGGTGCGCCCGGTGATCTCGACCCGGCCGTCGGAGGTGTTCAGGACGTAGCCCTCCCGCCCGCCGAGTGCGTTCTCCTCAAGGGCCAGCTCGACGTCGCCGGCCCGCGCGGGGCCCTCGGAGGTCTCGACGTCGAGCTCACCGGCCAGGAGACGCGCCTCGTCGGCGAGCGGTCCGTCCGGGTCGGCGACGACGCGCGTCTCGTCGTCCGGCGCCCAGCCGGGCCCGCGGCCCTCGCTCCACTCGCGCACCGAGGGTATGGAGCGCGGTTCGGGTGCCGGGGACGGCCGGGGCGAGGGCGAGGCCGTCGTGCCGGGACCCGGCGGCGACGGCGGCTCGTCCTGGACCTGCGTGGCGGTGAAGACGCTGCCGGCGGCGACGGTGAGCGCGACGGCGCCCACGATGGCGTAGCGCTGCCGGGCGTGCCGCCGGTCGCTCGCGTGCCGTCCACTGGGCCGGGTGCCTCGGTTCGCCGCCATACCTCGCCACTGTAGGGCCGGACGGCGCACGGCTCTCGCCGAACGGAGCCGTTCCGGGCACGCCACGCCCCCCCCGGGCTCGCGGGCCCCTCCCCGACGGCTACGCGGTGTCCGGACCGGTCACGTACGGGTGAAATTCGCACATCCGTCGATGCCTGTCCGGGCTCGCCCGTTACGGTGGCCCGTAAGGGGTCCGTGTCGACACCCGGGTCGTGGGGGTCATCCGGGTCGCCCGGGTGGCCCGCACGTCCGACCGACGACCCGCGTCGCGTCCCCTCCCCCATTCGCCCGTCCGCCCGAGGAGCCCATGCGCCTGCCCGCCCAGCGCGGCCCGCGCACCCCGCTCGGCCGGCTGAACGCCGCGCCCGCCGAGGTCGCCGTGGCCGTCCTGCTCTCCTGCTGCGGCAGTCGGCGATGGGCCGAACTGCTCGCCGGAAACCGTCCGTATCCGGATGTGCACGCGCTGCTGGCGGCCGCCGACGAGGCGAGCTACGACCTGCGGGAGGTCGACGTCGCCGAGGCGCTGGCGGCGGAGTCGGCGACGCACGGGCCGCTGGGCGACGGGCCCGGCGCCCGGGCCGCGCGCACGGCGCTGCGGGCGGCGCAGGCGGAGTACGAAAGCACGTTCGGGCACGCGTTCGTGATCTGTCTGGACGAGCTGCCACCGGGGGAACACCTGAACGAGACGCTCTCCGCCCTGCGGGCCCGACTGGCGCACGACGCCGAGCAGGAGCGGGCCGTGGCGGGGGACGAGCTGCGCCGACTCGCCCGTACGCGGCTGCGACGCCTGCTGCGGAACCACCTCGCCCCCGGCGGTCTCAGCCCGCAGACGCCTCACGGTCCGTAGTCCGTCCGTGCCTGATTGATCACACCTTCGCCCCCCACGCAAGCGAACCGACAAGGCGTCGCTACGATGGCCGCGGCCGGTGGACCGTACCCGGCCGGGCCCGACCGACACTGAAGCCGGCAGGCCCTTTCCCCGCTCCCGGAGGGTATTTCCGTGCCGGCTGGAACGCTGTACCGCGGCCGGGAAGGCATGTGGTCCTGGGTGGCTCACCGAGTCACCGGCGTCCTCATTTTCTTCTTCCTGTTCGTGCATGTCCTGGACACGTCACTCGTCCGGGTCTCGCCCGAGGCCTACGACGACACCATCGCGGTCTACAAGAACCCCGTGGTCGCCCTGATGGAGTACGGCCTGGTGGCCGCCGTGCTGTTCCACGCGCTCAACGGCCTGCGGGTCATCGCCGTGGACTTCTGGTCCAAGGGCGCCCGCTACCAGAAGCAGATGCTGTGGACCGTCGTCGGCATCTGGACCGTGCTGATGGCGGGGGCCTTCTGGCCCGTCCTCTCGCACGCCTTCCACGAAGTCTTCGGGAGCTGAGCACGATGTCCGTGATCATCGACGCAGACGGCAACACACCGTCGCCCGACAACCCGGCGCCCGTCATCGAGGCGCCCCGTGCCCGTACCGCACGGTCGCCGAAGTCCACGCGCGGGAACTTCGAGCTGTACGGCTGGCTCTTCATGCGCGTCTCGGGCGTGCTCCTGACCGTCCTGGTCATCGGCCACCTGCTCATCCAGCTCGTGCTGGACGGCGGCGTGAGCCGGATCGGCTTCGCCTTCGTCGCCGGCCGCTGGGCGTCCCCGTTCTGGCAGGCCTGGGACCTGACGATGCTGTGGCTGGCCACCCTGCACGGCGCCAACGGCCTGCGCACGGTCATCAACGACTACGCCGAGCGGCCGGGCACCCGGTTCTGGCTCAAGTGGCTGCTGTACGCCGCGACCGTATTCACCGTCCTCCTGGGCACGCTGGTGATCTTCACCTTCGACCCGAACATCCGCTGAGGGCTGAGGTAACCCGCTGATGAAGATCCACAAGTACGACACCGTCATCGTCGGCGCCGGTGGCGCAGGCATGCGGGCGGCGATCGAGTCGACGAAGCGCTGCCGCACCGCCGTCCTCACCAAGCTCTACCCGACGCGCTCGCACACCGGCGCCGCGCAGGGCGGCATGGCCGCCGCCCTCGCGAACGTCGAGGAGGACAACTGGGAGTGGCACACCTTCGACACGGTCAAGGGCGGTGACTACCTGGTCGACCAGGACGCCGCCGAGATCCTGGCGAAGGAGGCCATCGACGCCGTCCTCGACCTGGAGAAGATGGGCCTGCCGTTCAACCGGACCCCGGACGGCACCATCGACCAGCGCCGCTTCGGCGGCCACAGCCGCAACCACGGCGAGGCGCCGGTGCGCCGCTCCTGCTACGCGGCGGACCGCACCGGTCACATGATCCTCCAGACGCTGTACCAGAACTGCGTCAAGGAGGGCGTGGAGTTCTTCAACGAGTTCTACGTCCTGGACCTGCTGCTCACCGAGGTGGACGGCGTCAAGCGCACCGCCGGCGTCGTGGCCTACGAGCTGGCCACCGGCGAGGTGCACGTCTTCCAGGCCAAGTCGGTCGTCTTCGCCTCCGGCGGCAACGGCAAGTTCTTCAAGGTCTCCTCCAACGCCCACACCCTCACCGGTGACGGGCAGGCCGCCGCGTTCCGGCGCGGGCTGCCGCTGGAGGACATGGAGTTCTTCCAGTTCCACCCGACCGGCATCTGGCGCATGGGCATCCTGCTCACCGAGGGTGCGCGCGGTGAGGGCGGCATCCTGCGGAACAAGGACGGCGAGCGCTTCATGGAGAAGTACGCGCCCGTCATGAAGGACCTCGCCTCGCGCGACGTCGTCTCGCGCTCCATCTACACCGAGATCCGCGAGGGCCGGGGCTGCGGGCCGGAGGGCGACCACGTCTTCCTGGACCTCACCCACCTGCCGCCGGAGCAGCTCGACGCCAAGCTGCCGGACATCACCGAGTTCGCCCGGACCTACCTGGGCATCGAGCCCTACACGGACCCGATCCCGATCCAGCCGACCGCGCACTACGCGATGGGCGGCATCCCGACCAACGTCAAGGGCGAGGTGCTGGCCGACAACACCACCGTCGTGCCGGGCCTGTACGCGGCCGGCGAGGTGGCCTGCGTCTCCGTGCACGGCGCGAACCGGCTGGGCACGAACTCGCTGCTCGACATCAACGTGTTCGGCCGCCGCGCCGGCATCGCCGCCGCCGAGTACGCCGCGACGGCGGACTTCGTCGAGCTGCCGGAGGGCCCGGAGACGTTCGTCGTCGAGGAGGTCGAGCGGCTGCGCGGCGCGACGGGCAGCGAGCGCGTCACCGACATCCGCAAGGCGCTCCAGGAGACCATGGACAAGAACGTCATGGTCTTCCGCACCGAGCAGACGCTGAAGGAGGCCGTGGCCGAGGTCGGCGCCCTGCGCGAGCGGTACCGGAACGTCAGCGTCCAGGACAAGGGCCGGCGGTTCAACACCGACCTGCTGGAGGCCATCGAGCTGGGCAACCTGCTGGAGCTGGCCGAGGTGACGGCGGTCTCCGCGCTGGCGCGCAAGGAGTCCCGCGGCGGTCACTACCGCGAGGACTACCCGAACCGTGACGACGTCAACTTCATGCGCCACACCATGGCGTACCGCGAGGTCGGCGACGACGGCACCGAGTCGATCCGGCTGGACTACAAGCCGGTCGTGACGACCCGCTACCAGCCGATGGAGCGTAAGTACTGATGAGCACCCCCACCCTGGACAAGTCCGACCAGGTCGAGGACGCGACGCCGTACATCACGGCCACGTTCCGCATCCGCCGGTTCAACCCCGAGGTGGCCGCCGAGGCCACCTGGGAGGACTTCACGATCGAGATCGACCCCAAGGAGCGCGTCCTGGACGCCCTCCACAAGATCAAGTGGGAGCTCGACGGGACGCTCACGTTCCGCCGCTCCTGCGCGCACGGCATCTGCGGTTCGGACGCCATGCGGATCAACGGGCGCAACCGGCTGGCGTGCAAGACGCTGATCAAGGACATCAACCCGGAGAAGCCGATCACCGTCGAGGCCATCAAGGGCCTCACCCTGCTCAAGGACCTGGTGGTCGACATGGAGCCGTTCTTCCAGGCGTACCGGGACGTGATGCCCTTCCTGGTGGCGAACGGCAACGAGCCGACGCGTGAGCGGCTGCAGAGCGCGGAGGACCGCGAGCGGTTCGACGACACGACCAAGTGCATCCTGTGCGCCGCCTGCACGTCCTCCTGCCCGGTCTTCTGGAACGACGGCCAGTACTTCGGCCCGGCGGCCATCGTCAACGCGCACCGGTTCATCTTCGACTCGCGTGACGACGCCGGCGAGCAGCGGCTGGAGATCCTCAACGACCGGGACGGCGTGTGGCGCTGCCGCACGACGTTCAACTGCACGGACGCCTGCCCGCGCGGTATCGAGGTCACGAAGGCGATCCAGGAGGTCAAGCGCGCGCTGATCACCCGGCGGTACTGAACCGGAATTCAACGTTCCGGCCGCTCGGAGGCGTCTTCCCCAGGGCCCCGGCCCGTCCCGCACCCGCGGGCGGCCCGGGGCCCTGAACATGTCCGGCGACGTGCGGGGGAGTCGTGCTTCCCCGGAGGACGGGGAGCGCTTGAGGGGGGTCGGTGTGACACGACCGACGGGACGGAGGACGGCGGGCTGGGCGGCGGGGGCCGCGCTCGTCGTGGTGGCGGTGCTGCTGGCCCGCCCCGTACGGCGGCACGCGCGGCCGCCCGAGCCGGTGACCTTCCGGCATCCGCGCCGGGGGCGGCTGTACGGGTGGGCGGGCGTCGCCCTCGTCGTGGCGGGCGTCGGCTGGTGCGGCTTCCTGTCCGCCGGGCCCGGGCACGCCGCCGACCGGCCGCTGCGGGCGACCGCCTGGGGCGTGAGCGCCGTGCTACCCCTGCTGCTCCACCGGGCCGGCGCGGTGACCGTCGTGGACGCCCACGGGGTCCGCACCCGGGGCGGCCTGGCCCTGCGCCGCCGGCGCGCGGCGTGGCCGGAGGTCGCGGGCGTCACCGTGGAGCTGACGCACCGCTGGGACGGCGCCGTCCACCGCGTCGTCGTGACGCGGGTCGACGGGCGCGGGGTGCCGCTGGCCGTCCCGCTCGGGCAGACCTGGCGCCCGGCCTCGATGTCCGCCCTGCACGCGGCGCACGCCCGCGTCGTCGCCCACTGGCAGGCCGCCCGCGGGCCGGGCGGTCACTCGGCGCCCAGGACGAAGAGCAGGTAGATGAAGGCCGAGAGCAGGTGCCCGGCGACGAGGTAGACGAAGAGACGGACCCACAGGCCGCGGGGGAACTTCCCCTGGGCGCGTTCGTCGTTCACGGCTGGTCTCCGGCGGTCGGACGCCCGGGGCCGAGGCACAGGGTGTCGGTGGGGCTGCGCAGCAGCGTGTGGACGAAGAGGAGGTCCGTCCCGCCCGGGTCGTCGGCGGCGAGGCGGTGCGGGGTGAGCGAGTCGAAGTGGGCGCTGTCCCCGGGAGCGAGGAGGTGGGCGCTGTCGCCGAGACGCAGCCGGAGGCGGCCGCTCAGCACGTGCAGCCACTCCTCCCCCGGGTGGACCCGTACGACGTCGCCCTGCGATCCGTACGGCACGTGGACGCGCAGGGCCTGCAGGGCACGGCCCGTGGCGCCGGCCCGGCGGTAGGTCCAGCCGCCGGCCCGCGCCGGTACCCTGTCCGGCGGGTCGCCGGGTCCGTCCGCGCGGATGACGGCGTCGCGGTCGGCGGGTGCCTCGCCGAGGAGCTCGGAGACCGTCGTGCCGTAGCAGCGGGCCAGGGCGAGCAGGGTCGGCAGGGACGGCTGGCGACGGCCGGTCTCCAGCCGGGAGAGGTAGGCGGGCGACATGCCCGCGATCCGGGCGGCCGCCTCCAGGGTGAGTGCGGCGCGGCGCCGTACGGCCCGCAGGTGCGGGGCGACGACGGGCTCCGCGGGGTCCGGGCCGGGCTCTCCGGCGGGTCCGGGCGGGGAGGAGCCGGCGTCGGGTGGCGGAGGGCTCATGCCCTCCATTGAGCCAACCCCGTGCCCGTCGGGCAAGTTTCGTGCCTCTGAGGCACGGTCGCGGTCCACTCCGGGGACGCGCGGGGTGCACATGCCGTAGGGAAGCGTTTCAGCCAGTCGTTGACACAGCCCTGACAAACACCCACTCCGATGGCAGGCTGCCTTACGTCCGGTAACCGCACAACTCGTCTGCCCGGGAGGCCGCTTCGGCCGCCCCGGTCACCTCCGCCCGCGCGCACACCGCGCGGCCGCCGCAGAAGGAGTCAGCGTGAGACGCACCCCCCGATCCCTGCTGGGCACGCTCATCGCCGTCGGCGCCCTGGTCACCGGCGGCGTGCTGGCCACACCGGCCGGCGCCGTGGACGCCCCCGACGTGGACGCGCCCGACGTCGACGCACCACCCGCCGTGCGGCCGGCGGCGGAGTCGCCCACGGCACAGGAGCGGGTGCGCGCCCACTGGACCGCCGAGCGGATGCGGGCGGCGGTGCCACTGGAGGAGCTGACCGCACCCGGCCCCCGCGCGACGGCGCCCGGCGACGGTCCGCGCACCGGCGCGGCGGCACCCCGACTGCCGGACGGTCCGACCAGCACCGTCCAGCCGCTGGCCCCCGCGTCCTCCTCGGACGTGGGCGCGCAGGCGTTCCCCGAGGGCGGCGCTCCGTGGACCGGCGGCGGGGAGATCACCACCACCGCGGGCCGGGTGTTCTTCACCTACCAGGGCCGCAGCGCCTCCTGCTCCGGCAACGCGGTCAACAGCGCCAACGGCAGCACGGTCGTCACCGCCGGGCACTGCGTGAAGATGGACGGCGCCTGGCACACCGACTGGGTCTTCGTCCCCGCCTACCGCGACGGCCAGGCCCCCTACGGGCGCTGGGCGGCCGAGGCCACCCTCGCCACCCCGCAGTGGACGGCGAGCGAGGACATCAACTACGACATCGGCGCCGCCGTCGTCGGCGAGCTGGACGGGCAGCGGCTGACGGACGTCGTCGGCGGTCAGGGCCTGGCCTTCAACGGCGGCTACGACCAGGACATGTACGCGTTCGGCTTCCCGGCCGCCGACCCCTACGACGGGGAGAGCTTCATCTACTGCAGCGGGCGGAGCTTCCGCGACTTCCTCCTCTCCAGCGACCACGGCCTCGGCTGCGACATGACCGGCGGCTCCAGCGGCGGCCCCTGGCTGACGGACTTCGACGAGTCGGACGGCACCGGGCTCCAGACGTCCGTCAACAGCTTCGGCTACGTCTTCTGGCCGGGGAACATGTTCGGCCCCTACTTCGGGGACGACGCCCGCGCCCTCTACGACGAGGCGCAGTCCCGCTGACGGGCCGCCCCCGCCCCAGCTGACCGCAGGCCCCCCGCACCCCGTCACGGCTCGGTGTCCGGCCAGGTCGTCCGCATAGGATGGCCCGCCACTGACCGTACGAGGAGTGGGGGGCCACGTGTTCCGCAGGACCAGGAGCGGCGGACACCGCAGGACGGCGGCCACCGCCGTCGCGGCCGTGCTCGCGGTGACGGCACTGGGCGGCTGCAGCGGCGAGGAGTCCGAGGGCGACCGGGGCGACGGCGCGCAGCGCTCGCCGTCCGCCCAGCCGGACGGGAAGGACGCCCCGGCGCTGCCCGAGGGGCTCACCGGCCAGCGGCTCACGTGGGAGAACTGCGAGGCCCCGGCCCCCGGCACGTCCCCGCCGGCCGACCGCTGGGAGTGCGCCACGCTGCGGGCGCCGCTGGACTACGACGAGCCGGAGGGCGAGACGCTGGACCTCGCCCTGATCCGCACCCGGGCGACCGGGGAGGACGGGCGCGTCGGCTCCCTGCTGTTCAACTTCGGCGGTCCCGGCGGCTCCGGCGTGGCGGCGCTGCCCGGCTTCGAGAACGCCTTCGCCACCCTGGGCGCCTCCTACGACCTGGTCAGCTTCGATCCGCGCGGCGTGGGGCGCAGCGCGAAGGTGCGCTGCCAGAGCGACGCGGAGATCGAGGAGTCCCTCGGCACCGACGTCACCCCCGACACGGCCGCCGAGGAGCGGGAGTACCTGGCGCAGGCCCGGGCCCTCAGCGCGGACTGCGACGAGGAGGCGGGCGAACTGCTGCCGCACGTCGGCACGGCCGACGCGGCGCGCGACATGGACCTGATGCGCCACGTCCTCGGCGACGAGAAGCTGCACTACTTCGGGTTCTCCTACGGCACGACGCTGGGCGGCACCTACGCGCACCTGTTCCCCGACCGCGTCGGACGGATGGTGCTGGACGCCGCCGTGGACCCGACGGCGGGCACGGTGGAACACGCCAGGCACCAGACCGTCGGCTTCCAGCGGGCGCTGGAGAACTACCTCGACAGCACCGGCGAGGACCCCGAGCAGGGGACGCGGCGCATCGCCGACCTGCTGGAGCGGATCGACCGGGAGCCGCTGCCCACCGACGGCGACCGCCGACTCAGCGAGGCGCAGGCCCTGTACGGCATCGTCACCCCGCTCTACAGCGAGGCGGGCTGGCCGCTGCTCACGCAGGCGCTGGAGCAGGCCGAGGACGGCGACGGCACCGGGCTGCTGGCCCTCTCGGACAGCTACCACGGGCGGGACGACGAGGGCCGGTTCGAGGCCGCCTCGCACGCCCAGCGGGCCGTCTCGTGCGCCGACGACAGCCACCGCGCCACACCGGAGGAGGCCCGGGCCGTCCTGCCCGACTTCGTGGAGGTCTCCCCGGTCTTCGGGCCGTTCCTGGCCTGGGACACCGCAGGCTGGTGCGCCGACTGGCCGGTGTCCGGCGCCCGCGACAACCCGGAGGTGAGCGCGGAGGGCGCGGCCCCGGTCGTCGTCATCGGCACCACCGGCGACCCGGCGACGCCGGTCGAGGGCGCCGAGCGCATGGCGAAGGAGCTCGGCGAGGACGTCGGCGTGCTCGTCACCGTCGACGGCGAGGGTCACGGCGCCTACCTGGCGGGCGGCTCCTGCGTGCAGGACGCGGTCGACGCCTACCTGCTGCGCGGCGAGGTCCCCGACAACGACACCACCTGCGACGCCTGACCACCCCCACGGACCACGCCACGACGGGCCGGGCCCCGAGTACGGGGCCCGGCCCGTCGTGGCGCGTGGGCCGGGCCCCGTCGGTCGGGCGATGAGTTTCCCCGCGCCGCGGAGTCTCACTCCGGTGAAAGTCCGTGAGTGAGCGAAGGGGAAGCCATGGGAAACGACGTCTGGTCGATCGTGCACGCGGAACGTGCCGCGCTGATCGCCGACCTCGCCGGTCTGGACGGCGCGCAGTGGGAGCAGCCGTCCCTGTGCCCGGGGTGGAGCGTGCACGACGTGGTCGCCCATCTCGTGGGCAGCGCTCGCACGACACGCCTGGGCTTCGTCGTCGGGCTGGTGCGGGAGCGGTTCGACTTCGACCGCCAGAACGCACGCGGCGTGGAGCGCGAGCGCGGGGCCACACCCCGGGAGACGCTGGATCGGCTGCGTGAGGTGGCGTCCCGGCGGTCGTCCCCGCCGGCGCCCCTGGACAGCCGGATCGTCGAGGAGGTCGTCCACGGGGAGGACATCCGTCGGCCGCTCGGGCTGGCCCGCTCCTATCCGCCGGAGGCCGTCCTTCGGTCGCTGCGCCTCCAGACCCGTACGCCGGCGTCCTTCGGCGGGGCGAAGGAGCTGACGGCCCGGGTCCGGCTGACGGCGGTGGACGCCGAGCTGTCGATCGGCTCCGGGCCGGACGTCAGGGGCACCGCGCTCGCGCTGCTGCTGGCCGTCTCCGGGCGCCGGGTGGCGCTCGACGAGCTGGCCGGGCCCGGTGTCGCGCGGGTCGCGGAGTCCGTCTGACCCTTCCCGGTCCCACGGGACCGGGCGACCGCCGCACCCGTCGGGGGCACCTTCCCGCGTCTAGGCTTCGGGGTGTGGCAGGTGAGGCGAAGGACGTGGATGGTGCGGGCGGGGCGCGTGGCGGGGGTGCGGCCCGGCGGAAGCCCAAGAGCGAGCAGACCAGGACGCTCATCCTGGAGACCGCGCTGCGGCTGTTCCAGGAGCGCGGCTACGACCGGACGACGATGCGGGCCATCGCCTCGGAGGCCGGCGTGTCCGTCGGGAACGCCTACTACTACTTCGCCTCCAAGGAGCACCTCGTCCAGGGCTTCTACGAGCGCATCGGCGCCGAGCACCGGGCGGCGGCGCGGAAGGTGCTCGCCCAGGAGAGGAACCTGACGGAACGGCTGCGCGGCGTGTACCTGACCTGGTTCGACGTCGCGGAGCCGTACCACCAGTTCGCGGCCCAGTTCTTCAAGAACGCGGCCGATCCGGACAGCCCGCTGAGCCCGTTCTCCCCGGAGTCCCGGCCGGCCCGGGACGCCGCCGTCGCGCTGCTCCGGGAGGCGCTGTCCGGCGCCCGGGTGAACGGTGACCCGGAGCTGGCCGAGCTGCTGCCGGAGCTGCTGTGGCTGCACCAGATGGGGCTCGTCCTGTACTGGGTGTTCGACCGCTCCCCCGGCTGCTCCCGGTCCCGTGCGCTGGCGGACCGGACGGCTCCGCTGACGGCCCGGGCCGTCGCGCTCTCCCGGTGGCGGGTGCTGCGTCCGCTGGTGCGGGACGTGCGGCGCGTGCTGGAGGACTTCGTGCTGCCCACGGCGGCGGGGGCCGCGGGCCGGAGCCGGAACGGCCCCCCGCATACTTGAGGTCATGAAGCTCTCCCGCCCCGTCTCGTGGTTCCTGCTGGCGTTCGGGGTGTGGTCGTGGTTCGTGTGGACGACCTTCGTGCGCAACCTGTGGAAGGACTCCAGCGGACTGGCCTTCGACGACGCGGGCGACCCGACGGGCTATTTCTGGGTGCACCTGTGCCTGGCCGTCGTGTCCTTCGCGCTCGGGACGGCCATCGGCGTGATCGGGCTGCGGGGGCTGCGGGCCCTGCGCCGCCCGCCCGCCGCCGGGGGCTTCGAGGGCCGGAGGCGGAACGCGGGGAACGCCGGTGCGGCCGACGGCGTTCCGGAAGACAGAGACAGCGTCGCATAGCGGATAGGGCGGGGAAGAGCGTCACATGGTGTTCGTGTTCTTGGGGCTCGTGGTGGGTGTGCTGGGCGGTGCGCACTACTACCTGTGGCGCCGCCTGGTCCGTGACGTCTCGGCGCCGCGCGGCGTCTACCGCCGGGTGGGGACGGCCCTGGCCGTCGTGCTGCCGCTGCTGGCCGTCGCGGGGCAGACGGCGGGCCGGATGGAGGCGCCGTTCGTCGTGCAGCAGCTGCTGGCGTGGCCCGGCCTCATGTGGTTCGCGCTGCTCGTCTACCTGCTGCTGGCGCTCGTCGCGCTGGAGCCGGTGCGCCCGCTGGCCCGGCGACTGCTCGCCCGGCGGGCGGCGCGGGCGGAGCAGCCCGCTCCGGCGCCGGAGCCCCGGCAGGAGCTGGTGACCGCACCGCAGGGGCCCGGAGCCGGCCCGGCGGAGGCCACCGGCCCGGCGGACGCCCCGGAGGGGCCCGGCGGGCCGCCCGCGCCGGAGCCGACGCGCACCGCCCCCGCCGAGTCCGGCCCCTCCGACCCCTCGCGCCGGCTGTTCGTCGCCCGGGCGGCGGCCGTCACGGCGGGTGTGGCGGCGGCGGGGACCGTCGGGTACGGGACCTACAGCATGCTGGGCATCGGGCCCCGGCTGAAGCGGGTGACCGTTCCGCTGGCCAAGCTGCCGCGCGGGGCGCACGGCTACCGGATCGCGGTGGTGAGCGACATCCACATCGGGCCCGTCCTGGGCCGGGGCCACACCCAGCGGATCGTGGACGTCATCAACCGGGTGAACGCGGACGCCGTCGCCATCGTCGGGGACCTCGTGGACGGTTCCGTGGCCGACCTCGGGGAGGCCGCCGAGCCGCTGGCCACGCTGCGTTCGCGGGACGGCGCCTACTTCGTCACGGGCAACCACGAGTACTTCTCCGGCGCCGAGCAGTGGGTCGACCACATGCGGGAGCTGGGCGTGCGTCCGCTGGAGAACGAGCGGGTCGAGCTGGCCGGGTTCGACCTGGCGGGCGTCAACGACATCGCCGGTGAGAACTACGACGACGGCCCGGACTACGAGGCCGCCCTCGGCGACCGGGCGCCGGAGCGCGCCTCCGTGCTGCTGGCGCACCAGCCGGTGATGATCCACGACGCCGTCGAGCACGGCGTCGACCTCCAGCTCTCCGGGCACACCCACGGGGGCCAGATGTGGCCGGGGACGTACCTGGCGGACCTGGCCAACCCCACCCTGGCCGGGCTGGAGCGGTACGGCGACACCCAGCTCTACGTGACGCGCGGTGCCGGCGCGTGGGGGCCGCCGGTACGGGTCGGCGCGGAGCCGGACATCACCGTCGTCGAACTGGCCGCGCGGAGTGCCTGAACCGCGCCGTCGTCCGGTCCCGGGCGATGTCCCGTCGCCCCGCCGTGCGTTCACCCGGACGGGCGGCCACGTCGTACCGGATCGGCGCGTGTCGTGCGGCCGAACGGGTGGTCACCCGGGTGCCGCCCCTGGGCTAACGGAGTGTCGGGACACGCGGTACGTTCCCCCCGTGGACACGATTCGTCATACTTCCCGGCGCGCCGCCGCCCGTACGACGGTGGCGGCGGCGGTGCTGCTGCCCGCGCTGCTCAGCGGCCTGACCACCGCTCCCGCCGCGGCCGACGAGGCGAAGCCGCCGAAGAGCATGTCCACGGTCGGCGGCGAACGTCTCGGCCTGCCCGGCACCCAGGTCGCGCTCGGCCCGGAGGCGCCGAAGGTGCCGAAGAAGCTCACCGCGCGCTCCTGGATCGTGGCCGACGCCGAGAGCGGTGACGTGCTGGCCGCGCACAACGCCCACTGGCGGCTGGCACCGGCGTCCACGATCAAGATGCTCTTCGCCGACGCGCTGCTGCCGAAGTTCGAGGCCGAGACGGTCTACGAGGTGCGGCGGGAGGACCTCCTGGAGCTCGGCACGAACTCCAGCGCCGTCGGCATCAAGGAGGACCACCCGTACACCGTGCACGACTTGTGGAACGGGGTGTTCGTCCGCTCCGGCAACGACGCGGTGCACGTCCTGGCCGCGATGAACGGCGGTCTGGAGAAGACCGCGCGGGAGATGAACGAGCACGCCGACGCCCTGGGCGCGCAGGACACCCACGTCGTCAGCCCGGACGGCTACGACGCCGAGGGGCAGACGTCCTCCGCCTACGACCTCACCCTCATCGCCCGCTCCGGTATGCAGAAGCCGGCCTTCCGGGCCTACGCGGCCACCGCCGAGGCCGATTTCCCCGGCGAGTGGGCGAAGGAGGAGAAGAAGGCGAAGGAGGACGACGGGCCGCGCGAGCGCGAGCACTTCGCCATCGGCACGACGAACCGGCTCCTGATCGGCTCCGACGGGCTCGAACCGTACGAGGGGCTGGCCGGGGTGAAGAACGGCTACACCTCCGAGGCGGGCTACACCTTCACCGGTGTCGCCCAGCGCGGGGAGCGCACCCTCCTGGTCACCGTCATGCACCCCGACGAGGACGAGGGGGCCAACCGCGTGTACGAGGAGACGGCCGCCCTGCTGGACTGGGGCTTCGCGGCGGCGGACGAGGTGACGCCGGTCGGCGAACTCGTCCCGCCGCGCGGCGCGCAGGCCCCGTCCGCAGACCCGACCCCGGTGGGCGACGAGAAGAACGGCGAGGGCACCGCCGCAGGACTGACGGCGTCCGAACCGCCCGCCTCCGGGGCCTCGGGCGTGAGCACCGCCGTGGGCCTCATCGCGGCGACGGGCACCGTCCTCGCCGCCGCGGCCTGGTTCGTGCACCGGCGCTGGCCCGCCGCCCGGGACTGACCGCGCCCCCGGCGCCCGGGTGCGGACCGCCCCCGGGCGGTGGTGCGACGGCCCCCGGTCAGAACTGCGGGCGGTTGAACCACTGCCCGGCCGGGCGGACGCAGAGGAAGACGAGCGTCAGGATCGCCGTCACCAGCCACAGCACCTGGATGAACACCCCGAAAGCCTCCACGGACCCGTCGGACGCCAGGGAGCTGAGGAACGCGAAGCCGGCCGCAAGGGTGTTGAGGGCCGCCGTGATGATCGCCATGACCCGGACGCCCGCGCGGCCCCTGCCGAACATCGAGGCGACCGTGATGTGGAGGGCTCCCATGGCCAGGCTGACGCACAGCAGGACGACACCGACCGCGTAGAGGTCGTCGGAGACGTCACCGAAGGTGGGACGTTCGTAGTACGGCTTCGACGACTCGGCCATCAGGTAGATGCCCAGCATGGCGCACAGCAGCCACAGGCCACCGGCGACGAAGAGCAGCACCCGGGCGGTGACGACGATGCCGGGCATCCCCGTCCGCATCGGCGGCATGCCGCCGGGGTACTGCGGATAGCCGCCCGGGTAGCCCGGCGCCGGGTGGTGCTGCGCCGGGTAGCCGGACGCCGGCTGGTGCTGGGGCGGGGGCTGCTGCGGCGGCGCCGACGGGTAGCCGTACGGCTGCGGCTGGCCGTACGGGTCGGGCTGGCTCGGGTGACTCACGGCGGAACCTCGAAAGCGCGGTAGGGACGATCGGACGCACCCGGGCCAGGTCACCGGGGCACCCCGGGCTCCGGCCCGAGGGCCGGGCGCAAGCGCCTTCCCCGTGCCCTCCCCCGCGGCCGTCCCCTTCGGCCCGCGGCACTGCGGTCATCATCCGGCCCGCCCGCAGCACGTGTCCAGCCGCGCTCGCCGACCGTGACGAAGCTCTTACCGGGCCCGTACCGGCGGGCGGAGTGGAGACGGGGGCCGGGCATCAAGGAGGATGGGGGCATGAGCGCGCAGATTCTCGACGGCAAGGCCACCGCGGCCACCATCAAGTCCGAAATCGCCACCCGGGTGGAGGCCCTGGCGGCCCGGGGCGTCCGCCCCGGACTGGGCACCGTGCTGGTGGGCGACGACCCGGCCAGCCACAAGTACGTGGCGGGCAAGCACCGCGACTGCGCCCAGGTGGGCATCGCCTCCATCCAGCGCCAACTGCCCGCCACCGCGACGCAGGAGGAGATCGAGGCCGTCGTCCGCGAGCTCAACGAGGACCCGGAGTGCACCGGCTACATCGTGCAGCTGCCGCTCCCCCGGGGCATCGACACCAACCGCGTGCTGGAGCTGATGGACCCGGACAAGGACGCCGACGGGCTGCACCCGGCGAACCTCGGCCGGCTCGTCCTCGGCGTCCCCGCTCCCCTGCCCTGCACACCGAACGGGATCATCGAGCTGCTGCGGCGCCACGAGGTGCCGATCAAGGGGGCCGAGGTGGTCGTCGTCGGCCGGGGCATCACGGTCGGACGGTCGCTGCCGCTGCTGCTGACCCGCCGCTCGGAGAACGCCACGGTGACCCAGTGCCACACCGGCACCCGCGACCTGGCCGCCCACCTGCGCGAGGCCGACATCGTCGTGGCGGCCGCCGGCGTGCCGCACCTGATCAAGCCCGAGGACGTCCGCCCCGGTGCGGCCGTGCTCGACGTCGGCGTGAGCCGGGACGAGAGCGGGAAGATCGCCGGTGACGTGCACCCGGGCGTCGCGGAGACGGCCGGGTGGCTCTCGCCCAACCCGGGCGGCGTCGGCCCGATGACGCGGGCGATGCTCCTGGCCAACGTCGTGGACGCGGCCGAGCGGAACGCGGGCTGAGCCATGGGAGCGGATTCCAGCGCGCCGCGCCGCCGCACCCGGCGCTTCCCCGTCCTCACCCGTGACACCGCCCGGCCCGAGGGCGGCGGCCGGGCGGCGGCCGGGGACGCCCCCGCGCCGTACCGCCAGTGGCCGCTGCTGACCGTGCTGGCCGGCACGGGGGCCGGGCTGCTGATCGTCCTCGGCGAGACGCGGCTCGGCGTGCTCGTCGTGGGCGGCTCCCTGCTGGCCGGGGCGGTGCTGCGCCGGGTGGTGCCGAACGTGGGCATGCTGGCCGTCCGCTCCCGGTTCACGGACATGCTGACCTACGGCCTGCTCGGCTCGCTCATCATCGTCCTGGGGCTCATGGCGCAGCCCCGACCGTGGCTGGAGCTCCCGTTCCTGGAGGACGTCATCCGCTACCTCGTCCGTTAGGCGCGACGAGGTGGCGGATCGCGTCCCCGGGGGACGACCGCCCGTCGGCGTGGAACCGCCGCGCACCGTTCGGGCGTGGAACCGGACGGACGTGCCGTTCCCCCCACCGACGAGTGGCACACTGGTCGGATGTTCGTGCCCGGCCCGTGGCGACCGTCGGCGGTGCGCGAGGACGCAACAACAGCACGCCCGGGGAGAGGGAGGTCATCGGCATGCCTCGCTGGAAGCCGCTACCGGAGGAACTGGACCCGGAGATCCGCGACTTCGCGAGTCAGATGCGCCGGCTCGTGGACCGCAGCGGGCTGAGCCTCTCCGCCCTGTCGGACAAGACGGGCTACAGCAAGACGTCGTGGGAGCGCTACCTCGGCGGACGGCTGCTCCCGCCGCAGGGAGCCGTCTCCGCGCTCGCCGACGTCACCGGCACCGACGTGCGGCACCTGGCGACCCTGTGGGAGCTGGCCGAACGGGCCTGGAGCCGGGCCGAGATGCGGCACGACATGACGATGGAGGCCATCCGCATATCGCAGGCCCGCGAGGCGCTGGAGGCCGCCGAGGCAGCCGAGGCGGCCGAGGCCGGCGCCGCGAAGGGCCGCAGACGGCAGCGGAACGCTCCCGGGCGCCCGGCCCCGGACGCCGTCCCGGGCCCCGGCGGACCGGGCGGCACCGGCAGTGCCGCGACGACGGCCCTGCGCACCTCGCCGGAGGCCGCCCCGGGTGCCCCGGTCCCGTCCCACGCCGCCGCCCGTCCCACACCCCAGGGGCCCCGACCCGCGCCGGGTCGTCCCGCACCGCGCCGCACCGCCGCCCGCGCGGCCGAACCGCCGTCCGGGGGGCGACGCGTCACGATGCTGCTCGCCGGCGGCGTGAGCGCGCTGGCCGTCCTGGCCGCCACGTTCTTCTTCGTCGACCTCCCCGGCGACGGCGACGAGGCCGCCGCCGAGCCCACACCCCCGCCGCGCAAGGTGACCGAGCCGAAGCTGCCCGACGGCGTGCTGTGCAGCGGCGCCGACTGCACCGGCGAGGACCCCGAACTCATGGGCTGCGGCGGTCAGTACGCCGAGACGACGTCGGACGCGATGATCGGCGCGGCCTACGTCGAGGTGCGCTACAGCGAGGTGTGCGAGGCCGCCTGGGCCAGGATCGGCGCCGCCGAGCCGGGTGACACCGTCGTGATCACCGCCGACACCGACGCCAGGGCCAGCCAGGACCTGGGCGAGAACACCGAGGGCTACACGATGATGGTCGCCGCGAAGAGCCCGGACGTCGTGCGGATCTGCGTCGAGCGCGCCGGGACGTCGCAGGGGTGCACGGTCCGCTGACGCGGACCCGGACGTGCGGGCGCGGCCGAGGACCCGGCCGGGAGTGGACGGGCCGGATCGGCTCGGGCACCCGGTGTGCATAGGTCCCGGGATACGGGGCACAACACCGTCATCCCCCCACGGGCGCGGCACCGCGTCCGGGGCGGCCGCCCGCAACCCCCTCCCTCTGCGGGCGGCCGCCCCGCACTCCGTCCTGTCCCGCACCCGGCGCGAGCCGCCGCCCTGCCGTCGCCACCCCGGCCGGGCGCGATAGCCTGACGCCGGATCTCTTGACGTAGAGAGACTTCGTCCTCGGTCCGGAGGTCCAGCCGCCATCGTCAGGTTCAACGGAGACCGCCATGACCCGCAACGCCGTCAATGTCACCGTCACCGGAGCCGCCGGCCAGATCGGCTACGCGCTGCTCTTCCGCATCGCCTCCGGCCACCTGCTGGGACCGGACGTCCCCGTCAAGCTGCGTCTGCTGGAGATCACCCCCGCCCTCGGCGCCGCCGAGGGCACCGCCATGGAGCTCGACGACTGCGCGTTCCCGCTCCTTGAGGGCATCGAGATCAGCGACGACCCGAACGTCGCCTTCGACGGCGCGAACGTCGCCCTGCTCGTCGGCGCGCGCCCGCGCACCAAGGGCATGGAGCGCGGCGACCTCCTGGAGGCCAACGGCGGCATCTTCAAGCCGCAGGGCAAGGCCATCAACGACCACGCCGCCGACGACATCAAGGTCCTCGTCGTGGGCAACCCGGCCAACACCAACGCCCTCATCGCGCAGGCCGCCGCGCCGGACGTACCGGCGGAGCGCTTCACCGCGATGACCCGCCTCGACCACAACCGCGCGCTGACCCAGCTCGCGAAGAAGACCGGCACCGCCGTCTCGGACATCAGGAAGCTGACGATCTGGGGCAACCACTCGGCCACCCAGTACCCGGACATCTTCCACGCGGAGGTCGCCGGGAAGAACGCCGCCGAGACGGTGAACGACGAGAAGTGGCTGGCGGACGAGTTCATCCCGACCGTCGCCAAGCGCGGTGCCGCCATCATCGAGGCGCGGGGCGCCTCCTCGGCCGCCTCCGCCGCCAACGCCGCGATCGACCACGTGCACACGTGGGTCAACGGAACGGCGGCGGGCGACTGGACGTCCATGGGCATCCCCTCGGACGGCTCCTACGGCGTCCCGGAGGGCCTCATCTCGTCCTTCCCCGTCACCTGCGCCGACGGGAAGTACGAGATCGTCCAGGGCCTGGACATCAACGACTTCTCCCGCGCCCGCATCGACGCCTCCGTCAAGGAGCTCGCCGAGGAGCGCGACGCCGTGCGCGGTCTCGGCCTGCTCTGAGCGGGTCCGCACGCACCCGACGAACGCCGAACGGCCCCCGCGATGCGGGGGCCGTTCGGCGTTCCGGCGTCGCCGTGCCGCGTCGGCTCAGCTGCCGGCGGCCTGCTCCAGCTTGGAGACGTCGAAGGACTCGTCCTCGGAGGGGACGTCGTCCGGCACGCCCTCGTCGAACTTGCCGAACGAGACGGTCGTCTCGGCGCCGCCCTCGGCGTTCACGATCTGCACCGGGTACGCCGTGCCCTCGGCGGCGACGTGCATCGTGGTCTCCTCCTCGTCCTCCTCGGAGGTGCCCTTGATGGTCACGACGTTCTTGCCGTCCACCTCGCCCTCCTTCGGGTCGGACCAGGTGGTGCCGTCGTCGTCGCTGTTGATGTCCTCCTGGAGGGCCTTCAGGTCACAGCTGCCGGCCATGCCCTGCAGCATCGGGTCCTGGGTCGTGCCGGCGAGGTACTTGCCCTTGAAGAGCTCGTAGACGGCCGCGCCGTTCGCGCCGCCCTGCACCTCCCAGAACTTCTGGTCCGGCTTCATCCAGACCTTGTCGCCCTGCTTGACGATCTCGGCCGTGCCCTGCTCGCCCTGGTCGATCTTCCCGACGCAGTTGCCGTCGCGGTCCATCGTCAGGTCGATGGAGAACGTGGAACCGTCCTGCTCGGACTCCATCTGCATCTGGAACGAGGTGACGTCCTTCAGCGCCTTGCCGGCCTCCTCGGAGACCTCCTTGCCCGACTTCTCGGCCAGGCCGTTGCTCTCACTGCCGCAGGCGCTCAGACCCGCCACCGCCATGAGAGCCGCCGCCGTTGCCATCGCCGGCGTCCTGTACTGCTTTCGCACGCGCACGTACCTTCCCCGTGTTGTCAGTTGTGCCACCCGCCCAACGTAGAGGTCGGGGCCGACACCCGACCTCCAGCGTGATGAAGGCCACTTATCGAATACTCACGGGCATGAGATCGCAGGTTTGGGGCAGGGGTGCCCGTTGCCAGTGTGTCTGGCGCAGTGCAAAACGGTCAGAAAGCAAGGAAATGCATTCAGAAGACGTGCCGGAGCCGACGACCGTCCACGTGGACGGCGTCTGGCGCGCCGCGACGGCGGGCACCACCCGCGAGGTCATCGACCCCGCCGACGCCACCGTGCTCGCGGTGGTCGCCGAAGGTTCGGCCGAGGACGCCGACGACGCCGTCCGGGCCGCCCGTCGCGCCTTCGACACCGGCCCCTGGCCGCGCACCCCCGTCGCCGAACGGGCCGCCCTGCTGCGCCGCACCGCGGACCTGCTCCAGCGGGACCGCGAGGAGATCGCCCGCACCGAGTCCCGCGACACGGGCAAGACCCTGGAGGAGGGCCGGGTCGACGTCGACGACGTCACGGCGGCCTTCCGCTACTTCGCCGACCTGGTGACGAACGAGTCCGGCGGGCGCGTGGTCGACGCGGGCGACCCGGACGTGCACAGCGTGGTCGTGCACGAACCCGTCGGCGTCTGCGCGATGATCACGCCCTGGAACTACCCGTTGCTCCAGGCCAGCTGGAAGATCGCACCGGCCCTGGCGGCGGGCAACACCTTCGTCGTCAAGCCCAGCGAGCTGACGCCGCTGTCCACCGTGCGCCTGCTGCGGCTGCTCGACGAGGCCGGGCTGCCCGCGGGGGTGGGCAACCTCGTGACCGGCGCCGGTGACCCCGTGGGCGCCCGGCTCGCCGAACACCCCGACGTCGACCTGGTGTCCTTCACCGGCGGCCTGGCCAGCGGCGTGAAGGTCGCCCAGGCCGCCGCGCCGAGCGTGAAGAAGGTCGCCCTGGAGCTCGGCGGGAAGAACCCCAACGTCGTCTTCGCCGACGCCTGCGCCACCGAGCACGGCTTCGACACGGCCGTCGACCAGGCCCTCAACGCCGCCTTCATCCACAGCGGCCAGGTGTGCTCCGCCGGTGCGCGGCTCATCGTCGAGGAGCCGGTGCGCGACCGCTTCGTCGCCGAGCTGGCCCGCAGGGCGTCGCTCATACGCCTGGGCCGGGGCACCGAGAAGGGTGTCGAGTGCGGTCCGCTCGTCTCCCGGCAGCAGTTGGAGAAGACCGAGGCCTACGTGGCCGCCGCACTGGCCGACGGCGCCACGCTGCGCTGCGGCGGCGCGCGGCCCGAGCCGAGCGAGGTCCGCCCCGAGAGCGGCTACTTCTACCTGCCGACCGTGCTGGACCACTGCCACGGCGAGATGAGCGTCATCCGCGAGGAGACGTTCGGGCCGATCCTGACCGTGGAGACCTTCCACGCCGAGGACGAGGCCGTCGCCCTGGCCAACGACACCGAGTACGGCCTCGCCGGGGCCGTGTTCTCCGCCGACACCGCCCGCGCCCGGCGCGTCGCCGCGCGGCTGCGGCACGGCACCGTGTGGATCAACGACTACCACCCCTACCTCCCGCAGGCCGAGTGGGGAGGCTTCGGCAGGTCCGGCGTGGGACGCGAGCTGGGCCCGGCCGGGCTGGCCGAGTACCGCGAGACCAAGCACGTGTACGAGAACCTGCGCCCCGCCCCCGTCCGCTGGTTCGGCGGCTGACCCCGCCCCGGCCGCGACGACCGTGCCACCCCCCACCCACCACCACGAGTCCCCCGCACCGCCCCGGCGGACCGCGAACCGGCCCGCACAGCACCACCCCGAGGAGCACCACACCGCCATGAGCAGCAACGACCCGGACCCCGGACGCGGCGGACGGCGCGCAGACGGCACGGACGGCGCCCCCACCGGGAGCACCGTCTACGACTACGTGATCGTCGGCGGCGGAACGGCCGGTTCCGTCATCGCCTCCCGCCTCACCGAGGACCCCGACGTCACCGTCGCCCTGATCGAGGGCGGCCCGTCCGACGTCGACCGGCCGGAGGTGCTGACGCTGCGCCGCTGGCTCGGGCTGCTCGGCGGCGAGCTGGACTACGACTACCCCACCACGATCCAGCCGCGCGGCAACAGCCACATCCGGCACAGCCGGGCGAAGGTCCTCGGCGGCTGCTCCTCGCACAACACGCTCATCTCCTTCAAGCCGCTGCCCTCCGACTGGGACGAGTGGGAGCGGGCCGGGGCGTCCGGCTGGAACGCCGGGTCGATGGAGCCCTACTTCGGCAAGCTGCGCAACAACATCGTGCCGGTGCACGAGAAGGACCGGAACGCCATCGCCCGCGACTGGGTGGAGGCGGCCGTCACCGCCACCGGCGTACCCCGCGTGGAGGGCTTCAACACGGCGCCCTTCCACGAGGGTGCGGGCTTCTTCGACCTCGCCTACCACCCGGAGGACAACAAGCGCTCCTCCGCGTCCGTCGCCTACCTGCACCCGCACCTGGCCGCCGGGGACCGGCCGGGCCTGGACCTGCTGCTGGAGACCTGGGCGTTCCGCCTGGAGCTGGACGGCGAGCGGGCCACCGGGGTGCACGTGCGCGCCGCGGACGGCACCGAGTCGCTGCTGCGGGCCCGCCGCGAGGTCGTCGTGTGCGCGGGCGCGGTCGACACCCCGAGGCTGCTGCTGCACTCGGGCATCGGACCGGCCGCGGACCTGACGGAGCTCGGCATCCCCGTCGTGCGCGACCTGCCGGGGGTGGGCGAGAACCTGCTGGACCACCCCGAGTCGGTGATCGTGTGGGAGACGGACGGGCCGATCCCGGACAACTCCGCGATGGACTCCGACGCCGGGCTGTTCGTGCGCCGGGACCCCGAGGCGGCCGGGCCCGACCTGATGTTCCACTTCTACCAGATCCCGTTCACGGACAACCCGGAGCGCATCGGCTACGAACGGCCCCCGCACGGCGTGTCGATGACGCCGAACATCCCCAAGCCCCGCAGCCGTGGCCGGCTGTACCTCACCAGCGCCGACCCGGAGGTCAAGCCCGCCCTGGACTTCCGCTACTTCACCGACGAGGACGACTACGACGGCCGCACCCTCGTGGACGGCATCAGGCTGGCCCGCGAGATCGCCCGCACCGAGCCGTTCGCGCGCTGGCTGCGCCGCGAGGTGTGCCCCGGACCGCAGGTGACGTCGGACGAGGAGCTGAGCGCCTACGCGCGCCAGGTCGCCCACACCGTCTACCACCCGGCGGGCACCTGCCGGATGGGCGCGGAGGACGACGCGCTGGCCGTCGTGGACCCGCAGCTGCGGGTGCGCGGCCTGAGCGGCCTGCGGATCGCCGACGCCTCCGTCTTCCCCACGATGTTCGCCGTCAACCCGATGATCGGCGTCCTCATGGTCGGCGAGAAGGCCGCCGACCTGCTGCGGGCCGGACCGTCGACGCAGAGCCCGCACGATCCCCACGAGCCCCACGGTCCCGACCGTCCCCACGAGGGACCCACCACACCGGGAGGTGTTGCCTGATGTCCACCACCGAGCATGCTCAGGGTGCGGCCACCGAACCGGTGTTCGCGGTCCGCAACCTGTGGAAGGTCTTCGGCCCGAAGGCCGAGCGCATACCCGGCGACGAGCGGCTCGCCGAGCTGAGCGCGGCGGAGCTCACCGCGCGCACCGGCTGCACCGCCGCCGTCCGCGACGTCTCCTTCGACGTGCACCCGGGCGAGGTCTTCGTCGTCATGGGCCTGTCCGGCTCCGGCAAGTCGACGCTGGTGCGCTGCCTGACCCGGCTCATCGAGCCGACCAGCGGCACCCTGCACATCGACGGCGAGGACGTCCGCGCCATGGACAAGTCACGGCTGCGCGAGCTGCGCCGGCACCGGGCCGCCATGGTCTTCCAGCACTTCGGCCTGCTGCCGCACCGCACCGTCCTGGACAACATCGCCTACGGCCTGGAGATCCAGGGCCTGGGCAGGGCCGAACGCCGCGCCCGCGCCGAGGAGATGCTCGCGAAGGTGGGCCTGGACCGGCTCGGGGACCGCCGTCCCGGCCAGCTCTCCGGCGGCCAGCAGCAGCGCGTCGGCCTCGCCCGCGCCCTGGCCACCGACCCCGAGGTGCTCCTCTTCGACGAGCCGTTCAGCGCCCTCGACCCGCTGATCCGCCGCGACATGCAGGACGAGGTCGTCCGGCTGCACCGCGAGGAGGGCCGCACGATGGTCTTCATCACCCACGACCTCTCCGAGGCGCTGCGCCTGGGCGACCGCATCGCCCTCATGCGCGACGGCGGGGTGGTGCAGCTCGGCACGCCCGAGGAGATCGTGGCCGCGCCCGCCGACGACTACGTGCGGGACTTCGTCCGCGACGTGCCGCGCGAGCAGGTCATCACGCTGCGCCGGGCCATGCGTCCGGCGGTGGGCGACGAGGCCACCACCGGCGTCGTGCTCCCGCCCTCTACGCGCGTCGTCGACGCGATCGAGGCGGTGGCCCGCACCGGCGAGCACGTCCGCGTCGGTGAGGACGGCCACGTCCTCGGCGTCGTCTGCCACTCCCGGCTGCTCGCCGTCGTCGCGGGGCTCGACTCGGGGTACGGCGGGGAGCCCCAGGGCGCGAAGGCGGCCGTCATATGAGCGCCCCCGCCCTGGAGAAGAGAGACGAGCGGCCCGGCGAGCCGCCCACCGAGACCGTCCCCGCCACGGAGCCCGCCGCCCCGCCGCCGGGCCCGGCCACCCGCCTGGCCGCCCGTCTGGCGGCCCGCCCCTCCGCCGTGCTGGTCGCCCTCGCGGCCCTCCTCGTCGTCGTCAGCGCCTTCGTGACCGGCTCCGGCGCATGGCCCGCCGGGATGACCGTCGACGTCACCACGCCGCTGGAGGACCTCAACGCCTGGCTGGTCGAGAACCGCGACTCGCACTGGCTCTTCCTGTACTTCCTGCTGCACATCAGCAACAACGCCGAACTCGCGGTGGATTCCCTCATCGGGCTCTTCGAGGGGCTCGGCTGGGTCGGCGTGACCCTGCTGGGCACGGTCCTCGCCTGGTACGCGGGCGGCGCCGGGCTGCGTCCGCGCGCCCTGCGCACCGCCGCCACCGCCCTCGGCGTGTTCCTCGCCGTCGGCGTGCTGGGCATGTGGGACCCGACGATGGAGACGCTGGCGCTGATGACGGTCGCCGTGGCCGCCGCCGCGCTGCTCGGCCTGCTGCTCGGCATCGCCGCCGGACTCTCCGACGCCTGCGACCGCGCGCTGCGGCCCGTCTTCGACCTCATGCAGGTCATGCCGGCGTTCGCCTACCTGCTGCCGTTCGTCCTGCTGTTCGACATCGGCGTCCCCTCGGCGCTCGTCGCGACCGTCATCTACGCGGCCCCGCCCATGGCCCGGCTCACCTCGCTGGGACTGCGCGGCGCCGACCCGGCCGCCCTGGAGGCGTCCGCCTCGCTGGGCGCGAGTTCCTGGCAGCGGCTGCGGACGGCCCGGCTGCCGCTGGCCCGCAAGGAGATGCTCCTCGGCCTCAACCAGACGATCATGATGTGCCTGTCCATGGTGGTGCTCGCCTCGGTGGTCGGCTCCGGCGGTCTGGGCGACGTCATCTACCGGGCGCTGGGCAAGGTGAACGTCGGTCAGGCGCTGACGGCCGGCATCGCCATCGTGCTCGTCGCCGTCCTGCTGGACCGCACGACCGCCGCCGCCGGCGCGCGGCTGGAGGAGTCCGAGACCCGCGCGCCCTCAGCGGCCGCCTCCGAGGAACCGCGCAAGGCCGGCCCCCGGCCGCTCCTGCGCTCCCCGTTCACCGTCCGCCCCGGCCGGTTCGCCCGGCTGCGCGGCTGGCCGTCCTGGCTGGGCCTGGGCGCCCTGGCCGCCGTGCTGTCCGCCCTCGGCCCGAAGCTGGGCGAGGAGGAGTGGCCGCGCGAGTGGACGTTCCGCATCACCCCGTACGTCAACGACGCCACCGAGTGGATCGAGCAGAGCCTCGGCTCCGGGGTGCCCGTCGTCGGCGGCACCCTCACCTGGGCGGAGGGCGTCACCAACGGGGTCCTCAACCCCCTGCGCGACGGACTGAACGCCACACCGTGGTGGGCGCTGCTCGTCCTGGTCGCCGCGCTCGGCTGGGCCGTGGGCCGCTGGCGGGCCGCGCTGACGGCGAGCGCCGCCCTGGGCGTCATCGGCGTCCTCGGACTGTGGACGAAGTCCCTGGACACGCTCTCCCAGGTGCTCGTCGCCCTGGTGATCACCCTGCTGCTGGGCTTCGCCGTCGGCGTCCTGGCCGCCCGGGTGCCCCGGGTGGAGCAGTGGCTGCGCCCGCTGCTAGACACCATGCAGACGATGCCGCAGTTCGTGTACCTCATCCCGGTGATCGCGCTGTTCAGCGTCGGCCGTATGGCCGGGATCGCGGCGGCCGTGGTGTTCGTCCTGCCCGCCGTCATCCGGATCACCGCGCAGGGCGTCCGGCAGAGCGACCCGGCGGCCCTGGAGGCCGCCCGCTCGATGGGCGCGACGACGCGGCAGCAACTGCTCCAGGTGCAGCTGCCGCTCGCCCGGCGGTCGTTGCTCGTCGCCGTCAACCAGGGCGTGGTGCTGGTGCTGTCCATGGTCGTCATCGCTGGCATGGTCGGCGGCGGCGCGCTGGGCATCGACGTCATCACCGGCCTGTCCAAGGGCGACCTCGCCCTCGGCCTGCCCGCCGGCGCGGCGATCGTCTGCCTGGGCGTGCTGCTCGACCGGCTCACCCAGCCCGCCCGCGCCGAAGGGCGCTGACGCCCTTCCGCCACGACCCCGGCGGCGGCCTCGCCGGCCGCCGCCACCACCCCCCGCACGCACGACGGGGCCGCCGGACCCGGCGGGCCCCGAAACTCCGAGAGATACGGAAGTAGCCCCACCATGAGCAGAACCCCGATCCGCACCTCCCTGATCGCCGGCGCCGGTGTCCTCGGCCTGGCGCTGAGCGCCTGCGCCGCCGAGACCGACGGCGACTCCGCCGCCGGTGGCGACGGCGGCGGTGCCAAGGAGGTCACCATCGCCGTCCCGTCGTGGGTCGGCGCACAGGCCAACGCCGCCGTCGCCGCGCACGTCCTCGAAGAGGAGATGGACGTCAAGGTCGACATCAAGCAGATGGACGAGCCCGTCGCCTTCGACGCCCTGCACGGCGGCAAGGCCGACGCCCTCCTGGAGGACTGGGGCGGCGTCCCGAAGAAGGAGGAGCTCTACGTCGAGGAGAAGAAGACCGTCGTCGCCGGCGGCGACCTCGGCGTGACCGGCCACATCGGCTGGTTCGTGCCGAAGTACTTCGCCGACGAGAACCCCGAGGTCCTGAACTACGAGAACCTCAACGACTTCGTCGACGACTTCAAGACCTCCGAGTCCGGGGACAAGGGCCAGTTCATCGGTGCCGCCCCGTCGTACACCACCTACGACAAGCACCTGATCAAGAACCACGACCTGGACTACAAGATCCTGCCGACGGGCAGCGAGGCCGCGCAGCTCAAGGAGATCCAGCGGCTCTACGAGGCCGAGGAGCCCTTCCTCACCTACTGGTGGGACCCGCAGTGGATGAACGCCCAGATCGAGATGGTCGAGGTGGAGCTGCCGGAGTACACCGAGGGCTGCAACGAGCCGGCCGAGAAGACCGAGTGCGGCTACGACACCCTCATGCTCCAGAAGTACTTCAACGCCGACTTCGTCGAGAACGGCGGTGAGGCGGCGGAGTTCCTGAAGAACTTCCAGTGGTCGACCGAGGACCAGAACGAGGTCGCCAGCATGATCGCCGGTGAGGGCATGGCCGAGGAGGACGCCGCGGCCGAGTGGGCCGCCGAGCACGAGGACGTCTGGAAGGCGTGGCTGCCCAAGAGCTGACGCCGCGACGGCTCAGGACGCCGGACCCCGTAACCCCGCAGCGGTCCTGACGTCCTGACGTTCTGACGTGCGTCGAGGAGGGCCCGGCCGGGTGCGGCCGGGCCCTCCTCGCACGCGGTCGACCACCGCCCCCGGGCCGCCGCGCTCCGGCCTCGGGGCCGCCTCCTAGGGTGTACCGCATGCGGATAACGAAGATCGCCGTAGCTGTAGTCGCCGCCGCACTGCTCACCGCAGGGTGCGGCTCGGACGACGGGGGCAGCGACGGCGGTACCAAGAAGAAGACGGACTCCGCCGCGAACGGGGCACAGCAGGACGACGACGGCGGAGCCGAGGGGGGCACCGAGGGGGACGCCGAGTTCCTCGCCGTGGAGATCACCGAGGGGCAGTCGGAGGTCGTGGAGTCCAACGAGGACCTGAAGACCCCTCAGCCGGAGCCCGGCAGCGACGCGGACTTCACCGAGAAGGTCGAGCACCGACTGCGCGAGACGCTGCTGCGCCAGGCGAAGGTGAACGGCGAGACGAGCGCCGAGTGCCCGGACGGCGTCACCCTGAAGGCGTCGGCCACGAGCGCGTGCACGGCCACCTACGAGGGCGTGGAGGTCCCCTTCGAGGTCACGATCAAGGACGACTACGAAGAGGGCGCCTTCTTCATCCAGTACGACGCGGAGGCGAAGAAGGACCTCCTCCTCGCCAAGGGCGTCTACGACGCGTGGTGGAAGCGGCACGGCGAGAACGCCACCGGTGAGGTGGAGCAGAAGCTGACCTGCGACGAGATCCCGCCCGTCCAGGCGGTCGACCGGGGCGCCGACACCGGCCACCGGTGCCAGGTGTGGACGAAGTACGGCGACACCGGCGAGTTCAGCACCTTCGACGTGACGACCGACTCGTTCGGCCCGCAGTTCTCGCCCGTCGGCGACTGACCCACGCCGTCACCCGACACGCCCGCCCGGCACGGGGCCGGGGAGCGTCGCCCGCTCTCCCCGGCCCCGTGCCGACTCAGGCCGCGAGGACCTCGCGCAGGGCCGCCAGGCCCCGGTCCAGGTCCTCCTTGCTGATGGTCAGCGGCGGGGCGATCCGGATGGTCGAGCCGTGCGTGTCCTTCACCAGGACGCCCTTGGCCATCAGCTTCTCGGAGATCTCCCGGCCGGTGCCCACGGCCGGGTCGATGTCCACCCCGGCCCACAGCCCCCGGCCCCGGACGGCGGTGACCCGGCCGTCCGCCGTCAGCGCGGCCAGCTCCTGGTGCAGGTGCTCGCCCAGCTCCGCCGCCCGCTCCTGGAACTCCCCGGTGCGCAGCATCGCCAGCACCTCCAGGGCCACCGCGCAGGCGAGCGGGTTGCCGCCGAACGTCGACCCGTGCTCGCCCGGCCGGAAGACGCCGAGGATCTCCCGCGAGGAGACGACGGCGGAGACGGGGACCACCCCGCCGCCCAGCGCCTTGCCCAGGATGTAGAGGTCCGGCACGACGCCCTCGTGCTCGGCGGCGAACGTCCGACCGGTCCGCCCGAGCCCGGACTGGATCTCGTCCAGGAGGAACAGGACGTTGCGCGCCCGCGTCAGCTCACGGACCCCGGCCAGGTAGCCGGGCGGCGGCACCAGGACGCCCGCCTCGCCCTGGATCGGCTCCAGCAGGACGGCGACGGTGTCGTCGTCCACCGCGGCCTCCAGCGCGGCCAGGTCACCGAAGGGCACGATCTCGAAACCGGGCGTGTAGGGCCCGTAGTCCGCCCGGGCCTCGGGGTCGGTGGAGAAGCTGACGATCGTCGTCGTCCGGCCGTGGAAGTTGTCGGCGGCCACGACGATCTTCGCCCGCCCGTCGGGCACGCCCTTCACCCGGTAGCCCCACTTGCGGGCCGTCTTCACCGCCGTCTCGACGGCCTCGGCGCCGGTGTTCATGGGCAGCACGGCCTCCATGCCGCACAGCTCGGCCAGCTGCACGCAGAAGTCCGCGAACCGGTCGTGGTGGAAGGCCCGCGAGGTGAGCGTGAGCCGGTCCAGCTGGGCCCGGGCCGCGGCGATCAGCCGCGGGTTGCCGTGCCCGAAGTTGAGCGCCGAGTACCCGGCCAGCAGGTCGAGGTAGCGGCGGCCCTCGACGTCGGTCATCCAGGCACCCTCGGCCGAGCTGATGACGACGGGCAGGGGGTGGTAGTTGTGGGCGCTGTGGGCGTCGGCGGTGGCGATCAACTCGGGTGAAGTGGGCATCGCACGCTCCGTTCGTGGGATCGTCCGGCGGGTTGGGCCGCACACGGTCATTTCTATCGCCGTCCGGAGGATTCCCGCTCACCCTTTGCGAAACGGGACGGTGCCGTCCGGACACCGGACGGTGCGCGGCGAAGCACCCGTCCGTGCCGGGGGCGCGCACGGGCGGCGAGCGGGCGCGGGGCGGCGCACGTGCGCCCGCCGGTGTGCCACGACGAGGCGGACGCCCCGCTTCGACCGACCACGATCAGGCCCGCCGCTCTGCGAGAATGGCCCGCATGGCTATCGATCGTCCTCGCGTGCTCTCCGGTATCCAGCCCACGGCCGGCTCCTTCCACCTCGGCAACTACCTCGGTGCCGTCCGGCAGTGGGTGGCCCTCCAGGAGACCCACGACGCCTTCTACATGGTCGTCGACCTGCACGCGATCACGGTCCCGCAGGACCCGAAGGAGCTGCGGGCCTCCACCCGGCTCGCCGTCGCGCAGCTCCTGGCCGCCGGGCTCGACCCGGACCGCTGCACCCTCTTCGTGCAGAGCCACGTCCCCGAGCACGCGCAGCTCGGCTGGGTCATGAACTGCCTGACCGGCTTCGGTGAGGCGTCCCGCATGACGCAGTTCAAGGACAAGTCCGCCAAGCAGGGCGCCGAGGGGACGACGGTGGGCCTGTTCACCTACCCCGTGCTCCAGGTCGCCGACATCCTGCTCTACCAGGCCGACCAGGTGCCCGTCGGCGAGGACCAGCGCCAGCACATCGAGCTGACCCGCGACCTCGCCGAGCGGTTCAACGGCCGCTTCGGCCGGACGTTCAACCTGCCGGCGGCCTACATCCTCAAGGAGACGGCGAAGATCTACGACCTCCAGGACCCGGCGGCCAAGATGAGCAAGTCCGCCGCCTCCGCCAAGGGGATCATCTCGCTCCTCGACGAGCCGAGGACCACGGCGAAGAAGATCAGGAGCGCGGTGACGGACACCGGCACGGAGATCGTCTACGACCCGGAGAACAAGCCGGGTGTCAGCAACCTGCTGACCATCTACTCCACGCTCACCAGTACGCCCGTCGCCGAGCTGGAGCAGCGGTACGAGGGCAAGGGCTACGGCGCCCTCAAGACGGAGCTGGCCGAGGTCGTGACCGACTGGGTGACACCGTTCCGCGAGCGGACGCAGGAATATCTGGGCGACCCCGAGACGCTGGACTCACTTCTGGCCAAGGGCGCGGAGAAGGCCCGCACCGTCGCCGCCGAGACGCTCGCCGCCGCCTATGACAAGGTGGGCTTTCTGCCCGCGAAACACTGACAACCGCCCCGAACCGGGCGGCGGGCCCCGCTCGCCCGGTTCACCCGCACCACACGTTTCACCGGTTTCATTCGCACCACTGGCACCAACCGTTTCATCCGTTCCGTCCGGACAGCAGGAGGGAGACGACGTGGGGACCGTCACGGTCGGCGTATCGATCGCGGTCCCGGAGCCGTACGGCAGCATGCTCCAGCAGTGCCGCGCGGGCTTCGGGGACTCCGCTGCCCACAGCATCCCCACCCACATCACGCTGCTCCCACCCACCGAGGTGGAGGCGGCGGACCGGCCGGTCATCGAGCAGCACCTGGCGGCCGTCGCCGCCGCCGGGCAGCCCTTCCCGCTCCGGCTGTCGGGCACGGACACCTTCCGGCCCCTGTCCCCCGTCGTGTTCGTGCGCCTCGCCGAGGGGGCGGCGTCCTGCGCCGGGCTCCAGGAGCGGGTGCGGGCTCCGGAGGGGCCGCTCGCGCGGGAGCTGAACTTCCCCTACCACCCGCACGTCACCGTCGCGCACGGCATCGACGAGGCCGCGATGGACCGCGCGCAGGAGGAGCTGGCCGACTTCGAGGCGGCCTGGCTGATCACCGGCTTCGCCCTCTACGAGCAGGGCACGGACGACGGGGTGTGGCGACTGGTGCGGGAGTTCCGGTTCCCCGGCAGACCGCCGCTGCCGGCCGTCCCCCGGCAGGCGGGGATGTCACGCCCGGCGGCCCCGGCGCCCTAGCGCGCCGGGGCCGCCGCCCTGTCGCGCCGCAGGCCGCGCCGGGTCTGTCGGCAGCGCCTCGGGCCTGTCGGCAGCGCCTCGGGCCTGTCGGCCCCCTTGACACCTCTTCGCAGGGGTAGAAGGGGCCCATGGAATGGCTGACCCGGTTGCCCGTCATCGGCCCGCTCGTCGTGCGTCTGACCAGGACGCACGCCTGGCACGCGTACGAACGGCTGGACACGACGCACTGGACGCGGCTGGCCGCGGCCGTCACCTTCACCAGCTTCCTCGCGCTCTTCCCCATGATCGCGCTCGGAGCCGCCATCGCGGCCGCCTTCCTGAGCCAGGAGCAGATCGACACCGCGCAGGACTGGCTGTCGGACCAGGTGCCCGGCATCTCCGACCAGATCGGCATCCAGTCCTTCGTCGACAACGCCGCCACCGTCGGCGTCATCGCGGGTGCGGCGCTGCTCTTCACCGGCCTGGGCTGGGTGGAGTCGCTGCGGCAGTGCCTGCGGGAGGTCTGGCTGCTGCCGGACGATGAGGTCAACCCCGTCCTGGCCAAGGCGAAGGACCTGGCCATGCTGGCCGGGCTGGGCGGGGTCGTCGTCGTGTCACTGGCCGGATCGGCGTTCACGGTGGGGGCCGTGGACTGGGCGGCCGGGGCCCTGGGCGTCGAGCGCGGCGGTCCGGCGGGCTGGCTGCTGCGGATCGTCCCCGTCCTCGCGGCCGTCGGCGTCGACCTCCTGCTCCTGGGGTACCTGCTGACGCGCGTGCCGGGCGTGCGCCCCGGGCGGGGCGCCCTCCTGACCGCCGGGCTCATCGGCGCGGTGGGTTTCGAGCTGCTGAAGCTGCTGATCGGCGGCTACCTCACGGGTGTCGCGGGCAAGAGCATGTACGGCGCCTTCGGCGTCCCCGTGGCGCTGCTCGTGTGGATCAACCTGATGGCGAAGCTGCTGCTGTTCTGCGCCGCGTGGACGGCGACGGAGGACTACGCGAACAGCGCTGACGGCGCCGACGGCGCGGACGCCGGGGCCGGGGCCGCCGACCGACACCGGGCGGACGGCGGGGATGAGCGCACGGCGAGCCACCCGACACCCGCCGGGGGCGCCGCCTGACCGGGCGCGCCCGGTCCACCCGACACCCACACAGCTGTTCGGTGTACCCTCCACCGTCGACAGTCCCGCCCATCCCCGGCCGCAGTACGAAGGAACCGACATGTCCGACACCGTGTCCGACGCCCGGTCGGCCCTCCCCGAGGACGACGACCCCACCGGAGCCGGCGCGTCCGCCGACCCGGCCCGGTTGCTGCGGCGCCGGCTGGAGCGGCTGATCGGGACGCCCGCGACCGAGGGCAACAGCGTCGTCCCCCTGCGCAACGGCGACGCCATCTTCCCCGCGATGCTCGACCGCGTCCGCCGGGCCCGGCACACCGTGGACATGATGACCTTCGTCTACTGGCGCGGGGAGATAGCCCGGGAGTTCGCCGCCGCCCTGGCCGACCGGGCCCGCGCGGGCGTCCGGGTGCGGCTGCTCCTCGACGGGTTCGGCTCCCGTCCCATCGAGGGGGACCTGCTGGAGGCCATGGAGGCGGCCGGCGTGCACGTCGTCTGGTTCCGCGAACCGCTGTGGCTCTCGCCGTTCAAGCAGAACCACCGCTGCCACCGCAAGGTCCTGGTCGTCGACGAGGAGGTGGCGTTCACCGGCGGTGTCGGCATCGCCGAGGAGTGGTGCGGCGACGCCCGCGACACGAGCGAGTGGCGGGACACCCACTTCGAGGTGCGCGGCCCCGCCGTGGACGGCATCGCCGCCGCCTTCGCGCAGACCTGGGCCGAGTGCCGGCCCGACCTGTTCGACGAGCGCGACCGGTTCTGCGACCACCCCCCGGCGGGCGACGCCGTCGTGCAGGTGGTGCGCGGGTCGGCGAGCATCGGCTGGCAGGACATGCAGACGCTGATGCGCATCGTCCTGGAGTCCGCCCGGACGCGGCTGCGGCTGGCCACCGCCTACTTCGCCCCCGACGACTACTTCGTGGAGCTGCTGTGCGCGACCGCGCGGCGCGGCGTCACCGTGGAGATCCTGCTGCCGGGCCCGCACACCGACCAGCGCGTCTGCCAGCTCGCGGGCCAGAACCACTACAACGAGCTGCTCGCCTGCGGCGTGCGCATCCACCAGTACCTGCCGACGATGATGCACGCGAAGGTCGTCACGGTGGACGGCATCGCCTCGCTCATCGGCTCGACGAACTTCAACCACCGCTCGCTGCACCACGACGAGGAGGTCATGCTCGCCGTGATCGACGAGCGGCTGACGGCCGAGCTGGACGCCCACTTCGACGAGGACCTGACCCGCAGCGAGCCCGTCTGCCCCAAGCGGTGGCGGACCCGGCCCGTCCTGCAGCGGGCGGGCGAGATCGCCACGGCCCCCGTGCGCCGCTTCCTCTGACTCCGCACCGGCCGGGGGCCGCCGACGGACGGCGGCCCCCGGAGGGTGTCAGCGGAACGTCAGTGGAAGAAGTGCCGCGTGCCGGTGAGGTACATCGTCACCCCGGCCGCCTTCGCGGCCTCGACGACGGCCTCGTCCCGCACCGATCCGCCCGGCTGGACCACGGCCTTCACGCCCGCCGCCGTCAGCACCTCGAGCCCGTCGGGGAACGGGAAGAACGCGTCGGACGCCGCGTAGGAGCCGGCCGCCCGCTCCTCCCCCGCCCGCTGGACGGCGAGCTTGGCGGAGTCCACCCGGTTGACCTGGCCCATGCCGACGCCGACGGTCGCCCGGTCCTTGGCCAGCAGGATGGCGTTCGACTTCACCGCCCGGCAGGCGCGCCAGGCGAAGGCCAGCTCCGCCAGCTCCGCCGCGCCCAGGGCCTCGCCGGTGGCGAGCGTCCAGTGCGCCGGGTCGTCGCCCTCGGCCTGGAGCCGGTCCTTGACCTGGAGCAGGGCGCCGCCCTCGACGGGACGCAGCTCCGTCCGGGCCGCCGGGGCGTCGGGGCAGCGCAGGACGCGGATGTTCTTCTTCCGGGTCAGCACCTCCACCGCGCCCGCCTCGTAGTCGGGGGCGACGACGACCTCGGTGAAGATCTCCGCGACCTGCTCGGCCATCGCCACCGAGACCGGTCGGTTGACGGCGATGACGCCGCCGAAGGCCGAGAGCGGGTCGCAGGCGTGCGCCTTGCGGTGTGCCTCGGCGACATCGGCACCCACCGCGATGCCGCACGGGTTGGCGTGCTTGATGATCGCGACGCACGGCTCGTCGTGGTCGTGCGCGGCACGGCGGGCGGCCTCGGTGTCGACGTAGTTGTTGTACGACATCTCCTTGCCGTGCAGCTGCTCGGCGGCGGCCAGCCCACCGGAGCCGTCGGTGTAGAGGGCCGCGCCCTGGTGCGGGTTCTCGCCGTAACGCAGGACGTGCGCCCGCTCGTAGGCCGTGCCGAGGAAGGCCGGGAACTCCCCGGCGCCCGCGTCCTCCTGCCCGTCGGCGTCCCGAGCCGTGTAGTCACCGGCGAACCAGCCCGCCACGGCGACGTCGTAGGCGGCGGTGTGGGCGAACGCCTCGGCGGCCAGCCGCTTGCGGGCGGCCAGCTCGAAGCCGCCCTCGACGACGGCCCGCAGGACGTCCGCGTACCGGCCGGGGTTCACCACCACGGCCACGGACGGGTGGTTCTTCGCGGCGGCGCGCACCATGGACGGGCCGCCGATGTCGATCTGCTCCACGCAGGCGTCGTCCGAGGCGCCCGAGGCGACCGTCTCCCGGAACGGGTACAGGTTCACCACGACCAGCTCGAACGGCTCCACGCCCAGCTCGGCGAGCTGGTTGCGGTGGTCCGCGAGTCGCTGGTCGGCGAGGATGCCGGCGTGCACGCGCGGGTGGAGGGTCTTGACCCGGCCGTCGAGGCACTCGGGGAAGCCGGTCAGCTCCTCGACCTTCGTGACCGGGACACCGGACGCGGCGATCCGCGCGGCCGTGGAGCCGGTGGACACCAGCTCCACACCGGCCGCGTGGAGTCCCTGCGCCAGCTCCTCCAGACCCGTCTTGTCGTAGACGCTGACCAGCGCGCGGCGGATCGGCCGCTTCGTACCTTCGGCGGTCATGCCGGAATCCGTACCTTTCGTCCCTCAATGCTGTAGCCGTCGCGGGCGAGGCGTCCCACGACGTCAACGAGCAGGCGTCGCTCGATTTCCTTGATCCGCTCGTGCAGAGCGGCACCGTCGTCCGCGTGGTCCTCGTCCCGGACCTCCACCACGCCCTGCGCGATGATCGGGCCGGTGTCGACGCCGTCGTCGACGAAGTGGACCGTGCACCCGGTGACCTTCACGCCGTACGCGAGCGCGTCGCGCACGCCGTGCGCCCCGGGAAAGCTGGGGAGCAGCGCCGGGTGGGTGTTGACGAACCGGCCGCCGAAGCGGGCCAGGAACTCCTTGCCGACGATGCGCATGAACCCCGCCGAGACGACGAGGTCGGGCGCGTGGGCGGCGGTGGCCTCGGCGAGCGCCGCGTCCCACTCCGCCCGCGTCCCGTGGTCCCGCACCCGGCACACGAACGTGGGCAGCCCCGCCCGCTCGGCGCGCTCCAGCCCCGCGATGCCCTCCCGGTCGGCGCCGACGGCGACGATCCGTGCCCCGTACGCCTCCGGGCCGAGGCGCTCGACCTCGTCGATGAGCGCCTGCAGGTTCGTACCCGAGCCGGATACGAGCACGACAAGCCGGGCAGGGGACACAGGAGTGGCCACGGCGGGGCTCTCTCTCGGTCTGCGGACTCGGGCTACGACGATGCGTGGTGCGATCGGACGAACAACGGAGGCGGGAGATTCCGGGGAACCCTACGAAGCGGCCGATCGTCAGCAACGATACCGGCACGGCTCCCCGCCCCCCACGGGACGGTGCGACGGCCAGCGGGTAGCGTCTGCCGTACGGTTCCGTGCCCGCCGCCGACCGGCGCGTGGGGACGCGGAAGGACGAAGGGGAAGACACACACCACATGACGGAGCGACGCCGCGCCTTCCGCCAGTCCGGGCGGACCGGGCAGTCCGGGCAGCCGGGCCGGTCCGGGCAGGACGACAACCCCTTCGCCCCTCCACCCGAGGGCAGCCCCGACCAGCCCTGGCGCCCCAGGACGCCGGCCTCCGGCGGCTCGGGCGACGAGGACCGGCAGGGCGACGACCGGGACGACAGCGGCCGGGACGACAACGGCTCACGCGACCAGGGCGGGGACGACTCCGCCCGGCGCAAGTGGGGCAGCCAGTGGAGCAGCCGCCAGCCGCGCCGTCAGGGCGGCGGCTTCGGCAGCTCCGGCGGCCCGGGCGAACCGGGCTCCGGCGGCGACGGCCCGCGGGACGCGGGGCCGAGGTCCGGGGGCCCGCGCTGGGACCCGCGCGACCCGGTGCAGCGCCACGCCCGCTACGCGGCGGTGTCCGGCACGTGGGGCCTGCTGCTCGCCGTGTTCCAGCTCCTGCCGCTCGGGCTGCTGTTCGGTGCGCTGGCCGTGCACTGGGGCATCAGCGCGTTGCGCGGGGCCCCCGGGGCGAAGCGGTCGGAGGACGCCCCCCGCTCCGCCGTGGCCGACGTCACCGGCGCCCGGGCCTCCGGCGGCGCCTCCGGCGACCGTGGTGCCGTGGCGCGCACGGCTGTGCCCGGCCTGGTCACCGGCGCCCTGGCGATCCTCGTCGTCGCCGGGGCCTACACCTTCCAGCTCGTGAACCACGACTACTACTCGTGCGTGGAGGACGCCCTCACCACGGTGTCCCGCGAGGAGTGCAAGGAGCTCCTGCCCGAGCCGTTCCGCGACAACGCGCTGTTCGACACCGACCGCTGAGCCGACGCGGAGCCGAGCGCTGAAACAGCCCCGCACTCAGGGACGGCGGTGCCGGCCCGGCCCCGGGGCCGGGCGCAGCGACACCTTGGCGCGCGGCGGATCCGGCACCGGCGGCTCGGCGGGCGGTCCGGCCGGAGGACCCGAGCGCCACACCGGGTCGAAGTCCGGCATCAGCCCGCCGGAGACCTCCTTCAACGCGGCCCACCGGCTGTGCCGGGAACCGGTCTCGTGCCAGGCGCCCGCCGGCTCCTCGGGCGCCGGGCGCAGCGTCGCACACCAGGCGGTGAACCGGCGCCACACCAGCACGGCCGCCAGCAGGGGGTGCGGGTCGCGCAGGCGCCACCAGCGCACCAGCAGGGCCGTCGGGACGGAGGCCAGCGCCGTCCAGCCCAGCGCGGCGCCCCCCGTCCACCACCACACCGGGCCGACGGCGGCGAGGGCGCCGGTGCCGAGCGGACCGCCGGAGAACGCGGCGAGGGCCGCCACCGCGAGACCGCAGCCAAGCGCGCCGAGGGCCGCCGTGGCCACCGTCGCTGGCCCCGTCGCCGCACCGTGCCGGGTGCCCGGCACGGGCACGCCCGCCCGTCCCGTGCACCAGCCCGCCGCCCAGCCCGCCGCGAGCGGCACGGCACCGGCGGCCGTCCAGGCCAGCGGCCCGCCCGGCCCCTCCCCCGGCACGGCGGCGAGCAGCGGCAGCGACGGCAGGACGGGGTGCGGCGTCGTCAGCAGCGGTCCGACGACGCTGCCCGCCCCGAGCGAGAAGCCGGGGCCCAGGCCGTAGGCGGCGGCCCACACCGCCACGTTCGGGGCCAGGGCGACGCAGAGCAGCAGCACGGCGATCTCCCCCGACCAGCTCGACGCCAGGCGGGGGAAGGCGTCCTGCGCCGCTCCGCCCCGGGCCAGCAGCGCCGCGGCGGCGAGCACGGCACCGCCGCCGCACAGCACGACCGTCCCCACCGCCGCCGTTCGCACGGCCGCCCCGGCGCGCGGGCCGTTCGGACGCTCGCCCCCGAGGCGGGACGGCAGCCGCGGCGCCGGTCGTCCCCGAACCGCCCAGCCGGCGAACGTCAGGGTGGCGAGCGTCAGCCCCGGCACGTACAGCGCCGCGCTGAGCGGCTCGACGGGCAGCGGCCCGTCCAGCGTGAACCACGCCGCCGCCGTGCCGACCGTCAGGTACCCGGCGGCCACCAGCGCCACGGACCGCCGGTCCGTGGCCCCCGTGAGCCGCACGACCCGGTACAGCAGGAACACCGGCAGCGCGGTCAGCAGCATCGGGGTGACGCCGAGCGGCGCGGCGCCGCCGCCCAGGGTGTCGGGGCGTACGAGGTCGGCCCCGTGGGCCAGCAGCCACAGCGCCGCCGCCACCCGCAGCGCGCCCTGGGCGCCGCTGTCGGGGTACGGGGAGAGGATCCACAGGAGGAGGGCGGGCATGGCGAGCAGCGCCAGCCCCAGGCAGGCGGCGAACGCGCCCTCCACGAGTCGGCCCACGCTCGGCCCGGACACCGGTCGGCGGACGTCGTGCTGTGTCTCTCGGCTCACCCGGCCATGCTGCCAACAACACCCGTTTCGCCCGGGTAGCGGGCGAAAGCTCGTGGTGTCGCCCACTATGACGGTATGGACGTCGTCACGCAGGGTGGGCAGCGGGCATGACCGCTCCGCACCGCAAACGCGCTCAGCAACTGGCCCGGCAGCGCCGCCGCGCGGTGGCGCGCGCCCGCAGGCGGGCGGCGGCCGGGCAGGCGACGACCAGGCCCCCCGCGTCCGGCCGGAATCCGACGGCGCCGCGCCCCGAGCGCGCGGCGGCCGACGCGGCCGCACCCGTGCGGCCGTCCGGGGCCACGGCGACGGACCCGGTGCCCGCGCCGCCGGAGCCCGGCGGTCCGCCGGACGTCGCGGGGGGTGCGGAGGAGGCGCCGGACCGGGACGATCCCGTCGCGGACGAGCACGCGGACGAGCGCGCGGAGGGGCCCGCCGAGGACGACGCGGGCACGGCGCCGGACGGCGCGGCGCCCGGGGCCCGCCCGCCACGACCGGCGCCGGGCTGGGCGCTGGGCGGGGCGGAGGCCGACGCGTTCGCCGCGCGGCACGGCGCGGGCGACCGGCGCGGCACGGCCACCACGCAGGACGCCCGCCTCGCGTTCGACACCCTCTACGAGCGCGGCGTCCGCTCGTTGACCCGGCAGACGTACCTGCTCACCGGACGGCGCAGGCTCGCCGAGTGGGCGGTGCGGCGTGCCTTCCACACGGCCTGGGAGCGGTGGCCGGAGGTCGCCGTCGACCGCGACCCGGTGGGCTGGGTGCGCGCGGCCGCCCACGACCTGGCGCTCTCCCCGTGGCACCGGCTACGGCCGAGGCTGTCGTCCCCGGAGGCGTACCCGGGGGTGCCGGAGGACGGGGCGCTGCTGGAGGCGCTGCTGTCGCTGCCCCCCGTCCACCGCCGGGTGCTGCTGCTCCACGACGGCGTCGGCCTCGGCCTCGCCGAGACGGCGGCGGAGACGGAGGCCAGCACCCCGGCGACGGCGAACCGGCTGCTGGGCGCACGGGAGACGCTGGCCACCCACGTGCCGGAGATCGCGGGGACGGAGGCGTCCGCCCGTGGCCCGCTCATCGCGCGCCTCCTGCACCGGCTCGCGGCCGCCCAGCCGCTCCGCGTCCCGCCGGCCCGCGACGTCCGCCGGGGCAGCGACCGGCTGACGTTCGGCCGCACGGCGGCGGCCTGCGGGGTGACGGCCCTGGTCGTGGCCGCCACGTCGTTCACCGTGGCGACCACCGAGCGGGGGGATCTGCTGCCCACGGGCATCCCCGCGGCCGTCCGGCACCTGGCCGAGTAGGACCGGCGGCCGGAAACGGGTCCGGGCCCGCTCCCAGCGAGGGAGCGGGCCCGGACCCGTGCGCGCGGCGACGGCGCGCGGTGCGCGGTGTCAGCCGCCGAGGAGCTCGCGGGCCAGCCGCGCGGTCTCCGACGGGGTCTTGCCGACCTTGACGCCGGCGGCCTCCAGGGCCTCCTTCTTCGCCTGGGCGGTGCCGGACGAGCCGGAGACGATGGCGCCGGCGTGGCCCATGGTCTTGCCCTCGGGGGCGGTGAAGCCCGCGACGTAGCCCACGACCGGCTTGGAGACGTTGGCCTTGACGAAGTCGGCCGCACGCTCCTCGGCGTCGCCGCCGATCTCGCCGATCATGACGATCAGGTCGGTGTCCGGGTCGGCCTCGAACGCCTTGAGGGCGTCGATGTGGGTGGTGCCGATGACCGGGTCACCGCCGATGCCGACGCAGGTGGAGAAGCCGATGTCCCGCAGCTCGTACATCATCTGGTACGTCAGCGTGCCGGACTTCGACACCAGGCCGATGCGGCCCGGCTTGGTGATGTCGGCCGGGATGATGCCCGCGTTGGACTGGCCCGGCGTGATCAGACCGGGGCAGTTCGGGCCGACGATGCGGGTCTTGTTGCCCTTCTTGCCCGCGTAGGCCCAGAAGGCGGCGGTGTCGTGCACCGCGATGCCCTCGGTGATCACCACGGCGAGCGGGATCTCGGCGTCGATCGCCTCGACGACGGCGCTCTTGGTGAACTTCTCCGGGACGAAGATGACGGTCACGTCGGCGCCGGTGGCCTCGATGGCCTCCTTCACGCCGCCGAAGACCGGGATCTCGGTGCCGTCGAAGTCGACGGTGGTGCCCGCCTTGCGCGGGTTGACGCCACCGACGATGTTCGTGCCCGAGGCCAGCATGCGCCTGGTGTGCTTCTGGCCCTCGGAGCCGGTCATCCCCTGGACGATGACCTTGCTTTCCTTGGTGAGGAAGATAGCCATGGTTCGGTTGTCCTCGTGTCCTTTGAGTCCTGGGGCCCGGATTACTTCGCGGCCAGCTCGGCGGCGCGGTCGGCGGCACCGTCCATGGTGTCGACCTGCTCCACCAGGGGGTGGTTGGCGTCGGTCAGGATCTTGCGGCCGACCTCGGCGTTGTTGCCGTCCAGACGCACGACCAGCGGCTTGCTGACGTCCTCGCCCCTGGACTTGAGCAGCTCCAGGGCCTGCACGATGCCGTTGGCGACGGCGTCGCAGGCGGTGATGCCGCCGAAGACGTTGACGAACACGGACCTGACGTCCGGGTCGCCGAGGATGATCTCCAGGCCGTTCGCCATGACCTCGGCGGAGGCGCCGCCACCGATGTCGAGGAAGTTGGCGGGCTTGACGCCGGAGTGCTTCTCGCCGGCGTAGGCGACGACGTCGAGGGTGCTCATGACGAGCCCGGCGCCGTTGCCGATGATGCCGACCTGGCCGTCCAGCTTCACGTAGTTGAGGCCCTTGGCCTTGGCGGCGGCTTCGAGCGGGTCAGCCGCGGCCTTGTCCTCCAGGGCCGCGTGGTCCGGCTGGCGGAACTCGGCGTTCGCGTCCAGCGACACCTTGCCGTCCAGCGCGATGACGCGGCCTTCGGCCGTCTTCACCAGCGGGTTGACCTCGACGAGGAGGGCGTCCTCCTTGATGAAGACGTCCCACAGGCGCTGGAGCACGACCACGATCTGGTCGGCCAGCTCGGCCGGGAACCTGGCGGCCTCGACGATCTCCCGGGCCTTCTCCTCGGTGACGCCGTCGATGGCGTCCACGGGGATCTTGGCCAGCGCCTCCGGCTTGGTGGCGGCGACCTCCTCGATGTCCACACCACCCTCGACGGAGGCCATGGCCAGGAAGGTGCGGTTGGTGCGGTCCAGGAGGAAGGAGACGTAGTACTCCTCCGCGATGTCCGCGGTCTGGGCCAGCATCACCTTGTGGACCGTGTGGCCCTTGATGTCCATGCCCAGGATCTGGCCGGCCTTCTCGACGGCGTCGGCCGGGTCGGCGGCGAGCTTCACACCGCCCGCCTTGCCACGGCCACCGGTCTTCACCTGCGCCTTCACGACCGCGCGACCGCCGAGGCGCTCGGTCACCTCGCGCGCCGCCTCAGGCGTGTCGATGACTTCACCGGCCAGCACCGGTACGTCATGCTTGGCGAAGAGGTCCCTCGCCTGGTACTCGAACAGGTCCACGCGCGTCCGTCCCTTAATCCGTTATCGCGGTTCGTTGTCAGCGTGGGCGTGCCGCGTGGCCGCGTGTGGCGGGGGTACGCGGCATGTCCGTCTCGCAGGGTAGCCGTGTCCACTTGTGCATGCCTAAATCGCACGTCACACCGGCGCGGTGAGACGGGTCACAACCGCGGGGGGCCGCCTCTGCCAGGGCGTCCGCCGGGCGCCGGTGGCCCGGCCCTCTCAGGACTCCTTTGCACCGGGAACGGGGAGCGGCGCCTTCCGCAGGGCGGCGGCCATCACCTCCGGGAAGTGGTCCGGCGTGCAGGCGAACGCCGGGACCCCCAGCTCCGCGAGGGCGGCGGCGTGCTCCCGGTCGTAGGCGGGGGCGCCCTCGTCGGACAGTGCGAGGAGGACCACGCACTGCACCCCGGCGGCCCGCAGCGCCGCCACCCGGCGCACCATCTCCCGGCGTATGCCGCCCTCGAACAGGTCGCTGACCAGGACGAGCACGGTCTCGCCCGGGCGCGTGATCCGCGTCTGGCAGTACGCCAGCGCCCGGTTGATGTCGGTACCGCCGCCGAGCTGCGTACCGAACAGGACGTCGACCGGGTCGTCGAGCTGGTCCGTCAGGTCCACGACGGAGGTGTCGAAGACGACGAGCCGGGTGTGCAGCGCGCGCATCGACGCCAGCACCGCGCCGAAGACGGACGCGTACACGACCGAGGAGGCCATGGAACCGGACTGGTCGAGGGCGAGGATGACGTCCTTCCGCACGGCGCGCGCCGCACGCCCGTACCCGACGAGCCGCTCGGGCACGACCGTGCGGTACTCCGGCAGGTAGGTCCCGAGGTTGGCCCGCACGGTGCGGTCCCAGTCGATGTCCCGGTGGCGCGGGCGCGCGGTGCGGGCCGAGCGGTCCAGCGCGCCGGTGACGGTGGCGCGGGTGCGGGTGGCCAGCCGTCGTTCCAGCTCGGCGACGACCTTCCGTACGACGGCCCGCGCGGTCTCCCGGCTCGTCTCCGGCAGGGCGTGCCGCAGCGAGAGCAGCGTGCCGACCAGGTGGACGTCGGGCTCCACCGCCGCCAGCATCTCCGGCTCCGCGAGCATCGTCGCCAGACCGAGCCGCTCGATCGCGTCACGCTGCACCACCTGCACGACGGGCCCGGGGAAGTAGCCGCGGATGTCCCCCAGCCAGCGGGCGACGCGCGGGGCGGAGCCCCCGAGCCCCGCGCCCCGCCCGCCGCCCTCGCCACCGGGCCCGTAGACGGCGGCGAGCGCCTCGTCCACGGCGGCGTCCCGCCCGGTGAGGGGCCCGCCCGCGCCGTCGTCCCCGGACGGGCCCAGGACGAGCCGCCACCGCCGCAGCCGCTCGTCGTCCATGCCCCCCTGCGGCTCCGGTCCGCGTTCCCCGGCCTGCGCGGCGTTCATCGGGCCACCTCCCCCCTCGCGTCGTGGTCGTCGTGGTCGTCGTGCTCGTGCTCGTGCTGTGCGGGTTCCCGCCGACGGCTGGGCGCGGGCCCACCGCGCAGCAGCAGCTCCAGCGTGGGCCGCACGGCGTCGGCCCGACGGGCGTCGAGGCCGGGACCGAAGCCGGGGCGGCGCGCGTGCGGACCCCCCGGGCCCCGCGCCCCGCCCGCCCGCGCACCACGGCGGACCAGCTCGCCCAGCGTGCGGCGCACCCCGGACTCGTAGGCGGCGAACGTACGGCGCAGCAGCGGCAGCACGTCCGTGAAGCCCTGGGCGGAGACACCGGTGAGCCAGCCGTCGACCAGGGAGAGCAGCCGTTCGTCGTGGGCCAGGAGCATGCCGCCGCCGGAGAGGAAGCCCTCCAGCCACCCCGCCGCCTCGGGCGGCGCCGTGCCGGGCGACAGGGCCCGCGCCACGAGCCGCTCCGCCTCCTTGGGCGCGAGCCCGCCCTCGTCGAGCAGGAGCCGGGCGCACCGGCCGCGCAGCAGCGCGGCGGCCCCCTCCCGCGCGGTCACGTTGCGGAGCATGGCCCGCCACCGCTCCCGCAGGCCGGGCACGCCGAGCAGGGCCACGGCGCGGTGTGCGGCGTCGAGGTGGGTGCGCAGCGCGGCCGCGCCGTCGGCGTCCAGCCCGGCGCAGGCCGGGGGCAGCCCGACGTGGACGCGCTCGGCGAGCCCTTCGGCGACCTCCGCGAGGGCCCGCGTGTCGGTCCCGCGCACGTCCCCGTACCGGGCGGCGCGCACGAGGGCGGGCAGGGCCGATGCCAGCCGGGCGACGTCCGTGTCGAGCGCCGCCCGGTCGGCCAGGGCCCGCATCACCGTGGGCAGTGCGGCGTCGAGCCCGGCCAGCAGGCACTGCTCGGCGAGGGCCGAGACCTCGGGGAGCCCCCGTGCCTCGGCGGCCCGGCTCGCCACGAGGGCCGTGGCGGCCGACTCCACGGTGGTGCCCCAGACGCCCGCCTCGGCGACCCGCACCGACAGCTCGGGCTCCCAGCACAGCCGCCACCGCTCCTTGAAGGTGCCGGTGCCGCCCGCACCGGCGGTGACCGGTTCCCCCCACCCCACACCCAGCAGTCGCAGCCGGTGCAGCAGCCGGCTGCGGGCGGCGCCGCCCGGCTCCCGCAGGTCGAGCTCGACGGCACGCTCACGGGCCTCGGGGCGCAGCCGCAGGGTTCGCTGGAGGCGGGTCAGGTCGCGCTGGAGCGGCACGGCCGGGGCGGTCGACGGCACCTCACCCAGGTCGTCGCCGACGATCAGCCGGTCCCGGACGAGCGCGAGCGGCACCTCCGAGCCCTCGCAGAGCACGGCGCGCACGGCGTCGACCGTCTCCGTCAGCCCGGCGAGCGGACGGCCCCGCACGGTGGCCAGCGTCTCCGCGAGCCGCACCGCCTCGATGACGTGGGCGGGGGAGACGGCGACGTCCTCCTCGCGCAGCATCCCGGCCACCTTCGTCAGCCAGCGCTCGACGGGCCGGTCGGGGACGGTGAAGAGGTGGCCGTACCAGCCGGGCGAGGTGACCCCGGCGCCGTACCCGCTGGCCCGGGACAGCCGCCGGTTCGTCCAGGGCACCCAGGTGACCTCCGTCCGCACCCGGGGCAGGCCGCGCAGGAGGCTCCGGTCCGCGGTGACGGGGTGGGGCTCGGCGAGCGCGGGCACGTGCCAGGCACCGCACACGACGGCCACCGCGCCGTCCCCGTACGTGCGGCGCGCCTCCCGCAGGCGCAGCCGCATGTGCGCCTCGCGGAGGGCGTCCCGCTCGGGCGCCTCGCCGCCGGACGCGGGCGCCGCCTCCCGCAGCGCCGTCATGGCCTCGGCGACGGCGGTGAACGGGGCGTACGGGTCCGCCCCCGATCCGGTGGGGCCGACGCCCCGGTGCTCGACGACGTCCTCCCACCAGCGCTCCGGATCGTCGTGCCCGGCGGCCTCGGCGAGCGCGGCCAGCGGGTCGAGGCGCAGCGGCGGCGGGCCCGCCCCGGGTGGCGGCGCGTCGCCCCCGGAAGGGCGCTCGGCGTCCGGCTCCGCCCAGGCCAGGGTGTGGGCGGCGGGCAGGTCGATGAGGCGCACGACGGCGTCGTGCTCCAGCGCCCAGCGCAGGGCCACCCACTCCGGCGAGAAGGCGGCCAGGGGCCAGAACGCGGAGCGGCCCGGGTCGTCCAGGGCGTGGGCCAGCAGCGCGACGGGTGGGTGCAGGGCCGGGTCGGCGGCGAGCCCCGCGACGGCGTCGGCCTCGGGCGGGCCCTCGATGAGGACCGCCCGCGGCCGGTGCGCGTCGAGCGCGGCCCGCACGGCACGGGCGGAGCCCGGTCCGTGGTGCCGCACCCCGAGCAGCAGCGGCGCCGCGCCGGACCCGCTCGGGGTCGCGGTCATGCGCTCACCTCACGGCAGGCCCGGTAGAAGTCCTTCCACCCCGCACGCTCGCGGACGACGGTCTCCAGGTACTCCTGCCACACCACGCGGTCGGACGCCGGATCGCGGACGACCGCGCCGAGTATCCCGGCCGCCACGTCGCCCGGGCGCAGCACACCGTCCCCGAAGTGCGCCGCCAGGGCGAGCCCGCCGGTGACGACCGAGATGGCCTCGGCCGTCGAGAGGGTCCCCGAAGGGGACTTGAGCTTCGTGCGGCCGTCGGCGGTCACGCCCTCGCGCAGCTCCCGGAAGACCGTCACGACCCGGCGGATCTCCTCGTACCCCTCGGGTGCCGCGGGCAGCCGCAGCGAGCGGCCGAGCTGGTCCACCCGGCGGGCCACGATGTCCACCTCGGCGTCCGCGTCGGCGGGCAGCGGCAGGACGACGGTGTTGAAGCGGCGACGCAGGGCGCTGGAGAGCTCGTTGACGCCGCGGTCGCGGTCGTTGGCGGTGGCGATGAGGTTGAACCCGTGCACGGCCTGCACCTCCTCGCCCAGCTCGGGGACCGGCAGCGTCTTCTCGGAGAGGACGGTGATCAGCGTGTCCTGGACGTCGGCCGGGATGCGGGTCAGCTCCTCCACCCGCGCGGTCATGCCCTCGGCCATCGCGCGCATCACCGGGCCGGGGACGAGGGCGGCCCGGCTCGGCCCGTGCGCGAGGAGCTGCGCGTAGTTCCACCCGTAGCGGATCGCCTCCTCGGGGGTGCCCGCCGTGCCCTGGACGAGCAGCGTCGAGTCCCCGCTGACGGCTGCCGCGAGGTGCTCGGACAGCCAGGTCTTGGCGGTGCCGGGAACACCGAGGAGCAGCAACGCCCGGTCCGTGGCCAGCGTCGCGACGGCCACCTCGACGATCCGCCGGGGCCCCACGTACTTCGGCGAGACGACCGTCCCGTCGGGCAGCGTGCCGCCGAGCAGGTAGGTGGCGACGGCCCAGGGGGAGAGCCGCCAGCGCTCGGGACGCGGCCGGTCGTCGGCGGCGGCGAGTGCGGCCAGCTCGTGCGCGAACGCGTGCTCGGCGTGCGGCCGGAGGACGGACCCCGCCGGCTCTGCGGTGGCGGCGGTCTCTGCGCTGGTGGTGTCGGTGGCGGTCACGGCTCCCCCTCGGTGCGGTCGCTCTCCGTAACGTCCCCCACTGTGCACCCGCCCACTGACAACGCCCCCGACCTGCGGCGACGTCCATCTCAGCGGCTGTGGTGGCTTTCTGACGGCCCGTTGTCAGTGGCCGCCCGTACGGTCGTTCGCATGACGGGACACCAGGTGCGCTGGAGCGCGGAGCAGGTGCTGACGCTGGCTCCCGACGCGGCGTCACGCCGGGCCGGGAGCAGGCTCGCGGCGCCCGGCCCGTGGTCGGGCACCGGCACCGGGCAGGACGCCGTGTGGGGGCTGTGCGCGGGCAGTGGCGCGCGGCCCTACCGGACGGCGGTCGACCTCACCGGGCCCGCGTCCACGTGCAGTTGCCCCAGCCGCAGGTTCCCCTGCAAGCACGCGCTCGGTCTGCTGCTCCGGTGGACCGAGGGACCCGGCCCGGTCCCGTCCGGCGAGCCGCCGGACTGGGCGGCGGGCTGGCTGGCGAAGCGGCGGAAGAGGGCGGCGGGCGGGGGGAGCGGCCCGGCCGACCCCGAGGCGGCCCGGCGTCGGGCGGAGCGGCGGGCGCGCCGCGTCGCGACGGGCGCGCGGGAGCTGGAGCACCGGCTGACGGACCTGCTGGAGGGCGGCCTGGCCGACGCCGACCAGGCGGGGTACGCGTCGTGGGACGAGATGGCGGCCCGCATGGTGGACGCCCAGGCACCCGGGCTCGCCGCGCGCGTCCGGGAGCTGGCCGGGGTGCCCGCCTCCGGCCCCGGCTGGCCGGGTCGGCTGCTGGCCGAGTGTGCCCTGCTGCACCTGCTGTGCCGGGCCGCGCTCGGGCTGGACGGGCTGCCCGCCCCGCTGGCGGCGACCGTGCGGGCGCGGCTGGGCCTCACCACGGAGGCGGCGGCCCTCCTCGCGGACCGGGCGGCGGTCACGGAGGACGACTGGCTGGTGCTGGGCCGCTGGGACGGCGAGGAGGGCCGGCTCGCGGTGCGTCGCTTCTGGCTGCTCGGCCGGGGTTCCGGTCGGCTCGCGCTGCTGCTCTCCTTCGGAGCGGCCGGGCGGGCGCCGGAGCTGCAGCTCCCGGTGGGCCGGGTCCTGACGGCCGGGCTGGCGTTCCACCCGGCGGGTGTCCCGCTGCGCGCGGTCCTGGGCGAGCGGCGGGGGGAGCCGGCCCCCGGGGGCGTCCCGGCGGGGGTGGGGGTGGCGGCGGCGCTGGCCGCCTACGGCACACGGCTGGCCGACGACCCGTGGCTGGAGGCGTGGCCGGTGGTGCTGGCGGGGGTGGTGCCGGTCCCGGGGTCCGACGACGCGTCCTGGCGGCTCGCCGACCACGACGGGGAGGCGGCGCTGCCGCTGACGCCCACCGGCCGACCGGGGCTGTGGCGGCTCGTCGCCGTGTCGGGCGGCGGACCGGTCACGGTGTTCGGGGAGTGCGGGCCGAGGGGGTTCACCCCGCACACGGTCTGGTCCGAGGGGGAGGCGATACCGCTGTGAACACGGGGACCGCGATGAACGACCAGCACGACCACGACGACCAGCACGACCAGCACGACCAGCACGACGACCAGGTGGCCGACGGACGGCCCGGGCCGGGGGACGTCGGCTGGGAGGAGCTCGTGACGGCGGCGCTCCTGGGGGCCGAGCGGCGCACCCCGCCGGGCGGCTCCCCCGCCGCGCTGCTCGAGCTGGCGGCGCGGGAGACCGTCCGGGAGCGGGCGGGGCTGCTCCCCGGTGCGGCCGGGCCCCGGCCCGACCCCGCCCCGGCCGACCCGCGTCCGCCGCTGCCCGCCCCGGCGGCGCGGCGGCTGGCGATGCTGCTGGCCGGACGCACCGAGCCGGGCGGCGGCGGACGCCGGAGCGGAGGCCCGGATCTGGCCGAACTGCTGCCGCAGTGGCTGGCGGCGGCGGGTGCCCACGGCTACCGGGCCCCGGCCGCCGAGCTGCCCGCGCTGCTGGACGCGGCGCGGGCCCGGACCGACCTGCGGGCCGACGCGCTGGCGTTCGCCGGGCCGCGTGCGCTGTGGCTGGCCGGGCTGAACGCGGAGTGGAGGTTCGCGCTGCGCGGCGGCGCGGCCTCGGCGCCGGTGGACCTGGAGGACGCCCGTGCCGTGCGGTCCCGGTGGGAGGAGGGCCTGTTCGCGGAGCGGGTGGCACTGCTGGCGGGCTTGCGTCGGCACGACGCCGACGCCGCGCGGGAGCTGCTGGCGGGCACCTGGTCCGCCGAGCGCGCGGAGGACCGGCTGATGTTCCTCGACACCCTGCGGGAGTCCCTCACGACGGCGGACGAACCGTTTCTGGACCGGGCGCTGGGCGACCGGAGCCGGACGGTGCGGTCGACGGCGGCGGAGCTGCTGTCCGCGCTGCCCGGCTCGGCGCTGGCGGGGCGGATGGCCGCGCGGGCGCTGGCCTGCGTCCACCTGGACCGGGTCGGCACGGGACCGGCGGGGGGCGGGGCCGGGATCGCGGTGGAGGCGCCGCACGAGTGCGACGCGGGCATGCAGCGGGACGGCGTGAGCCCGACGCCGCCCGCCGGGCACGGGGAGCGTTCGTGGTGGCTCGGCCAGCTCGTGGAGGCGGCCCCGCTGGGATGCTGGTCGGAGCGGCTGGGCGGCCGGTCCCCGGCGGGGATCGTGGCCCTTCCGGTGGCGGACGGCTGGCGGGAGGACCTGCACGCGGCGTGGGCGCGGGCGGCCGTGCGGCAGCGGGACGCCGCCTGGGCCCGGGCGCTGGCGGGCCCCCCGAGCGCTCCGATGGCCGAGGGGCCGGGCGACCCGGCGCGGCTGCTGACGGTCCTCCCGGCGCGCGAGCGGGCGGCCTGGGCGGCGGCGTTCGTCGCGGCGCACGGGCTGTCCGAGGCGTTCCGGCTGCTCAGCACGTGCGCGGTGCCGTGGTCCCAGGAGCTGGGCGGAGCGGTGATCGACGCGCTGGAGATCGCCAGGGACGCCGGGGGCTACCCGTGGAGCTTCAGCGGCGTGATGGGGCTCGCCGAGCGCTGCCTCGATCCGGTCCAGGCCGGGCGCCTGGCCCCGCTGGCGGCGCATCCGGAGGAGCCGGAGCCCGGGGGGCCCGGCGCCGGGGGCTACTGGGCTGAGGCGTTCCAGCGGCTCGTCGCGACCCTCACCGTCCGCGCGGCCATGGCCGAGGAGCTGGCGGGGCGGGCTCCGGAGCCCGCCGGGCCGCCCCCCGTCGCCTGACGCCCGGCGTCAGGCCGCGACGGAACGGATGTTGCTCCGGACCCAGTCCACGATCTCCGTCGTCGTCGCGCCGGGGGTGAAGACGGCGGCGACGCCCTTGGCCCGCAGCGGCTCGATGTCGTCCTCGGGGATGATGCCGCCGCCGAAGACCTTGATGTCCTCGGCGTCCCGCTCCTTGAGGAGCTCCAGCACCTTGGCGAAGAGGGTGTTGTGCGCCCCGGAGAGGATCGACAGCCCGATGGCGTCGGCGTCCTCCTGGATGGCGGTGGCCACGATCTGCTCCGGCGTCTGGTGCAGGCCGGTGTAGATGACCTCCATGCCCGCGTCCCGCAGGGCACGGGCGATGACCTTGGCTCCCCGGTCATGGCCGTCGAGCCCCGGCTTGGCGACCACCACGCGGATCGGACCCGACACACCCATCACTGCCTCCATCATCGTTGATCGCGGCTCCGGCTCCGCCGCTCGGGGCGCCGGTGTGAACGAACGTTATCGTCCCAGCATCGCGCACCCGCTCGTTTCATGGTGCGGGGGGAGGGGGAAATCACACAATGGGAGAAGCAGCGTCACCAGCACCACCCCGCCCCACCGGTCACAGGTGGCCGTCGGCACGACGCACGGGCACCTGAGGAGGGGCGTCAGGCAGCGCGCGCCACCCGGCGCGCGACGGACGGGTGCGGTTCACGGGGGTGAGCCAGGATGCACATGCCGCGCGTGCTCGACACCGTGCGCACCACCGCCCTGGAGGCGGCGGTCCTCACCGGGCGACTGGCCCTCTACTCCACCGGCGTCCTCGCCGAACGCCCCGTACCCGCCGACCGGGCGGACCTCCCCGGACCCCGGCCGGTCCTGCTGCTGCACGGCTTCGTCGACAACCGGTCCGTCTTCACCCTCCTGCGCCGCTCCCTGGCCCGGCACGGCTGGCCGCACGTCGCCTGCGCCAACTACGCGCCGTGGGTCTGCGACGTGCGGGCGGCGGCCGAGAGGCTCGGGCGGCACATCGAGGAGCTGCGGGAACGCACCGGGCAGCAGCGGATCGACATCGTCGGGCACAGCCTCGGCGGGCTGATCGCCCGCTGTCACGTGCAGTTCTTCGGGGGTGACGCCCACGTGCACACCCTCGTCACGCTCGGCACACCGCACCACGGGACGCGCGCGGTTCCGGCCATGTCGGTGCACCCGGTGGTCCGGCAGATGCGTCCGGGGTCCGCGCTGCTGACCGAGCTGGCCGCTCCGGCACCGGGGTGCCGCACCCGGTTCGTGAGCTTCTGGAGCGACGGCGACCAGGTGGTGTCCCCTCCGGAGTCCGCCCGGCTGGACCATCCCGACCTGCGGCGACGCACGGTCCGGGTGCGCGGCGTCGGGCATCTGACGCTGCCGCTGCACCGCGCCGTCATCGCCCGGATCCGCAGCGAACTCGTCGCCGCGGACGGGGTGACGGTTCCGGCGACGTCCTCCACCGAGGTGGCCTGAATCCGAACGAAGGGCTCGAACAAGCCGTCCGTTACCGGTTCGTAGTACGCCAAAAGGACGGCTTGCTGCCCGCAGTTCGCCCGCTCAAAACCTGCGGAAGATTGTCGGCGTCACGAGGGGACGGGTACAGTCGCCGCACTGCTCTGGCAGCCCCTGTCTCCGAGGCGAAAGAGAAGTTGGTGAACGACCGTCCCCCGTCGGGTCTGACGACCCCCGCAGGTTCCGGGTTCTCCGGCTACGCCGGTTACGAGGACCCCTACGGGCAGGCCGCCGCACACGGCTACGCCGTGACCGACGCGGACCACGGGTACACCGGCAGCGGATACGGCGACGACGACCCGCTGTTCGGCGCCCTCCCGGACGACGGCCCGCACGCGGCGCAGGGCGGGGCCGACGCACAGCCCGCCGCCACCGGCTACGACGGTTTTCCCACCCAGCAGGTCTCTTTCACCGCTTCCCCCTTCACCGCGCCCGGCCACGACCCGTCCTCCTACGCGTCCTCCCATGACGGGGCCTCCTACGGGAACCCGACGTACGACGGCTCCGCGTACGGCGACGCGGGATACGGCATGACGGAGTACGGCACCGGCACGTACGGCGCGGGGGTGGACGCGGTTGCCGACGTCACCGCCCTCCACCCCTCTGATCACGACAACAACGCGTTTTCCCAGGCCGCCGGTTACGAAACCGGCGGCTTTTCCACCGATCCCTACGGGGCGGGTACCGCGTACGACCCGCTGACCGCCGAGACCTGGACGGCCGAGGCCTGGCCCGCCGTCGACAACCCGCTCTCCGCCATCCCCGCGCAGCCCGACCACGGCTGGGCCGACAGCACCGAGGTCTGGGACACCGGCGCCCACGCCGTCGACGCCCCGCAGGGCCACGACGTCCCGGAGGGCCCGCCGGCCGACGCCCACGCCCACGCCCACGCCCACGAAGAGCCGTACGGCACGGACCTCGCGGACCACCCCGAGGCCCCGGACCGTGCCGAGGACGACACGCGCGACGACCTTCCCCCGGTCGCCGACGCGGACGACACCTGGGCGGAGCCGGAGGACGCGGCGACGACGCCCACGTCGGCACCGCCGTCGGCGGGCACCGTGCCCGCCGCGCGGGGCGGACGCCGCCGCCGGGCGGCGAAGCCGAAGCGTTCCGCGCTGCTGACGGTCGCGGTTCCCTCGGTGGCCGTCATGGGCGTGGCGGGGATCGCCGCCGCCTCCGTGGGCGGTGGGGTCGCCGAGAGCGCGGAGGACAGCCCGGCCCAGGCAGCGCCGGACCAGGACACCGTCAAGCCGGCCGCCGTCAACAACAAGCTGGACACGCAGCTCGCCGGCCTCTCCGCCGACGTGCGCGACTTCGGTGACCGCGCCAGCCGCACCCAGGAGCGCATCGACCTCAAGGCCCGTCAGGAGGCCGAGCGGGAACGGAAGGCCGCCGAGGCGGCGAAGCGCGAGGCGATGCGGCCCAAGTTCGCCCTCCCCGTGGACCAGCGCGGGCTGAGCGCCTACTACGGACAGGCCGGGATCAACTGGATGTCGGTCCACACCGGCATCGACTTCCCCGTCGGCTACGGCACCCCGGTCAAGGCCGCCACCGACGGCACGGTCACCACCCGCTGGGACATCGCCTACGGCAACATGATGGTGGTGACGGCCGCCGACGGCACCGAGACGTGGTACTGCCACCTGAGCAGCACCCGCATCCGCTCCGGCCAGGTCAAGGCCGGCGACACGATCGGGTACGCGGGCAGCTCGGGCAACTCCACCGGGCCGCACCTGCACTTCGAGGTCCGCCCCGGCGGCGGTTCCGCCGTGGACCCGGTGGCCTGGTTCCGGGGCAAGGGCCTCGACCCCACCTGACCGGCCCACCCCGGCGGCCACACCGGCGCCCCGCGCACCGGATGGACGCGGGGCCCACCGGGCGTCGGCCTACAGCTTCTCCACCGGCGCGTACCGCAGCAGCAGCCGCTTCGGCTTGGGGTCGCCGAAGTCGATCGTGGCCTCCGCCTTGTCACCGCTGCCCTGCACGGACACGACCGTGCCGAGCCCGAAGCTGTCGTGCGTGACCCGGTCCCCGACCGCCAGGGAGACGACCGGCCGGTCCTGCACGCGTCGCGTCGCGAAGCCCGAACCGCCGCGCCGCACCGAGGCGGTGGACGACGAGCGGACCCCCGCCGTCGCCGCCGCACCCGCCGGGCCGCCGCCGAGGCGCCGCCAGTCCAGGTACTCGGCGGGGATCTCCTCCAGGAAGCGGGACGGCGGGTTGTAGGCGGGCTGCCCCCAGGCGCTGCGCATACTGGCCCGGCTGACGTAGAGGCGCTGCCGGGCGCGGGTGATGCCCACGTACGCCAGCCGCCGTTCCTCCTCCAGCTCCTTGGCCTGCCCGAGCGCACGCATGTGCGGGAAGACGCCGTCCTCCATGCCGGTGAGGAAGACGACGGGGAACTCCAGGCCCTTGGCGGTGTGGAGGGTCATGAGCGTGATGACGCCGCTGCCCTCCTCGCGCTCCTCCTCGTCGGGGATCTGGTCGGAGTCGGCGACGAGGGCGACCTGCTCCAGGAAGTCGGCCAGCGTACCGGGGTCGTCCTCGGCCCGGGCCTGCTCGAACTCCAGGGCCACGGCGGCGAGTTCCTGGAGGTTCTCCACCCGCGTCTCGTCCTGCGGGTCGGTGGAGGCCTGGAGCTCGGCCAGGTAGCCCGTCCGCTCCAGGACGGCCTCCAGCACGGTGGCCGGCCCGGCGCCGGACTCCACGACCGTGCGCAGCTCCTCCATGAGCGTGTTGAAGCGCTTGACGGCGTTCACCGAGCGGGCGGCCATGCCGTACGCCTCGTCGACGCGGCGCAGCGCCTGGGGGAAGCCGATCCGCTCCCGGGAGGCCAGCGCCTCGATCATCGCCTCGGCCCGGTCCCCGATGCCCCGCTTGGGGACGTTGAGGATGCGGCGCAGCGGCACCGAGTCCTCCGGGTTGGCGAGCACGCGCAGGTAGGCCAGGACGTCCCGGACCTCCTTGCGCTCGTAGAACCGCACCCCGCCGACGACCTTGTACGGCAGCCCGACCCGGATGAAGATCTCCTCGAACACCCGGGACTGCGCGTTCGTCCGGTAGAAGACCGCCACGTCGCCGGGGCCGGCGTCGCCCGCGTCCGTCAGCCGGTCGATCTCCTCGGCGACGAACTGCGCCTCGTCGTGCTCGGTGTCCGCGACGTAGCCGGTGATGCGCGAGCCCGCGCCCTCCCGCGTCCACAGGTTCTTCGGACGGCGGCTCTCGTTGCGTTCGATGACGGCGTTGGCCGCCGAGAGGATCGTCTGCGTGGAGCGGTAGTTCTGCTCCAGCAGGATCGTGGTGGCGTCCGGGTAGTCCTCCTCGAACTGGAGGATGTTGCGGATCGTGGCGCCCCGGAAGGCGTAGATCGACTGGTCTGCGTCACCGACGACGCACAGCTCGGCCCGCTCGACGGCCGGCTGCCCCCCGTCGTCCGCGACCTCCCCCGCGACCTCCCCCACGCCGACCAGCTCGCGGATCAGCGTGTACTGCGCGTGGTTGGTGTCCTGGTACTCGTCGACGAGGACGTGCCGGAAGCGCCGGCGGTAGTGCTCGGCGACGTCCGGGAACGCCTGGAGCAGGTGCACCGTGGTCATGATGATGTCGTCGAAGTCCAGGGCGTTGGCCTCGCGCAGCCGCGCCTGGTAGAGCGTGTACGCCTCGGCGAGCGTCTTCTCGAAGGCGTCGCCCGCCTGCCCGGCGAAGTCCTCCTCGTCGACCAGCTCGTTCTTGAGGTTGGAGACCTTCGCACTGAACGACTTCGGCGGGTAGCGCTTGGGGTCGAGCTCCAGGTCGCGGCAGACCAGGGCCATGAGACGCCGGGAGTCGGCCGCGTCGTAGATCGAGAACGAGGACGTGAAGCCGAGCTTCTTGCTCTCCCGGCGCAGGATGCGCACGCACGCGCTGTGGAACGTCGAGACCCACATCGACCGCGCGCGCGGCCCGACCAGTTCCTCGACCCGCTCCTTCATCTCGCCCGCGGCCTTGTTGGTGAAGGTGATGGCGAGGATCGCCCCGGGGTGCACCTTGCGGGCGCCCAGGAGGTGGGCGATGCGGTGGGTGAGCACCCGCGTCTTGCCCGAACCCGCGCCCGCGACGATGAGCAGCGGCGAGCCGTGGTGCACGACGGCCGCGCGCTGCTGCTCGTTCAGCCCGGTGAGCAGCGCCTCGGGGTCGATGACGGGACGCGGCGCACCGTCGCGGTAGTGGGCCTCCGGCCCGCGCCCGCCCGCGTACGCGCCGCTGAACAGCCCGTCGGGCACCTCCTCCCCGGCGTGGCCGACCTGCCCGGGCACGCCGGGGCCGCCCTCGGCCGGAGGCGGTGGCTCGTCCTCGGCGGGAGGTTCGAGGTGGGCCAGAAAGTTGTCGTCGAAGAGGCTGCTCATCGCCTACCGAGTCTAGGGTGCGCCGCTGACGGTCCTCACGCGGTTCCGGGCTTCTAGACTGGCCGGTATGACTGACGCCTCCCGTGCGCCCGTGCCCCACCCCGACCACGACCCCGGGCTGCGTGCCTCGGACGCCGACCGGGAAGCGGTGGCGGAGGTGCTGCGCGAGGCGGCGGGTGACGGTCGGATCGACCTGTCGGAGCTGCACGAGCGGCTGGAGCGGACGTTCGAGGCGAAGACGTACGGCGAGCTGGCGCCGCTCACCGCCGACCTTCCGGGGCGCCACACGCCGACGCCGCCCGCCCCGCCGCCGTCCGTCGACGAGCCGATGGTCCTCAAGTCCGGGGCCGGGGACATCACGCAGACCGGGCACTGGGAGGTGCCCCGCCGGATCTCCGCGCACTCGCGGATGGGCAGCGTGAAGATCGACTTCAGTCAGGCGGTCTGCCGGGTGCCCGAGGTCGCTCTGGAGATCAAGGCCGGTATGGGGGACGTGACGGTCGTCGTCCCGCACGGCTGGTCGGTGCGGACGCACGGGGTGCGGGCCCACGTCGGTTCCGTCAGGAACAAGGCCGTCGAACCGCCCGCCGCGGGTGCGCCCACCCTGGAGGTGACGGGCTCGGTGGCCCTGGGCGAGGTGCTGGTGCGCTACCCGAACCGCTGGGAGCAGTGGCTCAGGCGGCGGGGCAACGGCGCGTGAACGTGACCAAGCCGCCGGGCGGGGTCCCGGCCCGGCGGCGGCCGGTCACGTCCAGAGGGTCGCGAGGAAGATGTTCAGCACGGTGAGCAGCCCGACGGTCCCCAGCACGGCGGACGGCACCTTCGCGTCGTCACGCTTGACGTAGACGAGCCCCAGGATCACCACCAGCACCGCCAGCTTCACGCCGATCTTGAGGTTGTTCACCTCGTTCCCCTCGGCCTGGTGCAGACCGACGAGGCACACGCCCGTCACGAGCATGGTGATCGCGCCGTGCAGCATGCCCGGCAGCATCCTGGCCTCACCGGTGCGCAGCGCCTTCGTCTGGAAGAGGAAGCCGCCGAGGAGGGCGGCGATGCCGATGATGTGGAGAGCCACGAAGAGGTTGATCAGGACGTCCATGGCCGGAGGTTAACGGGCGGGTCGCCGGGGGCGACGAGCGGGCCGGGTGCGTGGGGAACGGCCGCCGTTCGGTCGGACCGGGTCGTGGGCCGACGCGGTCCGGTCCGCACGACGTCAGGACCGGTCGACGACGACCGGATAGGGGCGATGCCGGTCATCCGTACGCCGTGGTGGTGAGCGGCGGCCTAGCGTCCGACCCCATGGCAGCGCATCGCAAGCACCGCAGTCCCCGCACCCGTGACCGCTCGCGCCCGCGGGCCTGGGCGAGTCTGGCCCTGGCGGGTGCGGCGACCGCGACGGCCGCGGCGTCGCCCGGCGTCGCCGTCGCCGCACTCCGGCCCGACGCCCGGCAGGTGCGCACCGAGGTGGAGCGGCTGCACCGGGAGGCCGAGGCGGCGGGGGAACTCCACCACGCGGCGAAGGAACGTTCCCGCAAAGCGGCACGTCAGCTGGACGCCCTGCGCGACGGCTCGGCCCGCGCCACGGACCGCGTCAACGCCGCCCGCAACGCGCTCGGTGCCCACGCCACCGCGCAGTACCGCAGCGGCGTGGCCGAACCGGCGGCGCAGCTCGCGCTGTCCACCACCCCGGAGGAGTTCCTGCGCCGGGCGTCCGCCCGGGAACGCGTCGGGCTGCGGCAGCACCGCGCTCTGCGGAGCCTGCGCGGCCTGCTCCGCGAGAGCACCCAACTGCGCGAGGAGGGGGTCCGGAAGGCCGGTGCCGTACGGGCCGCCGAACGGGAGGCCCGGCAGCACAAGGAGGCCGCGCACGCGAAGCTGGCCGAGGCGGAGCGCCTGCTGCGCCGTCTCGCGCCGCCGGACGGGACGGACGCGACCGGGCGGGCGGACGACGGCGGCCGGCAGGCCGAGGACGGGGCCGGGGCCGGGGAGGGCCCCGCGACGCCGGGCACGGGAACGGCGCCCGCACCGCGGCCCGCCCCCGCGCCCGCACCGGGCGGGCGGGCCGCCCAGGCGCTCGCCTTCGCCCGGAACGCGATCGGCACGCCCTACGGCTGGGGCGCGACCGGGCCGGACGCCTACGACTGCTCCGGGCTCACCCAGGCCGCGTGGCGGGCGGCGGGCGTCTCTCTCCCCCGCACGACGTACACCCAGGTGGACGCCGGTCGGCGGGTCTCCCGCGCCGAACTGGCCCCCGGCGACCTCGTCTTCTTCTACCAGGGACTCAGCCACGTCGGGCTCTACATCGGCGGGGGCCAGATGATCCACGCCCCCCGGACGGGCTCGACCGTCCGCGTCGACCGGATCGACACGATGCCGTTCGCCGCCGCCACCCGCCCGGCGTGAGGCCGGAGCCCGGAGCGGCGGAGCCCGGAACGGCTCAGGCGGGCCGGCCCGTCACGGGGCCTCGCGCAGAGCCGTCAGGGTGGGGGCCTCGCCCAGAGTGCCGGGGACGGCCCGGCCGATGGCCTCGTCGCCGCCGTCGCGCGACAGCTCGGCCAGCGCCTGCGTCGGGTCCAGCCCCTTCGCCCGGCACTCGCGCAGCAGCCCGGCCCAGGCCACGGCGGCGTTGAAGGCGGCGTCGCCCGCGCCGCCGCGCGGCTCGAACCCGGCGGCGTCCTCCGCGTCGGAGGCCCACAGGAAGCCCAGCACGCCCTCGCCGGAGCCGACCGCGACATAACTGACCGGCCCCTCGGCGACGTAGCCGTAGTCCTCGGACCCGCCGACCGCCCTCGGCCGCAGGTCCTCCGTCATGCGGGGCGTCAGATGGCTGTCGCTGCCCATGTGCTCCACCCGTTCGTCCACGGTCCGGCGCCCGGTGACCGGGGCGGCCCGGACCTGCCTGAGCCTCTGTGTCCTTCACCGCACCCACGTGCGTCCGCCTGCCCTACGGGGGCAGGATCTCTCCGTACACCTGCCATTGCCCATTGTGCATGACCACGCGGGTGACCTGGTAACGCGTCCCGCGCCCCATCAGCAGCTCCCGCTCCCCCGCGCCGAAGGCGGAGACCTTCTCGACCCACAGCGCCGGGGTGCCCTTCGGGACGCGCAGGTGCAGCACCGCCTCCTTGCCGCTGAACGCCGGGGCGGTGTCACCCAGCGACGTCGACATGTAGGAGTCGTCCGTGAAGACCTTGCCCTCCATGGCCTGCGGCGGCATGCCGTAGTGCCCGAGCCCGGTGCCGCGCACGACGGTCAGCGTCTCCCCGACGGGCCGCCCGTTCATGGCCTTGTCGATCTCCGCGATGTCGTGCAGCACCTCGGGCGTGCCCAGGGAGGCGTCACCGCGCAGGTAGCCGTTGATCTCCACGTACGTCGGCCCGCTGTGCGGCGGCTCCATCGTGTAGTCGTGCACCGCGTCCTGCTGGGACTTCGGCATGTTCTCCGCGTAGTCGTTCCAGTAGGTGGCGCCGTAGTGCAGGGCCTCGGTGTTGTCCGCGAACGTCACCGCGTCGTTCTTCAGCTCGGCCTCGGCGAAGGCGACCTTCTCGTCCGGGGTGAGCTTGTTCCACTCGGCGGGTGTGATCGGGTCGACGCCGTCGCCGCCACCGTTCACGGGGCCGGGGGCGTCGGAGCTCGAAGCGTCGGGGGCGTCGGAGCCGGAGGGGCCGGGGGCCGGGTCGGAGCCGGGACCGGAGCCCGGGACGTCGGGCACGTCCCCGCCCGCGTGGGCCGTGGCGTCCCCGGCGCTCTGCCCCGCGCCGACGCCCACGGGCTCCGGCTGCGCGGCGCCGGGCGTACCGTCCAGCACCGCGCGGTCCGCCGCGCTCAGCTCCACGGGCGCCTGGTCGGCCGGGTCGGCGGGATGGCCGGGCGACCGCACCGATCCGTCCGGGTGCAGCACCGTGCCGTCGGGCGCGATGACGGAGCCGTCCGGCGTCTCCACCGCGCTGACACCGGGCGGGAGTTCGGGCAGGGGCGTGCCCGGCGTGACGGTGGTGCCGTCGGGGAGGCGCATGGTGCCGTCGGGGAGTTCGACGGCGCGTACGGCGCTGAGGTCGGCGAGGCCGGAGGTGACGTCGGTGAGTCTGGGCAGGCCGCGGAAGGTCGCGTTCAACCCGTTGCCGATGTAGGTCATCGGGTCGACGATGCGGCCGGCCCGCCCGGCCGCGTTCATCACCCGCGCCGCCGTCCCCGAAGCGCTCGCACCCCGCACCGCCGTCCCCGTACCCAACGTGGCCACCGTGGTCAGGACGTTGAACGTCACCAGCCCCGCCGCCCGACCCGGGTTCTCACCCCACTCGTCCCACGCCACCAGGGACTTACCGACCTCCTTGGTCGTGTTCAGGCTGTCCCTCATCCACGTCCGCGCCCCCTCCGGCGCCACCGCGTACGCCGCCGCCGCCAGCAACGGGGAGCCGATGATCAGGATGCCGGTGGCCAGCTGCCCCAGACCCTTCCAGGAGTCCTTGAACGTCTCCCACCCCCGCAACCCCACCAGACCACCCAAACCCGTCAGGGTGCCCCAGATCCCGTCAACGATGAACCCGTCCCACACATAACTCTTGACCCAGTGCCCCACCTCATACCAGTGGTGGTCCTCCTCGGCCATCCTCCCCCACGGCGTCTCCCCCGCCTGCCGCATGTCCTCCACGCTCAGGCCGTACATGTTCGCGCCGTCCGACCCGTCACCCGCCACCCACTGGGTCCCGTTCACCAACGCCGTGATCTTGTTCGCCGCCGACCGCTCCGCCGCCCAGAACTCCGCCACCGCCGCGGAGATATCCCCCACCAACGCGTTGTTCGTCTCGATCTTCTCCTCGTCGTACGTCCACTCGTCATCGTCCTTGACCGAGTCGACGAACGACTGCGCCTCCCCCTTCAACCGCTCCAGCCTCGCCACGATCGGACGCGCCTCCTCGGCGAACCCGACCAACGCCCCCGCCACCTTCTCCAGATCATCGGCGAAGTCATCCGCCCGATCCGAGACCGGCCGCGTCGAGCCGAACAACTGATCCGCCTCCGGCGCCGTGTAGAACGCCGACAACCCCTGAAACGTCGCATGCACACCCGAACCGGTGTCCCGGATCCTGCCCGCGTCCTCCTTCAACGCGGCCGCTTCCTCCTCCAGCAACCCGAAATCACCGGTGAACGACGGCACCCCCGACGGATCCACCATGTCAGCCATCGCCCGAACTCCCCCTACGATCCCCGAGCCTGACCCGGCGGATCGAGCTTCCCGCCGTGTCCGTGCCACCGTTCACCGCCAGGCCGATGGCTCGAAACCACACCTATCAGCCGGGGCGTGGCGGGAACAATGCGCCCCCGCCTCCTTCCGGCAAGCTGCACGTCCTCTTCACCGTCCCGTCGCGCGCCGGCGGACGAACCGGATCCCGAGCGACGTCCCCTGAACGCTGCGGCCCTGCGCCGCGTATGGCCTGGTGAAGGCATGAGCAGGACAATCGGCGAGAAGCGGCCGTGCCGCGGACGCCCGACGACGTCCGCGCGGGAGAAGGGCGGGCAGGGCGATGACGTACACGAACGGTTCGGGCCACCACCGGGAGCTACGGGAGCCGGGCGGGCTGCGGGAGACGGCGGCCCGCTACGCGCTGCTCCCGCTGCGCCTCTTCCTCGGCGTGACGTTCGTCTACGCCGGGCTCGACAAGCTGACGGACCCCGGCTATCCGGAGTCGATGGAGGGCCTGCTCCAGTCCATTCCGGGCGCGGCGGCCCCCTGGCTGCTCGACCTGGCGCTGACCCAGCCGGAGGCGTTCGGCTACGCCATCGCCTTCGGCGAACTGGCCGTGGGCATCGGCACGCTGCTCGGCCTCCTGACGCGGGTCGCGGCGCTGGGCGGGGCGCTCATCTCGCTGTCCTTCTGGCTGACGATCAGCTGGGACGTCGGGCCGTACTACTACAGCCAGGACCTCCCCTACCTCATGGCGTGGGTGCCGCTGATCATGGCCGGGGCCCCGATGCTGTCGCTCGACGCCGCCCTTGCGGCCCGTCGTGGCCGCCGTGGGGGACAGCTGTTCGGCTGACGGGGGCGGTGACGGGGGCGGCCGGCGGCGCTCACCGGCCGTCTGGCAGCGGCGGCGGGCCGCCACCGCCCCCCCTGCGGCGGCGCGCGCCCCGTACGAGTTGCTTGGCGCCCGCGACGCACAGCGCGGCGAGCAGCACGCTCGGCAGCAGGAGGGCGAGCGCGAGGGCGGAGACGTCGAGATCGCCGCGCTCACGCAGCAGGTGGCAGACGGCGAGGGCGAGGAGGCCCAACCCGAGGACGAACCTGACCGGTTCGAAACGCCGACGGTGCACGGTGTCCTTCACTGCTGCCCCTCTTCTGCCTGACCGGCCGTCTCTTGACCGGCCTCCCGACCGGCCTCCTGGTCGGCCGCCCGTTCCACGATCGCCCGCTCCACGACGGTCTCGCCCATCAGCAGTTCGACGCTCAGCCGGATCGTCCCCCGGGGTTCGGCGTCGCCCCGGGGTAGCAGGGTGACGGTCTCGTCGACGCTGACGCCGCCGCCCTCCAGGCCGTCGCCGTAGGGCGTCGTGCCGGGCACCCGGTAGCCGCCGAGGGAGATGTCCAGGTCGAGGACCAGGCGGGCGTTCTCGGGCACGACGATCCGCACCTCCCCCACGTCCGCCGTCAGCGCGCTGCGGACGGTCTCGTCCTCGGCGAGGTCGATTCCGGTCAGGTCCAGGACGCCTTCGCCGCTGCCCAGGTCGTAACTCGGCCGGACGTCCGCCACGGCGGCGGGCTCCCAGCGGGTGCGGCTCCAGGACGGGGAGAGGTCCTCCGGCAGCGCGGCGGCACCGGCGAGCAGGCCGGCGGTCATGACGGCCACGAGGACGGTGCCGCCGCCCGTCCGCCCGGCGAAGGCGCTCACCACGAGGCCGAGCGCCAGCACGGCCAGCGCGCAGCTCAGCCCCGTCACGAGCGTCGTGGACAGCGAACCGCCGTCCCAGGTGGCGACCACCCCGATCCAGCCGGCCACGAAGGCGGCGGGCACGACGGCCCAGCCCAGCCGCCGCCCCCGTCGCTCGGGCGCCGTCGGGACGGGCCGGGCGGGCCAGGCGCCCTGCCCGGGACGACCGTGGCCGCCGCCCGGCGCGACGGGCGGGGCCGGGGCACCGTCGGCGGGCTTCTGCGGGACGGCGTCGGCGGGGCCCCACAGGTACCCCGTCCCGGCCGCCTGCGGGTCCTTGGTGAGCGGCTCCCGCCACCATGAGGGCGCGTGCGGAACGGGCGGCGCCTGCGCCTCGGGCGGTACCTGCGAGACGGGCTCGGGCCCGGCCTCCGCGTCGGCGGCCCCCTCCTGGCGGCGCCGCTGCGACCAGTACAGCCCGGCGGCCAGTGCCAGGAGGACCAGCAGGGAGAAGGAGACGCCGCTCTGGTCGCCGCCGAGCGAGGCGAGCATCAGCCCGCTCCCGGCGAGGGTGAGGAGGACGGCTGCGAGCCCGGTGCCCTCGACGCGTCCGGACAGCAGCCGGCGCGCCTCGTTCTCGTCCTCGCCCTCCAGCGGCAGCAGCAGCCACGCGAAGCCGTACAGCAGCAGCCCGAGGCCGCCGATGACGGAGAGGACGGCGAGCGGGACGCGCAGGATCACCGGGTCGACGTCGTAGTGGCGGGCGACCCCGCCGCACACTCCGGCGACGACCTTGCTCTTCCTGCTCCGTTCGGGCAGGGCGGACCGTTCGTCGTCCGGCGCCGGGTCCGGTGCCGTCCGCACCCCCGTGCGTCCGTCTTCGGCACCCGTGCGACCGCCCTCGTCACTCGTCATGCCGACCATGGTGGACGGCCCCGGTGGCGGAGGGCATCCGGGGACGTCCCGGAGACTTCCCTGAGATTCCGCTTCGGGGACGGTGTCGGGGATGACCCTGATGCCCGCCGCGCCGGCCGCGTGTGACCATCGGGCCATGACCACCGCCACCTCCACCCCCCTTGAGCCCCCTGCCCTGCGCAAGCTCTACCGCAGCAGCGAGGGCCGCTGGCTGGGCGGTGTGGCGCGCGGCCTCGCGGGGCACCTGGCCCTGCCGGTGCTGTGGGTCCGTGTCGTCTTCCTGATCCTGTTCTTCACCAGCGGGCTGGGCGCGTTGCTGTACGCGGTGTTCTGGTTCGTCGTGCCGCTGGGGGCGGGCGGCGTGGAGGCCAGGGCCTCCGATCCCCGGTCCCAGGCCGGCACCGGGCGGCGGCTGCGGAGGCCGGACCGGGGGCAGGTCTTCGCCGTCCTGGTGCTCGTGGCGGCGCTGTTCGCGCTCGGCGCGAACCTCCAGTTCGGCCAGGCGAACGCCTACGTGTGGCCGCTGCTGGTGATGGGGATCGGGGTGGCCGTCGTGTGGCGGCAGGCCGACAACGCGCGCCGGGCGCACTGGACGGAGGTGAGCCGACGGCGCGGGCTGCTGCCGATCGCGCGCAGCGCCGCCGGGGTGGTGCTCGTCGGGGTCGGGGTGTCGGGCTTCGTCGTCATCCAGGGGTCGGCGGAGCAGTTCGGTGCGGTGCTCCAGGCTTCGGTGGCCGTGCTGGTGGGTATCGCGCTCCTGGCCGGGCCCTACCTCGTCCGCATCACCCAGGACCTCTCGGAGGAGCGGCTGATGCGCATCCGCGCGCAGGAGCGGGCCGAGGTGGCGGCCCACGTCCACGACTCGGTGCTGCACACGCTCACCCTCATCCAGCGCAACTCCGACAACGCCCGCGAGGTGGCCCGCCTGGCGCGGGCGCAGGAGCGGGAGCTGCGCGAGTGGCTCTACCGGGGCGCGTCCGGCGCCGCCGAGGACGACGCGGACCGCCCGGAGACGCTCGCCGCCGCCGTGAAGGCCACGGCGGCGGACGTCGAGGACCACCACGGGGTGCCGGTGGAGGTGGTGTGCGTGGGCGACTGCCCGTGCGACGACCGGCTGGCCGCACTGGTCCAGGCGGCGCGCGAGGCGATGGTCAACGCCGCCAAGTACGGTGGCGAGAGCGGCGCGGTCCAGGTCTTCGCCGAGGTGGAGGGGCGTACGGTCTTCATCTCCGTCCGCGACCGGGGCCCCGGCTTCGACCTGGACGCCGTGCCCGCCGACCGGATGGGCGTGCGCGAGTCCGTCATCGGCCGGATGGAGCGCAACGGCGGTACGGCGCGCATCCGCACCGCGCCCGGCGAGGGCACCGAAGTGGAGCTGGAGATGGAGAGGGCGGAGACACCATGAGCGGCGAGACGTCACCGGCGCAGCGGGCCGGGAGCCAGGAGGCCGACCGCCGGGTGCGGGTCGTCCTCGTCGACGACCACCGGATGTTCCGGGCGGGTGTCCAGGCCGAGATCGGCGACACCCCGGCGACGGGGGTGGAGGTCGTCGGTGAGGCGGGCGACGTCGACCAGGCCGTCACCGTCATCACCGCCACCCGCCCCGACGTCGTCCTCCTCGACGTGCACCTGCCCGGGGGCGGGGGCGTCGAGGTCCTGCGCCGCAGCGCGTCGCTGATGGGCGCGATCGACCGGCCGGTGCGGTTCCTCGCCCTGTCGGTCTCGGACGCCGCCGAGGACGTCATCGGCGTGATCCGCGGGGGCGCGCGGGGCTACGTCACCAAGACGATCACGGGTTCGGACCTGGTGAACGCCATCTTCCGGGTTTCCGACGGGGACGCCGTCTTCTCCCCGCGCCTGGCCGGTTTCGTCCTCGACGCCTTCGCCTCCACCGACGCCCCGCCGGTCGACGAGGACCTCGACCGGCTCACGCAGCGGGAGCGCGAGGTGTTGCGGCTCATCGCGCGCGGCTACGCGTACAAGGAGATCGCCAAGCAGCTGTTCATCTCCGTCAAGACGGTGGAGTCGCACGTCTCGGCGGTGCTGCGCAAGCTCCAGCTCTCCAACCGGCACGAGCTCACCCGCTGGGCCACCGCCCGACGCCTGGTCTGAGCCGGGCGGGCCCGGACGTTCGGGCCCGCCCCCTCGTGCTCCCTCAGGGCGTGGTCGGTGAGGGGGTGGGTCGGAACGCGGCGATGCTCCTGCGGATCGCCTCGGTGACGGCCGCCTGCTGGGTGCCGAGGTAGAAGTGACCTCCGGGGAAGGACTGGTAGCGGAAGTCGCCGTCGGTCAACTCCTGCCAGGCGCGGGCCTCCTCCTGCGTCACGTGGGGGTCGCTCTCCCCGGTCAGCACGCTGAGCGGAGCCCGCAGCCGCTCCTCCGGCCGGTGGCGGTACGTCTCGACGGCCCGGTAGTCGGTCCGCAGGGCGGGCAGCACCATGCGGAGCAGTTCGTCGTCGTTCAGCACGCCCGGGTCGGTGCCGTTCAGTTCGCGGATCTCCGCGATGATCCCGTCGTCGTCGCGCAGGTGCACCGCGTCGTCGGCGCGGTGCCGGGTGGGCGAGCGTCGGCCGGAGGCGATGACGCCGAGCAGGTCGGCGCCGCCCTGCCGCTCGATCCGCAGGCCCAACTCGTAGGCGAGGATGGCACCCATGCTGTGGCCGAACAGCACCAGGGGACCGGCGGGTTCGGACGTGAGCGCCTCGAACAGCCCGTCCACGAACGCCTCGACGTTGTCCAGGAGCGCTTCCCGGTAGCGGTCCTGACGGCCCGGGTACTGGGCGCAGACGACGTCCAACTCCGGGGCGAGCGCCCGGGCGAGAGGCAGGAAGTACGGTGCGGAGCCGCCCGCGTGGGGCAGCGCGAGGAGCCGTGTGGCCCCCTCCGGCGCGGGCTCGAACCTGCGGAGCCAGCGGTCGTGGTGACCGGATGCGGCCGACATGTCGTTGTCCTTCCCCCTGAATCCGGCCCCGGTGACGGCGCCGTCCCTGACATGATCACTACGTTACGGCCCGGCCCGCGCCCGGCATAATCCCCTCAGGCCCCCTACTCGGCCCCTCCCGCCCGTTCCGGGAGTTCGCGCACACGGCCGGGCCCCGGCACGGGCCACTGGGGTATCGTGCCCGGGTCCTGTCGGAAGAAGTTGTTGGTGTGGTGAGGTGCGCGGTGGCGCTGGGGCGAGTGGTGCGGTTCGACGACGTGCGCGGGTACGGGTTCATCGTCCCGGACGACGGTGGCGAGGACATCTTCATGCACGCCAACGACCTGCGGGATGAGAAGAACCTGTACAAGCCCGGGGCGGTCGTCGAGTTCCGCCTCGAACACGGCGACCGGGGTCCCAAGGCCTCGATGGTGAGCCTCGCCGAGGGGGCGGCGCCCCGCGGCGCGGGGGGCGCGCCGACCTCCGAGCGCTTCTCGCAGGCGGCCTTCGCGGCGGACACCGACGGCGACGAGGACGTCCTGTGCGACGTCCTGTCGCCGCAGGAGTTCCGGCAGGAGTTGACGGAGGCGCTGCTGGAGTCGGTGCCGACGCTGACCGGCGAGCAGATCGTCGCCGTGCGGCAGCGTCTGGACCGGCTCGCGCGCGGCCACGGCTGGCTGACCGCCTGACCGCCTGACCGCACGTTCCGCCGGGTCACGACACCGGTGGATACCGGAGGTACACGTCGCCGCCGCCCGCACCCGCGGACGGCGGCGACGTCACGTGACGGACGGCCGGTGGGCCGTCACTCCCACTCGATCGTGCCCGGCGGCTTGCTCGTCACGTCCAGCACGACGCGGTTCACGTCCGGCACCTCGTTGGTGATGCGCGTGGAGATCCGGGCCAGGACGTCGTAGGGCAGCCGGGACCAGTCCGCCGTCATGGCGTCCTCCGAGGAGACCGGCCGCAGCACGACCGGGTGACCGTAGGACCGGCCGTCGCCCTGCACGCCCACCGACCGCACGTCGGCGAGCAGCACGACGGGGCACTGCCAGATCTCGCGGTCGAGCCCGGCGGCCGTCAGCTCCTCGCGGGCGATGGCGTCCGCCGCGCGCAGCAGGTCAAGCCGCTCCTTCGTCACCTCGCCGACGATGCGGATGCCCAGCCCCGGGCCGGGGAACGGCTGCCGCTGGACGATCTCCTCCGGCAGGCCCAGCTCCTGGCCCACCATGCGGACCTCGTCCTTGAAGAGCTGCCGCAGCGGCTCGACGAGTTCGAACTCCAGGTCCTCCGGCAGCCCGCCGACGTTGTGGTGCGACTTGATGTTCGCCGTGCCGGTGCCGCCGCCCGACTCGACGATGTCCGGGTAGAGCGTGCCCTGCACCAGGAAGGCGACCTCCGCGCCCTCCTCACCGGCCTCCGCGACCAGCTCTGCCTGCGCCTGCTCGAAGACGCGGATGAACTCCCGGCCGATGATCTTCCGCTTCTGCTCCGGGTCGCTGACGCCGGCCAGGGCGTCCAGGAAGCGCTTCTCCGCGTCCACGACCTTCAGCTGCACGCCCGTCGCGGCGACGAAGTCCTTCTCCACCTGCTCCGTCTCGCCCTGCCGCATCAGGCCGTGGTCGACGTACACGCAGGTCAGCTGGTCGCCGATGGCCCGCTGGACCAGTGCCGCCGCGACCGCCGAGTCCACCCCGCCGGACAGGCCGCAGATGGCGCGCTTCTCCCCGACCTGCGCGCGGATCGCGGCGACCTGCTCCTCGACGATGCTCCCCGCCGTCCAGCTCGGCGCCAGACCCGCGCCCCGGTACAGGAAGTGCTCCAGCACCTGCTGCCCGTGGGTGGAGTGCATCACCTCGGGGTGGTACTGGACGCCGTACAGCTTCCGCTCGTCGTTCTCGAACGCGGCGACGGGGACGACGTCGGTGGAGGCCGTCACCGTGAAGCCCTCGGGGGCCGCCGAGCAGGCGTCACCGTGGGACATCCACACGCTCTGGTCGACCGGCGTGCCCTCGAAGAGCGTGGAGCCCGGCTTCGTCACGGCCAGCGGCGTCCGTCCGTACTCCCGCGCGCCCGTGTTGTCCACCTGTCCGCCCAGCAGCTCGGCCATCAGCTGGAAGCCGTAGCACATGCCGAAGACCGGCACCCCGGCCTCGAACAGCGCCGGATCGAGCCGGGGCGCGCCCTCCGCGTAGACCGAGGAGGGGCCGCCGGAGAGGATGATCGCCTTCGGGTCCTTCGCGAGCATCTCGTCCACCGGCATCGTCGAGGGGACGACCTCGCTGTAGACGCGGGCCTCGCGGACACGGCGGGCGATGAGCTGGGCGTACTGCGCGCCGAAGTCGACGACGAGGACGACGTCCGGCGGAGTGGGCACTGATGCCACGAGACGGCCTTTCGGCGGTGGAGCGGGAGGATGGTGCCGCCATTCTACCGACGGGCGCCCCCGCCTCCTTCCGGCTGATGGCATACTGTCCGCATGCTCACGCACACGACCACGTGGTTTACCTATGGCACCGGCCCGGCCGGCTGCCGTCAGGTCCACTGTCGTCGCGCGTAAGCGACCACCAGACCTCTTCAGGCGCCCCGGGCCGATCACGGCCCGGGGCGCCGGTGTTCGCGCCACGTTCCCCGGGCCGGCCGACGGACCGGGGCTCCGCACCACCCAAGGAGCCCCCGTGAGCACCACCGCAGCCACCCCCGAAGCCCGCATCGCCGCCGCCCGCGCCCGGATCGACGAACTGGACGCCGAGATCATCGGCCTCGTCCGCGCCCGCATGGCCGTCTCCGCCACCGTCCAGGAGGCCCGCCTCGCGGCGGGCGGGCGCCGCGTCCACCTCTCGCGCGAGATGGAGATCCTCAGCCGCTTCCGCGCGGAGCTCGGCGGCCACGGCACCACGCTCGCCATGACCCTGCTCGAACTCTCCCGGGGCCGCGTCTGACGGTCGCCCCACCTCTGCCGTCACCCGTACGGTGCGTGACCCGGGCCGCCGGCCCTTCGTTGTCCGAGGTGTCCCCGATGCCGCCGGGCGCCCGGCGGCCCGTGGGACGGCCCACCGGAGCGTGAGGCGTGCCCGCCCTGCAGAAGGCGGCCCGCCGTGGGACCGCGCTCCGGGCAGGTGACCGGACGGCAGGGGACAGCAGCCCGGTCACTCCTCCAGCGGTCGGTCCCCGGCCCCCCGGGGACCGACCGCCTTGGGCGCCCCGATGGCTTGTGACGGAGAGGACAAAAGAACTCATGAGGATTTCCCCGCAGGGCCGGTTCGCGGCGCTGTCGATGTGTGCTGCGGCCGCGCTGGCGCCCGCGGCGGAGGCCGTGGCCGACGGCCGGGACGTCCCGGTGCCGGTCGACGTTCCCCTGGAGTCCGTAGAGGAAACGCTTCCGCTGGACGCCCCGACGGTCTTCGCGACCGTCCCGTCCTCCCCGATCACCCCGCCGGAAACCCCGCAGATCATGCAGGGCGACCGGATCTCGGTCCCCGTGGTCCCCTCACTCGGCGCCGTCCTCGACACCCCGGGCCTGTTCGCCGAGGCCCCCGTGCCCGGCCTCGACGGCACCGCGGCCCAACTGACCACGACCTCCGAGACGATGGACGCCGCCGCCCCGTCGCTCACCGTCGACCTGCCGCTGACCAACCCCGGTGCCGAGCCCTCCGGCCTGCCGCGCCTGACGGCCCCCGACGCCCGTCTCGGCACGCCCACCCTCCAGGGCGAGCGCACCGCCCTCCTCGACGTCGTCAGCGCCGACGGCGAGTCCCGGCTGCCCGACGCGCTCGGTCAGGTCACCGGCCTGCTCTGACGGTTCCCCGCGCGGCCGGCCCGACGACCGGCGTCGGCTCCGGCCGACCGGCCCGCCCCGTCCGCTCCTGCCGCTCGCGGGCCCGCAGCGGGCAGCCGGTGCCGACGCGGGTCGCGAGTTCGGCGCGCAGGGCGTTCAGCTCGGCCACGCGCGCGTCGATGAGGTGGATCTTCTCCTCCAGCAGTGCCGACAGCGCCTCGGCCTCGTCCGGTGCGTCGCGCAACTCCTCGCCCGTCCGCGCGATCTCGGCCAGCGAGAAGCCGAGGGACTGCGCCGTCCGGACGTAGTGCAACCAGGTCTCCGCCTCCGGCGGGAAGTCGCGATAGCCGTTCGGCAGCCGACTGCTCGAGACGAGGCCGGTCTTCTCGTAGAAGCGGACGGTGTCCTTGGTCAGGCCCGTCCGCGCGGCCAACTCGCCGATGCGCATGACTCCCCCTCGGTGGCAGCCCTCGGTGGCTTGACCTTGGAGCGTACTCCACTGTTTAGCGTCAGGCATCACTGATCCGAGACCGTCAGGAGCCTGGCATGTCTTCCCCCGAAGCCTCCCCGAAGACCCTCCTCAAGGACCCCACCGCCCCCTCCTACCTGCGCGCCGTCCGCGCCAGCGCCTGGTACGACCTCCTCGTCACGGCGGGTTTCGCCACGCCCTGGACGTACGCGCTGATCCACGAGCTCATCTCCTCGGCGGGTGAGGCGTGGGGCGTCGGCGGGTTCCCCCCGATCGATCCCGTCCAGACGCTCTACGCGAACCTCATGGGGTCGGTGGTCGTCGTCTGGGCGCTGCTGCGCATCGTCCGACCGCTGCCCCTGCACGGGCTGTTCGACGGTGTCGCCCGCGCGCTGTTCGCCACCTGGCAGGCGTACGCCCTCGGTCACGGCGCCACCGGCGTGCTGTGGATCTTCTTCGTCGTGGAGGTCGCCTTCGGCCTCGTCCAGCTGGCCCCGTGGCTGCGCACCCGCGTCGGCCTGAAGGACGCGACCGGCGCCCGTCACCCCGCGTGACGACGGATCTCGCGAACGTCGCAGGTCAAGGGTTGTACGGGAGTTGATCACGGTCCGGCATCGACTCCACGGTGCCGCACTGTGACATGCCCCACAAGGAAAAGCGCGGAGCGAGGGCAACTGCACCGGACTGTCGGATTTGCCGGTCGACGGGCGGCTCGGCGGCGTCCCAGCCGGTGAAAACTACGGCTGACACGGCGTTTATCCCCGCTTTACTGTCGACCTGCCGAAGCCGCGCGGAGTCCTGTCTCCGGCGCGCCGGCCCACCTTCAGCGCTTCTTTGCGACACGACCACGAAGAGGTCATTCATGCGTATTCGCCGTGCAGTCGCGGCTGCCGCCGCCACGGCCGTCATCGCCCCCGCCGCGCTCCTCGCGGCCCCCGCCGCGTACGCGGACGAGAACCCGGGCACGGAGTCCACCCAGACGGAGCCGAAGCCGGGCGAGGAGGAGGCTCCGAAGGAGGAGACCCCCGCCGAGGAGACCACGGACGAGGAGAAGACCTCCGAGGACGAGACCTCCACCGAGGACACCACCGACGACGAGAAGACCTCTGAGGGCAAGACCGAGGGGGAGAACGACTCCGAGGGCAAGACCGACGAGGAGACCTCCCCCGAGGACGGGACCGACGAGGAGGAGTCCGAGGAGGACGGGACCGACGAGGAGAAGCCCGAGGGCGAGAAGCCGGGCGAGGACGAGGAGTCCGAGGAGGAGGAGACCGAGGAGCCGGTGACCGAGGAGTGCCTCGTCACCGACTCCGACGACGACCTCGTCTCGACGATCAACGGTCTGCCCGAGCAGGTGGCGGCCGGCGCCGGCTGGCAGAACTTCTCCCTCACCATCGAGAACAACACCGGTGAGAAGAAGGACTTCGCCCAGGCCCACGTCTACACCTGGGCCTTCACCGAGGACGGCGGTGACGAGAGCGAGCACATCAGCCTCCAGGTGAAGAACATCCACGGCACCTGGGTCGACGTCGACACGGACTGGTCCTCGGACCAGTACGGCTTCGTCGGCAACGGCTCGCTCGACGCCGGGCAGTCCTCCACGCTCCAGCTGCGCCTCAGCGTGGACGAGCAGGCCCCGGCCTCGCTCGGTGTCGCCCTCGGCTACGCGTTCTACCTGAACGACGACGGTGAGACCTGCACCGACAGCGTCAGCGAGGACTACTACTTCGAGATCATCGCGGCGGGCAAGAAGCCGAACGGCAACGACGCCAAGCCGCAGGGTGGCAAGACGGAGCTGCCGGCCAAGCCGGACAGCAAGCCGGACGCCGACCTGAAGATCGAGGGCGAGCTCGCCCAGACCGGTTCGGACTCGAACCTGCCGATGTTCGCGCTCGCGGGCGCGGCGGCCGTCGCGCTGGGCGCCGGCGCCATGTTCGTCGTCCGCCGCCGCAAGGGCGCCGACGCCACCGCCTGACGCGAGTGATGAGCGCTGAGCGGTCGTAGCTCCGCGCGTACGCCGAAGGACCCGGTCTCCACGCGGAGGCCGGGTCCTTCGGCTGTGGGGGGGGCGGGCGGGGCGGGGGTCAGGACGTCTTCGGCGGCACCGACGGGACGGGGAGCACCGGCAGGCGCAGGGCGCCGAAGGCGGAGTCGGGGACGGCGGGGGCCTTGGGGGCGACGGGGGTGAGGCGGACGTAGGGGGCGCCCTGCTCCGGGCGCGGGTCGGCCTCGCCCTTGTTGGGCCACAGCGACATGGCCCGTTCGGCCTGGGCGGTGATCGTCAACGACGGGTTGACGCCCAGGTTGGCGGAGACGGCGGAGCCGTCCACGACGGAGATGCCGGGGTGGCCGTAGAGGCGGTGGTAGGGGTCGATGACGCCCTGGTCGGCGTCGGCCCCGATGGGGCAGCCGCCGAGGAAGTGGGCGGTCAGCGGCGTCCCCATGACCTCGCCGACGTTCGTCCCGGCGAAGCCGTTGATCTCGTCGGCGAGGATGCGGCACGCCTCCGCGCCCTCGGGGATGTGCAGCGGGTTGGGCGCGCCGTGGCCCTGCTTGGCCGTCAGCAGGCCCTTGCCCAGGCCCTTCTCCTTGCGGTAGGTGGTCAGGGAGTTGTCGAGCGTCTGCATGACGAGACCGATGATGACGCGTTCGGACCACTTGTAGTTCGACAGCGAGCGGAGGCCCTGCGCGGGGTGCAGCAGGTACGTCAGGAGGTGCCCCAGCACACGCGGCAGCCTGGAGTGGTGGCGGACGGCGAGCGTCGTCATGAAGCCCATGGCGTTGGAGCCCTTGCCGTAGCGGACGGGCTCGATGTGCGTCGTCTCGTTCGGGTGGATCGAGGAGGTGATGGCGACGCCACGGGTGAAGTCGAGCTCGGCGTCCTTGCCCCACTTCCGGCGGTAGCGCGTGCGGGCCGTCTGGGCGCCGACGAGCCCCTCGGAGTTGGTGCGGGTCAGCTCGCCGAGGCGTCCGGACAGCCGCGGCAGCAGGCCCTCGTCGCGCATGCGGTGCAGGAGCGTCTGGGTGCCGTACGTCCCGGCGGCGACGACGACGTGGCGGGCCCGCAGGACGCGCGGCTTCCCCTTGCGCCGCCGGCCGGTGCGGACGACGGAGACGGCGAGGCCGTCGCCGTCCTCGGTCACGGCGGTCACGGACGTCATGGGGTGGACGACGGCCCCCGCCTTCTCGGCGAGGTAGAGGTAGTTCTCGTTGAGCGTGTTCTTCGCGCCGTGCCGGCAGCCCGTCATGCACTCGCCGCACTCGGAGCACGCCCGGCGCTCGGGGCCCACGCCGCCGAAGTAGGGGTCGGGCACGGTGGCGCCGGGGGCGGCCTTCGCCGTGCCGTCGGCGTCCTGCCCGTCGCCGAAGAAGACGCCGACGGGCGCCATGTGGAAGGTGTCGCCGCAGCCCATCCGCTCGGCCGCCGCCTTGAGGTGGGCGTCGGACGGCGTCATGGTGGGGTTGAGCCGGACGCCGAGCATGCGCTGGGCCTGGTCGTAGTACGGCTTCAACTCGTCCTGCCAGTCGGTGATGTGACCCCACTGGCGGTCCTGGAAGAAGGCGGGCGGCGGCACGTAGAGGGTGTTGGCGTAGTTGAGCGAGCCGCCGCCGACCCCGGCGCCCGCCAGGATCATGACGTTGTTGAGCAGGTGGATGCGCTGGATGCCGTAGAGGCCGAGCGCGGGCGCCCACAGGTAGTTCTTCACGTCCCAGGAGTTCCTGGGCAGTGCGGCGCGGTCGAAGCGGCGGCCCGCCTCCAGCACGCCGACCCGGTACCCCTTCTCCGTCAGCCGCAGGGCGGAGACGGAACCGCCGAAGCCGGAGCCGACGACGATGACGTCGTAGTCGTACCCGTCGGCGCCGTCGGCCTCGGCGGGCTGCTCGGCGTCCTGCGCGGTGGGGACGGACTCGTCCTGTGACACGGAAATCCTCCGAACGTGAAGCGGGGACGGCTCAGCGGAAGCGCAGCGCCTTGAGCACCTTGAGCGAGCGGGACATGAACGCGGCGTACTGCGCGTCGTCCATGCCCAGCGACGGCGCCATCGGCAGCAGGCGCTGCTGGGCGACGGTCTGCGGCTCGGTGAACTTGAGCAGGCCCTCGGAGCCGTGACGGCGTCCGAGGCCCGAGTCGCCCATGCCGCCCATCGGCGCCTGGACACTGCCGTAGGCCGCGGCGTACCCCTCGTTGATGTTGACGGTGCCGGTGCGCAGCCGCGCCGCGACGTCCCAGGCGGTGCGGGAACTGCGGGACCACACACTGGAGTTCAGGCCGTACGGGGTGGCGTTGGCCTGGGCGACCGCCTCGTCCGGGTCGGAGTAGCGGTAGACGGAGACGACGGGGCCGAACGTCTCCTCGGTGCAGACGGTCATGGGGGCCTCGACGCCCTCCAGGATCGTCGGCTCGTAGAACAGCGGGCCGATGTCCGGGCGGGCCCTGCCGCCGGTCAGGACGGCGGCGCCCTTGGCGTCCGCCTCGTCGACGTGCCGGGAGACCGTCCGCAGCTGCGCCTCGGAGACGAGTGAGCCCATGTCCGCGCCGAAGGCGAGGGACGCGCCGAGCCGCATGGCCCGGGTGCGGGCCACGAAGCGCTCCAGGAACGCGTCGGCCACGGACGCGTGCACGTACAGGCGCTCCACGGATATGCACAGCTGCCCGGCGGAGGAGAAGCAGGCCCGCACGGCACCGGCCGCCGCCTTGTCCAGGTCGGCGTCGGGCAGCACGATCATGGCGTTCTTGCCGCCGAGCTCCAGCGAGCAGCCCACCAGCCGGGCCGCCGCGCGCTGGGCGACCTCCCGGCCGGTGCGGGTGGAGCCGGTGAACGAGACGTAGTCGCCACCGTCCACGACGGCGGGCCCGACGACCGGCCCCTCGCCGAGCACCACCTGCCAGATCTCGGCGGGCAGCCCGGCCTCGATGAGCAGATCGCGGGCCCACAGCGCGCTGAGGGCCGTCTCGGTGTCGGGCTTCATGACGACGGCGTTCCCGGCGACGAAGGCGGGCAGCGCGTCGCCGACGCTCAGCTCGAACGGGTAGTTCCACGGCGCGATCATGCCGACGACGCCGCGCGGCTGGCGCAGCTGACGGGTGCGCGTCAGCACCGGGATGGCGCCCGCGTGCCGCTTGGGCGCCAGGTAGGAGGGCGCCCTGCGGCCGTAGTGCCGGGCGGCCATGCACACCGCCAGCACCTCCTCCTGGGCGTGCAGCCGTGCCTTGCCGGTCTCCAGCTGGACGAGGTCGAGGATCTCCTCCTGACGGCGCAGGACGAGGTCGTGGAAGCGCAGCAGCACGGCTGCCCGCTCGCGCACCGTCCGGGCCGCCCAGCCCGGCTGCGCGGCGCGGGCGCGCGCGAAGGCCTCGGTGACCTCCTCGGGGGTGGACTCGGGCAGGTCGGCCAGCTTCTCCCCGGTGAGGGGGGTGTGGCAGGCGGTCCGGCCGGTTCCGCCCAGCCCCCGGGTGAGCCGGGCGACGAGATCCGGGGTGACGACGTCGGCGGCGGTGCGGGCGCCCTCGGGCGCGGCGGCGACCGGGTTCCGGTGCTGGGAGTCCGTCATAGAGGGGAGGGTACGGCGCCCCCGGAGGATTGGGTACCCGCCGGTAACCCGATTTTCGAAAAAGTGCCAGCAATCACTGGCACGAATGGCGGGCCGCCCCCGTCGGCCCCGCCGTCACCCCGTGGCGCGGTAGGTGTCCACCACCTGTGAGAAGTGCGCGTCGATCTCCGCCCGCCGGTCCTCCGGGCCCCTCACCTGCACGACGTGGTACGTCGACCCGAGCAGCATCGCCCGGTTCCGGGCGAGCCGGCGCTCGCCGCCCGCCTCCCACACGAACTCGCCCTCCGCCATTGCCGTCTCACCGACCGTGATGCTGCGCACGCCGCTGACCGTCTTCCACCCCGTGGAGTCGCGGTACCCGGACAGCTCCGGCTCGTCGCTCAACTGGTACTCGCGCGGGTCCGTCCCGTACCGGTCCGTCCCGTCCCGGCCGGGGACGACGATCAGCTCCAGCCCGTCACCGCTGAAGCGCACCTGCCCGCCGCTGGTCTGGCCCCGCGTCCAGCCCTCCGGCACGGCGATCCGGAACCCCGCCGGGTCGCGCTGCACGACGTAGCCCTCGGGGGCGGCCGGCTGCTCGCCGTCCGGCTCGCCCGACTGCGGCGTCTCGGTGCCCGGCTCGTCCGTCTCCTCCGGCTGCTTCGGGTCGTCCCCCGGCGCCTCGCCCTCCGGCTCGTCGCCCTCGTCGGTGCCCGGCCGGCCCTCGTCGGCGTCCGGCTCCCCGGCGCCGCCCGACCCGCCGGAGGACTCCCCCGGCGCCTCGCCGACCGAGCCGCGCCGGTTCGGGTCCGAGGGGTCGGCGGGCGGCATGAGCAGCGCCGCCACGGCGACCGCCGAGGCCAGCCCCACCAGCACCACCGCCAGCAGCACCAGACCGAGCTTGCGCGGACTGGCCTGTCGGCGGTCCCGGCGCCCCCGGTGGCGCGCCACCGGCACCGGCCGCTTCTCCGTCCGGCGGCGCCGCACGAGCTCCCCGCGCAGCCGCAGGATCGGCAGCCGCCGGGCGTCGCGGCGACGGCCCGACGTCAGCGACGGGTGCGCCGTGACCGCGTTGCGGCCCACGTCCGGCTCCGGCGCGGACCGGATCAGGGACCGCAGCCAGCCGCTCAGCTCCTCGAACTGGGGGCGCTCCGTCGGGTCCTGCCGCAGCAGCGACTCGATCACCGGCCGCAGCGGGCCGCACTCCTCCGCGAACGCCGGGGGCTCCGCGCACACCATCTGGACCAGGTCCGCGACGCTGTCCTCGGGGTACGGCGCGTGCCCCTGCACCGCCCGGTACAGCAGCGCCCCGATCGCCCACAGGTCCGCGGCGGGGCCGACCGGGGGCGCCAGGCGCCAGTTCTGGTAGACCGGGCCCGCCTGCTCCGGCGCCCAGCGCTCGGTGACCGGGCCGACCGTCGTCATCCGTGCCTGCCGGGCCCGCTCGGCCGCCAGCGCGGTCGTCGGCCCCCGGTAGCGGCCCGGCTCCTCCGGCTCCGGGACGCCCCAGGCGTCCGGCACCTCGTCGGCGTCGAGCACGAACTCGGCGTGGAGAAGCTCCGGTTCGTACTCCGCTTCCCGTTCCGCCTCGGCTCCGGGGCCCGCTCGCTCCGCAGGGGGCTCGGCGTAGGTGTACTGCGGGGGCGGCGGCGGCAGGTACGCCTTCGGCGCGGCGGGGCCCGGCTTGTCCCCGCCCCACGGGCCGTACTGGGCGGGCCGGCGCTCCGGTTCCGGTTCGGGCTCCGGTTCGCTCTCGGGTCCGCTCTCCGGTGCCAGGGCCCGGACGGTCCGGTGGCCGGTCGCCATCCGCTCGTCGTAGGGCGGCAGTTGCTGGGTGTCGTCACCTCCCGGTCCTGCCGGGCCGTCCGGTGCCGCCGGGTCGTCCGGCTCCCCCCGGTCGTCCGGCGCCATCGGACCGTCCGTCGGCAGCGGGTCGTAGCCGCACAGGGCCTCCTCGGCGGCGCCCGAGGCCAGGCCGCTGAGCAGGGCGCGGCCGTCGTCGCAGATCAGCACCGAGTGCGCGGTGATGTTGCGGTGCGTCCAGCCGTAGGTGTGGACGGCGCTGAGCCCGGCCAGCAGGTCGGCGGCGATCTCTGCGGCGCGGTGGGGCGTCAGCGGGCGGTCCGCGATGACGTCGGCCAGCGTGCGGCCGGCGACCAACTCGCTGACGACCCACAGCCCGTCGTCCTCGACGAAGACGTCGAACACCTGGTCCAGCCGGGGGTGGTCCGGTATGCGGGCGGCCGTGAGCGCGGCCTCGACGGCCCGGCGCACGGCCGGATCGGCCGGCTCCCGGGTGGCCCGGCCGTGGCCCCAGTGCCCGCCGCCGTGGTCACCGAGGACCTCGGCGTCGACGACCTCCGGCAACGGCACCTGGCGGACGAGGACGTCCTGCCCGCTCGCCGTGTCGAAGCCGACGACCTCGCGCACCTCGTACCTGTCGTACCCGTCGTCCGACGGCGGAGGGGGCAGGCGGTATCGCTCGGCCAGCAGCCGACCCGCGAACTCGTCCACGACGCCTCCCCACCAGGCGGCCCACTCAGTGCGAAACCGTCAGAACACCTCCGCACCGGCCTGATTGCGGATGCTTACGGTCTTCGGACTCTCACGATACGTGCCTTCGGGGCGCTGTGGGGAACCTCAGCGCACTCGGGGGAGCGTGCGCCCGCGCACACGGCGCGCGCTCCGCGCGCCCGTACCCCGGGCGTCCGCCCCTACGGATCCACCGGCTCGAAGGTGTCGAACGCCGTCTCGCGCAGCGTCCGGCACTCCTTCCCGTCCCACTCGTCCGCCTGACACGTGACCAGAATCGCGTGCCCACGGCCCCCGTCCACCCGGAAGCCCCGGTTCAGTGCGCGCATCCGCTCGCCGTCGCGGGTGTACTCGTAACTCCAGTCCGCGACGGTCGGGTAGTCGCGCCACGCCACCTCTTCGAGGCCGACGCGCTCGTACTGCGGGAACGTGCCCTTCACGGCGCGCTCCAACTGTTCCCAGGCCGCCACCGCGTCGTCGCCCGGCGCGTTCGTGTAGTCGACCTGGACGCTGGGGGCCGCGCCCGACTCGGCGGCGTAGACCCCGCCCGAGTTCTGGCCCGCTATGCGGACCCGCTCCCACCCCTCGGGCAGCGCCATGGCGAAGCGGAACTGCTCGTCGGTGACGGTGGCGTAGCCCTCGGGCGCTGCGTCGGCGCCGTCCTCCCCGCCGTCGTCACCGCCGCCCCGGGCCGCCGCGTCCCCGTCCTCGCCCTTGGCGTCCTCGCCGCCGTCGCTGCCGCCGTCCTCGGCGCCGGACGCGTCCGCGCCCTCGGCCCCGGCGCCGTCCGCGCTCTTGCCCCGGTCGGCCTGGTCGCCGTTGCCGGGCTTCTCCGCGCCGTCGCCCTCGTCCTCGCCGGTACCGCCGGAGTCGGCCGTGTCACTGGAGCCCGGCGGGTCCTGCTCGTCGCCGTCGCCGCTGTTCAGCGTGAAGGCCAGCACCGCACCGAGGACGCCGAGCACGACGATCGCGATGGCCGCGACCATGACCCCGGAGGGCCGTCCGTCGGCGCCCTCGCCGTCCGGTCCGCCCTGCGCACCGCGCCCGCCACTCATCGACCCGAAGGCCGCGAGCGTGCGCCGCTTCGGCTCACCACGCCCGGTCGGCGCCGTCGTCGTCCGCGACCGCTGGTCCTGCCGCGCCGGGCCGCCCTTCGGTCGCGCCGTACCGGAGGACGGCTCGGGCATCGCGACCGTCCGGGTCGCGGTGCTGGTGGCCGCCAACTCGGAGTCGGCCGGGGCGTCCAGCACCGCCTGGAGCAGCACCCGGGCGCCCGCGTCGTCCAGCCGCTTCGCCGGGTCCTTGATGAGGAGCCCGTAGATGACCTCCTCCAGCTCGCTCGCGTTGCGCGGCGGCTCCAGCGGGTCGGTCATGACGGCGGTCAGGGTGGCGATGGCCGAGCCCTTGTCGTAGGGCGGGGTGCCCTCCACGGCGGCGTAGAGCAGCCCGCCGAGTGACCACATGTCGGCGGGCGGCCCGGGACGCTGGCCGCGTGCCCGCTCCGGCGAGATGTACGACGGAGCGCCGACGAGCATGCCGGTGGACGTCACCGACGGATCGCCCTCCACCTTGGCGATGCCGAAGTCGGTGAGGACGACGCGGCCGGTGTCCTGCTCGATCAGCACGTTGGACGGCTTGACGTCGCGGTGGACGATGCCCTCCCGGTGGGCGGCGCGCAGCACGCCGAGCACGGCCAGCCCGATCTCGGCGGCCCGGCGCGGCGGCACGGGACCGTCCTCCCGGATCACCTCGGCCAGCGAGCGGCCCTCGACCAGCTCCATGACGATCCACGGCCGGTCGTCCTCGTCGACCACGTCGAAGACGGTGACCGCGCTGCCGCTGCGGATCCGGGCGATGGCCTTGGCCTCGCGCAGGGTGCGGGTGATGAGGCGGCGCTTCTCGTCCTCGTCGATGTCGGAGGGGAAGCGCAGCTCCTTCACCGCGACGGTGCGGCCCAGGACCTCGTCCCGTGCCCGCCACACCGTCCCCATGCCGCCCCGGCCCTGGACGCCGCCGAGCCGGTACCGCCCGGCGAGCAGCCGTCCGGTCTCCCGGCCCTTGGCGGCGGCCTCACCGTCGTCCGACTCGCCGTCCTCCGCCTCACGGTCGTCCGCCTTGCCGTCCGCCGCGCCGGTCCCGGCCGCGCCGCCGGGCGAGGCGTCCTCGGTGGCGGGGGCGGCGTCGGGCCCGGAGGCGGGTACGGCCTCGTCCTCGCGTGCGGATCGAGCGTCGGACGGCGTGCCGGACGGGGTAGCGGTCGAGGCGCCGCGCCCCGACGCACCACCGGGCTTCTCCTCGCCGACTGCGCGCCCGCCCGTGCCCTCCTCGGCTCTCACCTCGGGCTTCTCGCCGCTCCGGGCAACGTCCTCGCGCGCGGTGGCGTCCGTGTTCCCGGTGCGTTCTCTGCGCTTGGCGGCGTCCGTGCCGTCGGTGGCGGCGTCGGCCTTGACCGTCCTGCCGTCGTCCTCGCCCATACTTCCCCTCGCGATCGCCCGCCCAGCCAGTCGACCCATTGTCACCCATGCGGCGGGCCCCGAAGGAACAACCCCGGTACGGGCGGTGGGCGAGCGGCCGTGGGCGGGAGACGGCGACGGGAAGCGGCCCGCTCACCCCCCGACGATCTCCGGCGCCCCGAGCCGGGCCGCGTCGGCCGTCTGGTCGTCAGGCTGGCGCTGCGACTCACGCTCGGCCTCAACACGCTTCTCGTAGTGCTCCACTTCGCGCGCGATCTGCCCCTCGTCCCAGCCCAGCACACCGGCCATCAGCTCCGCGCACTCCCGGGCGCTGCGCGTCCCCCGGTCGAACGTCTCGATCGAGATGCGCGTACGCCGCGTCAGCACGTCGTCCAGGTGCCGGGCCTGCTCGTGCGAACAGGCGTACACGATCTCGGCCTTCAAATAGTCGTCGGCGGCGGGCAGCGGCTCGCCCAGGTGGGGCTCCCGCTCGATGAGGTCGAGGACCTCCTCCGCCAGCGTCCCGTAGCGGTTGAGCAGGTGCTCGACCCGTGCGACGTGGAGACCGGTGCGGGCGGCCGTCCGCGCGCGGGCGTTCCACCGCGCCGGGTAGCCCTCGGCCCCGGCCAGCGGCACGTCCTCGGTGCAGCAGGCGGCGACCCGGTGGTCGAGCCCGCGCACGGCCTCGTCGACCGCGTCCTTCGCCATCACCCGGTACGTCGTGTACTTGCCGCCCGCCACGACGACCATCCCCGGCACCGGGTGCGCGACGGTGTGCTCGCGCGACAGCTTGCTCGTCGCGTCCGACTCCCCGGCCAGCAGCGGGCGCAGCCCCGCGTAGACCCCCTCCACGTCGTCGCGCGTCAGCGGGGTCGACAGCACCGAGTTGACGCGTTCCAGCAGGTAGTCGATGTCGGCGCTGGACGCCGCCGGATGCGCCTTGTCCAGCTCCCACCCGGTGTCCGTCGTCCCGACGATCCAGTGCCGGCCCCACGGGATGACGAAGAGCACGCTCTTCTCCGTGCGCAGGATCAGGCCCGTGGACGAGTTCACCCGATCGCGCGGAACCACCAGGTGAATTCCCTTGGAGGCACGCACGTGGAACTGCCCGCGCTCCGCGATCAGCCCCTGGGTGTCGTCCGTCCACACCCCGGTCGCGTTGATGACCTGCTGGGCCCGCACCTCGAACTCACCGCCGGACTCCAGGTCCTTCACCCGCGCCCCGACGACCCGCTCACCCTCCCGCAGGAAGCCGACGACCCGCGCGCGGTTCGCCGCGTGCGCCCCGTACGAGGCCGCCGTGCGCACGAGCGCCGTCACGAACCGGGCGTCGTCCGTCTGCGCGTCGTAGTACTGCAAGGCGCCCGCGAGCGCGTCATCCCGCAGGCACGGCGCCACCCGCAGCGCCTTCCGCCGACTCAGGTGCCGGTGCAGCGGCAGCCCGCGCCCCCGCCCGGAGGACACCGACATCGCGTCGTACAGCGCCACGCCCGAGCCGGCGTACCAGCGCTCCCAGCCCCGGTGCTGCAACGGGTAGAGGAACGGCACCGGCTTCACCAGGTGCGGGGCGATCCGCTCCAGCAGCAGCCCGCGCTCCTTCAGCGCCTCCCGCACGAGCGCGAAGTCCAGCATCTCCAGGTAGCGCAGCCCGCCGTGGATGAGCTTGCTGGACCGGCTCGACGTCCCCGACGCCCAGTCCCGCGCCTCCACGATGCCCGTCGACAGCCCGCGCGTGGCGGCGTCCAGCACCGTGCCGGCGCCGACCACCCCGCCGCCCACCACGAGAACGTCCAGCTCCCGTTCGGCCATTCGGGCGAGGGACTCGGCCCGTTCCGCCGGTCCCATCGTCGCTGTCCTCATCGTTGCCTCCCGGGTGTCGCACCGTCGTCAGGCCCACACGTCGATGCTCCCCCATGACGCCGACCTTGACCCGCTCGTTGTCCACAGCCTGCGTAATCCACCATATCTGTCATATATGCGCTTAACCTGACGTAGCGGTTCATAGCGCTGGCCGCCCGGGGACTCGTCAGGGGAAGGGAATCGCCGTCATGCCCGCAGATCTCGCCGTTGTCGGCCTCGGACATCTCGGCCTCCCCGCAGCCCAGGCCGCGACGGCGGCGGGCATCAGCACCATCGGCTACGACGCCGACGAACGCGCCGTCACCGACCTGGCCACCGGACGCCAGCCGCCCTGCGGCACCCTGACGGCCGCCGACATCCGCCGCATGCTCTCCACCGGCTTCGCCCCCACCGCCGACCCGGCCGCCCTCGGCCGCGTCCGCACCGCCCTCCTCTGCGCCCCGACGCCGCTGGGAGCCGACGGCGCCCTGGACCTCACCGCCGTCCGCGCCGCCGCCACCACCCTCGCCGCGCACCTGCGCCCCCGGACGACGGTCGTCGTCGAGTCGGCCGTCTACCCCGGCACCACCGAGACCGAGATCCGCACCCTCCTCGAACGCGGCTCCGGCCTCCGCGCGGGCCACGACTTCCACCTCGCCGTCTGCCCCGCCCGCCTCGACCCCGGCAACCGCGCCTTCCGGCACAGCGCCGTCCCCCGCGTCATCGGCGGCTACACCCCCGCCTGCACCGAGGCCGCCGCCGCCGTCTACGGCCGCCTCACCGACAAGGTGGTGCGCGCCCGGGGCCTGCGCGAGGCCGAGACGACGCACCTGCTGGAAGTCAACTACCGGCACCTCAACATCGCCCTGGCCAACGAGATGGCGATCCTCTGCCACGACCTGGACGTCGACCTGTGGGACGTCATCCGCTGCGCCGAGACGAAACCCTTCGGCTTCGCCCCCTTCCGCCCCGGGCCCGGCGTCGGCGGCCACGCCGCGCCCGTCGACCCCAACTACCTCGCCTACCGCAACCGCACCCTCGGCCACCCGCTCCGCCTGGTCGAGCTGGCCCGCGAGGTCAACGACCGGATGCCGCGCTACATCACCCAGCGCGCGACGACCCTGCTCAACGAGCACGGCAAGTCCGCACGCGGCGCCCGCATCCTCCTCCTCGGCGTCACCTACAAGCCCGACCTCGCCGACCAGGCCGGCTCCCCCGCCCGCGAGATCGCCACCCGCCTCCTCGACCTCGGCGCGCAGCTCAGCTACCACGACCCGCACGTCCCGCAGTGGCACGCGGCCGGCCGCCCCATCCCCCGCGCCGACAGCCTCTACGACACGGCCGGCGCCGCCGACCTCACCCTCCTCCTCCAACCCCACCGCACCTACGACCTCGCGGGGCTGGCCGCCAAGGCCCAACTCCTCCTCGACACCCGCGGCACCACCCCCACCGGCACGGCGTACCGGCTCTGAGCACCTCCGGAGGCTCCGTAAGAACGCCCCATGCCCGCACGAGGCAACGGAGAAGCCGCGCACGGCCACGTCCGACACGAAGGCGTGAGAGAACCGCGCCCGCCCGGTTCCTCCCCTCCCACCCGCCGTTGAGCACCGTGCCCGCCGCGCGGCGGGCACGAGAGGAGAGACGACGTGAGGAAGAACGTGACGGGCCGTCGCCTGGGCTTCGCCGTGGCCGCCCTGGCCCTGGCCGCGACCGGCCTGGCCGGGACCGCCGGGACGGCGGCCGCCGACACCACGGTGCGAACGGTGGTGGGTCCCGAGATGAAGGCCGGCGAGACCAGCTACGCCCAGTGCCCCACGGGCACCCAGCTCATCGGCGGCGGCTACGCCGCGAACGGCGTCTTCGCCAACAACGGCGACCTGCTCGACACCGTCGACGTCTCGGCCCCCTCCGCCTACCGGCAGGGCGCCTGGGCCGCCCAGGTCCACAACGGGACGATCAGGGCGTACGCCCTGTGCGACAGCGCGTCGGCACCCACGAAGGCCGTCGCCGGCCCGTCCGTCGACTCCTCCCAGACCTCCTACGCCCAGTGCCCCGAGAACACGAGCCTGATCTCCGGTGGCTTCGTGATGAGCCCGTCCTACAGCTACGGCGGCGCCGCCTACGACATGATCGAGGTCAACGCGCCCTCCCAGTACCGGCAGAACGCCTGGGCCGCCAAGGCCGCCAGCGGCTACGCCGCCGCCTACGCCCTCTGCCGCAGCTGACCCCGCACACCCCACCCCCGGCCCGGCGCCCCCAGCGCCGGGCCGCCGTACGTTCAACGCTCCCCCTCAGCCACCCCACCACGCCGTTCCCGGCCCTCAGCCCCCTCGCACCGGCCACAGCGGCACGGCGGCCACCCGGAGAACTCCGGAACCCACTCCTGCGCCGTCGGCCGCCTCACCTCACGCGTCGAGAGCACCGTCCGCCTGCCGTCCGCGCCGAGGCGGTAGACCGTCATCGTCATCATGGCCGCTCCTCTTCCGCGAGGTCCGCGCAGAGGGCACGCGGCATCCCGTGCCAGATCCCGGTCACTCCCCCGGACACCGCGACGACGACCAGCATGACAGCGGCCGCTTCCACCACGCCCCGCGTCACGCCATCCCCTCCGCCCTACACGCCGCGTTGAGCTGGGCAGCCACCATCTCGGGACGGACCATGGCCGTGACGTCGTCGTCGCCGGGCAGCCAGACAACACAGCGTGCCCCGCCCGACAGGAACGGCGACGACCAAACCAACACAACGACCCTGCCTCTGACGACGCGTGCGGGCCCGGCAAAACTGCCGACCCGACGCCACCCCAAGCGCCCCACCTCTCCCCTGAAGCCCCGCATTCTTCGCAACACGACACCGCCCCTTCATGGAGTCCGAACACCAACCGCTCCAGACTCGCGGTGAACGGCGCACTCACACGGCGGCTGACAAGACGTCATGTCGGCGACGGCTAGGGCGTCATTTCGGTGTCATAGGCGACGCAAGCGGCGTACCGTAGCGAGGCATGACGACACCGAACAGCGCTCTGCGTGCCGCCCGGATGGGGCTTCTGATGAGTCAGGACGACCTGGCCCGCGCGCTACGCGAAGCAGGCGTACCGGGCGCCTCCAAGCGCCTCGTCCAGAGGTGGGAGGCCGGGACGATCACCAGCCCACGCCCCTGTACGCCAAGGCCCTCGAACGCGTCACCGGACTTCCCATCGAAGCACTCGGCTTCCCCCCGATCGCCGCCCTCGCCCGCGTCACGGACGACGGCCACGGCGGTCACGACACGGCCCCCGCCACTACCGCAACAGGCTTCCGCCCTTCCCCCTCACCCACCACATCGACCGCCTCACCCCGCACCAACTACTCCGGCGTCTGGCTCTCACGCTACGAGTACTTCAGTTCCGGCCGGGACGCCGTCTTCACTGGCCTGCACTACGTCGTGATCCTCCAACACGGAACCCGCCTGACCGTCCGCAGCCTCCCCGGCTCCTCACCGTCACCCCTGACGATGGACCTTGAGGCCGACCGGAACATCGTCACCGGCACCTGGACCGAGCGGACCGCCGACGACAGCTACTACCGAGGCGCCCGCTACCACGGCGCCGTCCAACTCCTCGCGGAACCCACCGGCCGCCGCATGACCGGCAAATGGGTCGGCTTCGGCAAGGAGTTCGACATCAACACCGGCCCCTGGGAACTCACCCTCCAAGACTCCTCCACGACCAAACCCACCCTGGACACCTACAACCGCCAACCACTGAGCACTGAATAGCTCCACCACTGCATGAACATGTCCAAGTAATACTAACGCACGCATCACACCGACGACCACATAGCCCTAAACGGACTCTTGAGAGATGCAAAAATTTACAAGTTTCTTCTCTCGGATAGCATTCCAAACAGAGTCTCGCTTCACCAATCCGAGCCACTCACCGAAGCGCGCCTCGTCCTCATAGAAGCACCAGGAACTGTGGCTTGCCAGGGATCGCAGAGACGCGTCAACTGAGTACTGGTATTCAAGCTGAACTTGCGAGTACCCCTCATGCTCTCCCCCAGCGTCAACGATTTCCATCTGCCGCACGAACCCCACGGCAAATACAGGCTCAGAGTACCAGTTCACTTCGCCATACTGGAAAAGAAAGCCATCCGAGTCGGACTCGTTCGGCACGTCGAACTGAACTCGCGCGAAACTAGCGATAGCATCCATGGCATCTTGGAAATTGGGAACCCCTGACCCTGAGGTCAACTCGTCAACGATACTTAGCAGAACGCTTTGCGCAGAGCCGACTGGTCGCTTCATCGATCGTATCCCTCGAACTGATCTATCGCGAATTAACGAAATCGTAGACGCACCCAAATGGACTACACCTCAAGCTTAGGGCCACCTCCCGTCCTGCAACTGACCTCGCAGATGTTGTAGAACGTCTCGAGCCTCTTTTGCATTTCTCGCACCGCCGATCATCTTGTTTACGTAAGCGTAGTAGTCGTTCGTGTGTATTCGCGAGTGAACGGATGCACCTGTCGGGTTTGCCGACTTGGACCCGCGTGGCAAGAACACACCGTTACTAGCATCGTTGATGTCTATTCCGAAGCTCGCGAGTCGCTGACGTGCAGCTGCAGCCTTCGGTGAAGTACTGGCCACGATATGATGCGCAGCAGATTCCGCAGGCCGCGCGGCACCACTAGTTTGAAGGTTGTCGCTGAGAATCTTGGCATTACTGGAACAGTTCGCATTGTGAACGAGGACGGCAGTTGCCCCGACCAGCACATAGTACGTGTGCTGGTCGCTGATTGTCAGGTTGTGGACTACTGAGTGAGCAGCGCTGCGCCTGACGGCTGAGATCTGAACCTTGGTGCCTGCGCTCGTTTGCAGCCATTGCCCTGGTTTCAGGTCTTCGGCGTCGAGCCAGGCCTCGGCTTGAGGGACCCAGAATGGGTGATTGGCTGTTGCAGTCAGCGTGTTTGTGGACTCTCCACGGTCATCATCGGAAGTCTTAACGGTTATGCGGATAAGTTCTTTTTGGCCTTCGCCCTTGATGACCGCAGTTACCGTCTGGCTGCTCGTTTCACCAGACGACGCGTCTCCAGCAAGTACGCGATCACCGTTCGCCAGCTCTTCGATGGGTTTGACGGAACCATCAGCCATGAGAACGCCGGTGCCTGGAACGAAGCTATTGCAACTCCCTCGTCGCAGTGCAGGCGATCGGCCGGGTGTAACGCCGAAGGCGCCAAAACCCATAGATACCGCGCCTGAGGTGGTCCACATTTCGTCCGGGCAACCGCCGGCCTCGTGACAGGCGAAACCAACCGCCTGATAGACGCTGTAGGCATTGGAAGGCACTGATGTGTCCTCGTAGCACCTACCGTCTGGGCGGTAGCACAGTTCTTTCAGCTTGGAGAAGAGAAAGTCACGGAATTCAGGGACGATGCCCTTGTGTTCCACGGGGACGTAAACGCTGTGGTAAACGAAAATGTAGCCGTCCCCATCCCAGTCAACGCCCGTGGAGCCTTCCTCTTCATAAGTGGAAACCTGGCTCTTCCAGTCGTTGTAATACGTCTTCTGCTGCGTGAGCAGACCCTTGTACGCCGGGGTAGGCCGATTGTTGGCGTCACGGAGGCCCTGGTGCTGCTGGGTGCTGTGCAGTACTTGCTGGTTGCCGTAGCCCTGGCCCGTCGCGTCGTCCCAGATCATGAGGCCCGTGGGGTCGGACTTGGTGACCGGGTTGTTGTTGGCGTAGGCGTAGCCGTTCATCTGGAGTGGGTCGGTGATGTCGATGATCGGGTCGACGGAGATGAAGCGGCCGGTGGTGGGGTCGTACTCGCGGGCGCCGATGTGGGTCAGGCCGGTGAGGGGGTCGTCGATACCGGTGCCGAGGAAGGAGTCGCGGCCGGGCCAGGCGGTGGGCTCCTCGCCCCGGGGGTTGCCGAACGGGTCGAACTTCCGCCGCGCCACCGTCATGTTCGCGTCCAGCGTCACCGCCGTCGTGGCCGTGTTGTGGTGGTCGGACGCCAGGACGGACAGCTCGTGGTCGTCCAGGTCCGCGCTGCCGCCGGTGGTGCGGACGGTGGTCGGCGCGCCGGGGTGGGTGTAGTAGCGGCGGGCCTCGATGGCGCGGCCGGCGGTGTCGACGGTGACCTGGGCGTCGCCGAGGAAGAGGGTGGAGTCGGTGGCGGTCGTCTCGATGAGGCGGTTGCCGTCGGCGTCGTAGAGGTAGGAGACGTCGTCGACGCCGTCGCCCGTGGTGTCGGTGGCGGTGAGCTTGTTGTCGGGGCTCCACGTGAGCTGTTGTGTGTCACCTCCGATCTGGCGCTCCGTGGTGTTGCCCGTGGTGTCGTAGGCGTAGGTCTGGAGGCTTTCGACGGTCCCGGTGGTGTCGACCTCGGTGGAGTTGACGGCGGTCAGGGCGTGGGGCTGGGGGCCGTCGTAGCTGTAGGTGTGGGTGTCGGTGAGCGCCGGGTCGGTGAGGTCGTGCTCGGTGAGCTGGGTCCGGTTGCCGATGGCGTCGTACTCGTAGGTGTGCCAGTAGCCGTCGCCGTCGGGGCCGAGGGTGAGGTCCGCGGGGTCGGGGGCGGAGTCGCGGGCGCCCGTCGCGCGGGGGCAGCCGCCGGTGGCAGCGGTCCAGGCGTGGCGGAGCTGGCCGATGGCGTTGTAGCTGAAGCACTGCCGGTCGCGCATGACCGGGGTGGCGATGTCGGTGATGTAGGTGACGTTGCCGACGATGTCGTAGCCGTACCAGTTGTCGGACAGTCGGTGCGGGCCGGACTTCTCGCGGTCGGTGACGTGGCGGTCCAGGCGCCGGGTGTTCGGGTCGTACTCGTAGGTGGACCAGATCCGCTGCGGCGCCTCGCCGGAGACGGTCCGCAGGACCTCGCCGTAGGGGCTGTAGTGGGTGCCGCCGGTGTACCAGTCCAGCCCGGAGGTGGTGATCGGTGAGCCCTCGCCGTCGTAGCGGGTGATCACCTTCTCGGAGTGCAGACCGCCCGGCGTCGAGGGCAGTGTGCTCGTCTCCGGCTTTCCGGTCTCGGTGTAGGTCTGCCGGTACTCGTAGGTGCCGGCCAGGCCCGCCGTCTTCGGCGTCATGGGGATGGTGAGCCGCGTCCCCGTCGGCCGGTACTCGAGGTCGTAGCCGGTGACTTCGGTGGTGTACGCGGCGCCGTCGGTGTAGCGGGTGGAGGCGACGGGGAGGCCCTCGGCCTGGAGGAGGGTGTCGTAGGTCCAGGTGGCGACGAGGGGGCCGGTGGCGGAGTCGTCGCGCAGGTGGGTCTTGCGGCCGAGGACGTCGTAGGTGGTGTGACGCGTCTGGCCGCGCGAGTCGGTGCTGGTGACCTGGCGGTCGAGGACGTCGTAGGTGTACGTCGCCTCGCCCATGTCCGGGTCGGTGGTGGTGGTGAGACGGCCGCGGGCGTCGTAGGTGTAGGTCCACGCGTTGCCCTCGGCGTCGGTGACCTCGGTGTGGTTGCCGCGTGCGTCGTAGGCGTAGCGGGTGTCGTTCCAGCTGGACGCGGCCGGGTTGGTCGCGTGTTGGACGAGGCTCGTGCGGCCGAGGACGTCGGTCCAGGTCTTGACGGCCTTGCTGCCGCGACGTGTGGACGTGCCCTCCGCGTTGAGGCCGGCGTTGGTGAGCGTCCAGTCGCCGCCGTAGGTCGTGACGGTGGAGTGGTTGGCCGTGCCCGCGTAGAGGGTGGTCTCCTTGACCTCTCGGCCCATGCCGTCGTAGGCGGTCTCGGTGGAGTGCGGGATCTCGAAGACGCTCTGCGGGACGAAGAGTTCGGCCTTGGGCTCGCCGGTGGTGAGGTAGCCGTTGTTCGTGGCGGCCACCGCGCCGAGGGAGTTGTACCGGGTGTCGGTGACGATGCGGCCGCCGCCGAGGGCCTCGGTCTGGGTCTGGCGCGGGCGCAGGAGGCCGTCGAGGAGGGTGATGGAGTCGTCGTAGGTGCCGTTGTCGCGCAGGCTGCGGGTGGTGACGGCGGGCGGGGTGTCCTCGTCGATCTGGTAGGAGAACCGCTGGGCGGCCGGGTCGAGGGCGGGCTTCTGCGACGGCGTCCACACGGCCGTGACGCGGCCGAGGTCGTCGTAGGCCATCGTCGTCGTGCGGCTGTTGGTGTCGGTGGTGGTGAGCGGGGTGCCCCGGCCGGGGTCGACGGTGGTGGTCGTGGTGTGGCCGAGGGGGTTGGTCGTCGTGCTGGAGAAGACGGGCCCGGTGGCGGGGGCGAACGTCGTGCGGGTGACGTTGTCCTCGGCGTCCTTGACGGCGGTGGCGCGGCCGAGGGCGTCGAACGTGGTGCGGGCGGAGGTGACCCAGCCGGTGCCGTCGGCGTCGACGGTGTCGACCTGGTACGGCAGGCCGCGCGTCGGGGCGTCGCCGAAGGCGTCGAGCGCGTCGTAGGAGGTGCGGGTGTCGGAGACGACGTCCCCGCCCCCGGCGGTCGCCGCCGCCGCGCAGTCGCCGACGGTGACGCGCTGCCGGGAGGTGAGCCCGATGAGGTGCTTCGCCGTGTTGTGGACGTGGGAGGTCGTGGTGCACACCTCGTTGCCCTGGGTGTGGCCGCCGCCCTCCTTCGGCGTCAGCGTGGAGGCGTAGGAGGTCTCGGGGAGCCCGTACACCGGGTCGAAGGTGGTGACGGTGCGGACGGTGCGGGTGCCGCTGCTGGTCACCTCGACGGCGTCGGTGCGTCGGACGCCGGTGCGGTACGCCTCCAGGTCCGGCAGCCCGTCACCGCGCGGCCGGGACGCCCGCAGCTCGGCGCGCGGCCAGGTGACGGTGCGGGCCTGGACGTCGCCGTCGGCCTCGTCGTAGGTGAGGGCCTCGACGGCCATGCCCTGGTAGGGCAGCAGATCCTCGGCGATCTCCTGGCCGGTGGAGTCCTCGATCATGACGGTCGCCCGGCCGGCGTCCTTCGACATGCCCCGGAAGTAGCGGGTGCGGGTCTCGGTGCGGACGGTGGCGTCGTGGTCGCCGGTGTTCTCCGTCAGGCCCTTGCGGACGACGACGGAGCCGTAGCCGCGCCACTGGCTGTAGGTGCGCAGTTCGGGCTTGGAGAACTCGTCGGTGTCCTTGGCCCAGGCGGCGTCGCCCTCGTAGGCGTAGGAGGTGACGACGTCGGGCTGGCGGGCGACGCGGTCCTTCTCGACGACCTTGGTGACGACGTACTTGTTGAACCACTCGATCTCCGGCTCCTCCAGCTCCGGGTCCGGGGACCAGTGCACGGGGAAGCAGCGCGAGGCGTTGCTCTCCGGGTCCGGGGAGGCGCCGATCGGGCAGGGGTCGGAGTAGGTGACCTGGAGTTCGCCGCCGGTCTCGGTACGGATCGTCTCGACGCGCAGCCGGTCGAAGTCGGGGGTGGGGTCGCTGGTGGAGCGGGCGACGCGGTTGGGCATGTCGACGACGTTCGGCAGGAACGTCACCGGGGGCAGTGTCGTGCCCGAGCCGTCGGCGCTGTAGCCGGTGCGGGTGATGGACTCCAGCCACAGCGGCGGGTGGGTGTCGGTGCGCTGCTTGGGGAAGTAGTGGTCGAGCGTCCAGACGTCCACCTTCGACAACGCGGTGGAGTCCGGGGTGCGCTGGCCGTAGGTGGTGACGCCGGAGAGCCGTTTGCGGCTCCAGAAGGTGGGCGAGGAGACGTAGCAGTTCTCGGCGTCGGCCTTGCAGTGGAGGGTGGAGGGCGTGTCCCACCAGGGCTGCTTGTCGCCGTAGTTGTCGGAGTCGAAGTCGGCGTCCGTGCAGTCGACCTCGCCCTCCTTGATGCACCGCTCGGCGAGGGAGAAGGTGACGCGGCCGGCCGGGGCGCCGTCGAGGTCGTCGGCGCGCAGGCCGTAGTCGATCTTCTTGGGGTGGCCGCCGCGCACGTAGGAGACGTGGTCCTTGAACTTGCCGTTCTTGGCGTAGTGGTTGGTCTCCTTGAGCCAGTCGATGACCATGGCGTTGCCGTGGACGTCCTCGACGTAGTCCAGGTTCCAGCGCCACGCCTGGGTGCAGGAGGAGTCCTTGAAGGCGGTGGCGTGGCAGGGCTCGCCCGCGTGGTTGCCGAAGACGGGGGCGGTGAAGACGGAGTTCGTGTCCGCCCGGCCGCCGCCGACCTTGTGCTTGCCGAACCAGTGCTTCGTGCCGTCCCGGGTGGTGACGACCCAGTACTCGCCGTCGTTGTCGCCGTTGCCGAGCGCGGTGTCCTTCTTGAGTTCGACCTGGGAGCCGTCGTCGTTGGCCGGGGTCCACTTCCCGTCGTCGAGGACGAGTTCGGTGGTGGTGCCGCCGAGGGAGAGGGCGACGTTGTCGCTCGCCCAGCACAGGTCGGACTTCTTCTTGTCGGTGCTGTTGTCGTTGTTGGGCGAGCCGTCGCGGTCGTCGGAGCAGGGGCGGTAGCGGCGCTCGATGAAACCGGGGTGGTAGTTCCAGCCGTCGCCGATCCAGGACGCCTGCCCGTTGGCGACGGACGTCTTGCCGTCGACGGCCTGCGAGGAGTAGCTGAAGCCGACGCTGGGCGCCGGGCCGGCGGGGGCTGCGGGGACGCTGAGCGGGTAGGCCCAGGTGAAGCCGCCGCCGGAGCCGCCGGCGGTCCAGGTGCCCGTCGGGGAGAGGTCGGTGGCCTTGTAGGTGCCGCCCGCGCCGGCGCCGGAGTCGGTGGCGGCGAGCACCATGGGGCCGCCGCCCGCCTGGGTGGAGAGTCCGGACGCCTGGGCCTGGGCGGGGTCGACGGTCGCCCGGACGGTGTCGGCGCCCGCGTCGTTGCTGGACGGCACGTCGACCGGCGTCGCGCACTCCGGCAGCTCGGGGGTCGTCAGGAAGCACTCGGGGAGCTGGTCGATCTCCAGCCGGGAGGCCCACTCGGTGCCGTAGAGGTCCTCGAAGGCCGAGTAGTCCAGCTCGACGTCGACGGGGGTGGCCTCGGCGGAGGGCGGCGTCACGGTGATGACGGCGCCGTCGACGCCGACGCCCTCCACCGCCGTGCGCGGCTCCACCTCGACGTTCCAGGTGCCGGACGGTTCGGGCGGGGTGGGGTCCTCGGTGCTCGGCGTCGCCTTGCCGAGGCGGACGGGGAGGTCGCCCGCCTGGACGAGCTCGTCCCCGGCGGCGTCCAGCGGGACCTGCGCGGTGCCCCCGGCGGGCACGGCCACGTCGGTCGGCTGGTACTCGACGCTCGGGGGCAGGTCGCCCGTCCACTCCTCCAGCTCGGCGGCGGCCGCCTCGTCCAGCGGGGCCGGGTCCTCCTGCTGGAGCGCGGTGAGGTCCGGGCCGCCGCGCGGGTCGCCGGGCGGGAGGGCGACGGCGGTGGCGGGCAGCAGCGTCACGACCATCAGCGCGGACAGGGACACACCCAGGCCGCTTCTCAGCCGACGGGTGCCGCCGCTTCCCGTGCGCCGCACCGCACGACGGAACCGACCGCGCAACACATGCGTGGACACCGTGGACCCCCCAGAAAAAGCCGCGCAGACAGCAGGGCAGCCCACACAGAAAAGACATAGAACCGCGGTAACTATGCACAGCCCGTCACGGTGATTCCACATTCTGCGGACCGGTGTGAGATGGCTCACCACGGAATAACGGACGGATTTTCCGGGGTGCTGAATTAGGGCCCATCAACCTGCATGACGTGCATGTACAGATAGTTCACCGAGTGTCTACCCACAGTGGACATGACGCCTGTGAACTGGGCAAACACCCTGGCTGTTCGTACCGTTATGGCGGTTTTGACGGTGTTCCAACAGCGAGAGCAGTGTCCGGACGCATCGGCTCCGCATTCTGTGCGCTTTCCCCGCCCTTCGCTAGGTACGCGCCCCCTCCGAAACGACGACCGGTGACGAAATCGTGGAGATGGGTCATGCTCTGCTGGCATTCGTTGCGCGCGGCCGATCGCGGGGGGACGTATTCCTCTTCCTCCGACCGCCGCAGGTGGATGCCCGAACAGCTCTGGCACTCCTTGGGGGGAACGACGCATGGCGGCCGTGGATGAAACGAAGGAGGCGGACGGGACGGGGGAGGAGACCACCCCGGCCCGTGCGCGTCGCTTCCGGCGGCCCTCCCGGCGCGGAGCGGCCGTCCTCGCCACGCTCGTCGCCCTCGCGCTGGCGTTGCCCCTCGGAATCCACCTGACCGGCGACGACGGGGAGGCGCCCGAGCCCGCCGCGCGGTCGAAAGCCGAGGCTCCCCTCGACGCGGAGGCCGCCGCCGAGAAGGCCCGGGAAACGGGCGAGGACGTCGAGGTCGAGACCGAGCGCGGCGCCACGGCCACGACGTGGGCCCAACCCGACGGCTACCTGCGCACCCGAGTCCACAGCGACACCATCCGCGCCGAGACCGAGGACGGCTGGCAGGAGATCGACACCGACCTGGAGGAGGTCGCGGGCGGCTACGCGCCCAAGGCCGTCAACGACCCCCTGCTGTTCAGCGCCGGCACACCGGACGAGGGGCCACGCCCGCAGCTCGGCAGGGACGCCGACGCCACCACCGAGTGGACCCGCCTCGTCCGGCTGACCACCGGCGGCCACGAACTCACCGTCAGCTGGCCAGGACCGCTGCCCGAACCGCTGGTGAGCGGCCCCCGCGCCCTCTACGAGAACGTGCGCCCCGGCATCGACCTGCTGATGACGGCCCGCGACAGCGGCTACTCGCACGTGCTCATCGTGCACGACCGGGACGCCGCTCAGGACCCCCTGCTGGAGCGGCTGCGGTACCGCCTCTCCTCCCCCGACCTGACGTTCCGGCTGAACGCCGCGTCCGACACCGTGCAGGCCGTGGACGCCGACGGCAACGAGGTGGCCGCCTCCCCGACCGCCTTCGCGTGGGACTCGGCGGGCAAGCCGGCCGTCACGCTCGGCGAGGAGCCCGACGTCATCGAGACGGTGAGCGAGACGCTGAACCTTCCGGGGCTGGCCGGGCCCCGGCCCGGCGCGCACGACGCGGTGCTCGCCGCGAGCCTCGACGAGGACACCGGTGAGGACGTGCTGACCGTCACGCCCGAGGCGGACCTGCTGGCCGCCGAGGACACCGTCTTCCCCCTCTTCATCGACCCGTCGTTCAAGGGCCGCAAGAAGAACTGGACGCTGCTGTACAAGAAGTACCCCGACTCCAGCTTCTACAACGGCCAGAACTTCAACGACGGCACCAACGAGGCGCGCGTCGGGTACGAGTCGACCACGGGTGGCCTCTCCCGGTCCGTCTTCACCTTCTACCACGACTCCGACCTGCACGGGGCGAGCATCAAGTCCGCGACGTTCCGGACGTTGCAGACGTACTCGTGGGGCTGCTCGGCGCGCAAGTACAACCTGTGGCTGACGAGCACGATCAACAGCGGGTCGAGCTGGTCCGACCAGCCCTCCTGGTACCGGGTCCTCGACTCGGAGACCAACGGGCACGGCTACAAGTCCGGTTCCTGTCCCGACAAGTGGGTGGGGATGAACATCAAGTCGGCCGCTCAGGAGGCCGCCGACAAGGAGTGGTCCACCCTGACGCTGGGCCTGCGGGCGGCCAGCGAGACGGACACGAACGCGTGGAAGAAGTTCCGGGCCAACGGCGAGAACTCGCCGTACATCGAGATCGTCTACAACCGCACGCCCAACCAGCCCACGAACCAGACCATGACGCCGGGCCCGGACTGCGACCTCACCAGCCCCTACGCCTCCGTCGGCAAGCACGACCTGACCTTCCGCGCCCGTGGCTCCGACCCGGACGGCAACCTCAAGTACCTGCACTTCGCGGTGTATCCGACGGGCGACTTCGCGAACGCCGTCTACAGCGACGTGCGCACGCCCGACAGCAACGGCTACGCGTCGATCACCCTGCCCTGGGAGGACTTCACCGACGGCGGCAACTACTCCTGGGGCGTGCGCTCCTGGGACACCGACGGTGCCAAGTCCACCTACGCGCCCCTCGGTCCGGACCCCTGCCGCTTCGTCATCGACCACTCGGCACCGCCCACCCCGACCGTGTCCTCGGACGACTTCCCGGCTCCGGGGGACGACGGCGGCGTCTGGTCCACCGTCCGGTTCGGAACGGCGGGCAGTGTCACGTTCGCCACGGAGTCCGGCGCGGGCACGGACCACTTCGAGTACAGCCTCAACTCCGGCAGCTTCGACCGGACGTCCCCCGACGCGGCGTCCGACGGCACGGCGACGGTCTCGTTCGAGCCGACCTACCCCGGGCCGAACCTGCTGTACGTGCGGGCCGTCGACGGCGTCGGCAACAAGTCCCCCGAGATCCGCTACCTCTTCTACGTGACGCCCGCCGACACGCTGGACGCCCCCGGCGACCTCAACGGCGACGGCACCCCCGACCTCCTCGCCATCGACCGGCTGGGCAACCTGCGGACCTACCCCGCCGCCGACGGCGGTGCCGTGCACATCCACACGGCGGGGGCGCACGACGGCGGCGCCGCGCTGGACGACGGCTACTGGTTCGACGACGCCGGCGAGCCCGTCCCGATCAGCCACACAGGCGACTGGTTCCCCGGGGACGGCATCTCGGACCTCCTCGCCCGGATGCCCGACGGCGAGCTGTACCTCTACCCGGGTGACGGCTACGGCAGCTTCGACGTCGGCGAGCGCCTGCCGGTGCTGCTGCCGGAGGACGCACCCGACCCGGCCACCCTGACGCAGCTCGTCACGACGGAGGACAGCACCGGGGACGGCCACCCCGACGCCTTCGCCCTCGCGGGCGACGAGCTGTGGGCCTTCACCGGCTACACCGGCGGCGCGTTCACCTCGGCGCACCGGCTGGACACGGATGCGGCCTGGGAGACCCGGGACCTGGTGCTCGTCGGCGACCTCACCGGTGACGACGCCGCCGACCTGCTGTTCCGCACCGGCGTCTCCGGTGAGGGGCTGAAGCTCCGGCACGGGAAGCCGGGGTCGGGCGGGGGCGTGAACCTGGAGTCGCTCGGCAGCGGCTCCGCGTCCGGCACCGGGCAGGACGAGGTCTACGACACGTCCGCCTGGCTGCCGGAGCACCTGCCCGTCCTGCGCGGCACCCCCGACGCGAACGGGGACGGCGTGCCCGACTTCTGGGCGACCACCCGCACGGGCCTGCTCTACTTCTACCCCGGCGGCGCCGAGACCCACGGAACCCGGGTCGAGGTCGGCAGCAGCGGCTGGCAGCAGAGCAACATCCCCGCCCTGGGCTGATCCCGAACCGACCCCGCCGCGCCCCCGGTTGACCGGGGGCGCGGCTTCGTCGCTCCCCCGGCCCGGTACGCGGCGCGCCCTGACGGACGACCGTGCGCACCGTGTGCCGCGGGCCCCACCCGAACGGCTGGGAACCCGAACAGCCGCCGCGTGCAAAGCCGTTCCCGGGCGACGCGCGCTCCGCTGCTGGGGTGAGACTCGCCGTGGCGCCCGGGGCGACGGCGTGTCCACCCCGGATAAGGAATTTCGTAAGCGGATTATTGACTCGTCTGACCACAGACCCACGTCTTTACGTGGCCACTCATGAGAAGCAGGGAGATTTCCATGCGCACCATCCGCACTGCCGCCGTTGCTGTGGCAATGGTTGCCAGCCTCGGCGCGGTCGGTTCCGGTTCCGCGTTCGCGTACGGCGGGGCCCCGATCGTCGACCAGGACAACGCCGCGGCCTGCTCGCAGGACGTCGAGCAGACCTCCGCGAGCCTGCTCGGCGACGTGAACCTGGGCCTCGGCCTGGGCCTCCTCGGCCAGGGCGAGGGCGAGGCCGGCTCCGACAACTCGGTCAACTTCCGTTGCGACGTCGACCAGAAGAACAAGAGCGAGTTCCGCTGAACCGCTGACTCCTGAGGCGCTGCCCGGCTGAAGCCCGACTCGGGGCGGCTTCCGCCGCCGCACGGAACGTGAGGCCCCGGGGCCGCCACACTCGCGAAGGTGCGGCGGCCCCGGGGGGCTTCGCCCCACGGGCACCACGAAAGGGCGCGGCCGGACCCGCCACTGACCGGGTCAGCATGACGTTCACTAAATTGCAGCAGCAATAAATAACAGCCACTAAAACGGCCATGGCCGTGACGTCAGTGCCTTTAGTGAATTTTCTTCCCACTTCCCCCGGGGAACCGAAAAAGACCACCGCATTACTCATGACGTGTGACACGTGCCCCTCGTGGGCTCGGGAAAGGAGAACGATGCTGAAGAAGGCGACCGTCGCTCTCGCGGTGCTTCTGGGCAGCTTCGCCCTGACGGCAGCCGACCTCGTCCCCGCGCAGGACGGGCCCGTCCCCGCACCGAAGTGCGTCCAGACCGAGGGCGGTTACCAGTGCGCCCGGCACTTCGAGGACACCTACACCACCGAGGACGGCCGCACCGTCACCGAGACGACCTCCAACTGCGTCTCGTCCGGCACGAACACCGAGGACACCTCGTCCGGCGAGCGCCCAGCCACCTCGCGCCAGACGTCCACGATGACGTGTTCCGGAAACGTCGAAGCGCCCGCCCGGCACTGATCCGGTGACCGGGCCGCGCCCTTGCCGGACCTGCACGGCGACCGGCGCCGCGGAGGCGCTGCACCGCCGCCGGTCCGCGAAACGCCTCGGGCCCGTCCCGCCACAAGCGGAACGGGCCCGAGGGCGTGCGCGGGGACGGTCAGCGACTGCGGGAGACGGTGACCTCGACGCGCTGGAACTCCTTGAGGTCGGAGTAGCCGGTGGTGGCCATGGCCCGGCGGAGGGCGCCGAAGAAGTTCATCGAGCCGTCGGGGGTGTGGGAGGGGCCGGTGAGGACCTCCTCCGTGGTGCCGACGGTGCCGAGGTGGACCTTCTTCCCACGCGGCACGTCCTCGTGGACGGCCTCCATGCCCCAGTGGAAGCCGCGCCCCGGGGCGTCGGTCGCGCGGGCGAGCGGGGAGCCCATCATGACGGCGTCGGCGCCGCAGGCGACGGCCTTCGGCAGGTCGCCGGACCACCCGACGCCGCCGTCGGCGATGACGTGGACGTACCGGCCGCCGGACTCGTCGAGGTAGTCGCGACGGGCAGCGGCGACGTCGGCGACGGCGGTGGCCATGGGCACCTGGATGCCGAGCACGTTGCGCGTGGTGTGGGCCGCGCCGCCGCCGAAGCCGACGAGGACGCCGGCGGCGCCGGTACGCATGAGGTGCAGGGCGGCGGTGTAGGTGGCGCAGCCGCCGACGATGACGGGGACGTCCAGCTCGTAGATGAACTGCTTGAGGTTCAGCGGCTCGGCGGCCGAGGAGACGTGCTCGGCGGAGACGGTCGTGCCGCGGATGACGAAGATGTCGACGCCCGCGTCCACCACGGCCTTGGAGAACTGCGCGGTGCGCTGCGGCGACAGCGCCGCGGCGGTGACGACGCCCGCGTCCCGGACCTCCTTGAGGCGGCGGCCGATCAGCTCCTCCTTGATCGGCTCCGCGTAGATGTCCTGGAGGCGGCGGTTCGCCTCACCCTCGGGCAGTTCGGCGATCTCCGCGAGCAGGGGCTCCGGGTCCTCGTACCGCGTCCACAGGCCTTCGAGGTTGAGGACGCCGAGGCCGCCCATCTCACCGATGCGGATGGCCGTCGCCGGGGAGACGACGGAGTCCATCGGCGCGGCGAGGAAGGGCAGTTCGAAGCGGTACGCGTCGATCTGCCAGGCGATGGAGACCTCCTTCGGGTCTCGCGTGCGGCGGCTGGGGACGACGGCGATGTCGTCGAAGGCGTACGCCTGGCGGCCGCGCTTGCCGCGCCCGATCTCGATCTCAGTCACTGATGCTGCCCTTCCCTACGGCTGTGCGGCCCCCAGTATCGCGCAAGGGCGTCCGGGAGCCGCATCGCGTCCCGGCGTGCGGCGGCCACCGGATCGGACGTGGCCTCAGCGGCGCGAGGAGTAGTTGGGGGCCTCGACGGTCATCTGGATGTCGTGGGGGTGGCTCTCGGTGAGCCCGGCCGCCGTGATGCGCACGAACTGGCCGCGCTCCTTCATCTGCGGCACGGTGCGCCCGCCCACGTAGAACATGGACTGCCGCAGACCGCCGACGAGCTGGTGGACGACGGCGGACAGCGGCCCCCGGTAGGGCACCTGGCCCTCGATGCCCTCGGGGATCAGCTTGTCGTCGCCGCTGACCTCCTCCTGGAAGTAGCGGTCCTTGGAGAAGGAACGCTGCTCGCCGCGCGACTGCATCGCCCCGAGCGAGCCCATGCCCCGGTAGGACTTGAACTGCTTGCCGTTGATGAACAGCAGCTCGCCGGGCGACTCCTGGCAGCCCGCGAGCAGGCTGCCGAGCATGACGGTGTCGGCGCCCGCGACGATGGCCTTCGCGATGTCGCCGCTGTACTGGAGGCCGCCGTCGCCGATGACGGGGATACCGGCCTCGCGGGCCGCCAGGGCGGCGTCGTAGATGGCGGTGACCTGCGGGACGCCGATGCCGGCGACGACGCGGGTGGTGCAGATGGAGCCGGGGCCGACACCGACCTTGATGCCGTCGCAGCCCGCGTCGACGAGGGCCTTCGCGCCGTCACGCGTGGCGATGTTGCCGCCGACGACGTCGACGCCGGCGTGGTTGGACTTGATCTTGGCGACCATGTCACCGACCAGCCGGGAGTGCCCGTGGGCGGTGTCGACGACGACGAAGTCGACACCGGCCTCGATGAGGGCCTGGGCCCGCTCGTAGGCGTCACCGGCCACGCCGACGGCGGCGCCGACGAGAAGCCGGCCCTCGGCGTCCTTGGCGGCGTTCGGGTACTTCTCGGCCTTCACGAAGTCCTTGACGGTGATGAGGCCCTTGATCCGGCCGTCGTCGTCGACCAGCGGCAGCTTCTCGATCTTGTGGCGGCGCAGCAGCTCCATGGCCTCGGAGCGGGGGATGCCGACCTTGCCGGTGACCAGCGGCATCGGCGTCATCACGTCGCGGACCTGGCGGGTGCGGTCGAGCTCGAAGGCCATGTCGCGGTTGGTGACGATGCCGAGCAGCTTGCCGACGGCGTCCGTCACGGGCACGCCGCTGATGCGGAAGCGGCCGCACAGCTCGTCCGCCTCGCGCAGGGTCGCGTCCGGCCGGATGGTGATGGGGTCGGTGACCATGCCGGACTCGGAGCGCTTGACGCGGTCGACCTGGGCGGCCTGCTCCTCGATCGACAGGTTCCGGTGGAGGACGCCGACGCCGCCCTGCCGGGCCATGGCGATGGCCATGCGCGCCTCGGTCACCTTGTCCATCGCGGCGGAGAGCAGCGGGATGTTCACCCGGACGTTGCGGGAGACGAGGGAGGACGTGTCGATGTCCTGGGGTGCCATGTCCGACTCGCCGGGCAGCAGCAGGACGTCGTCGTAGGTCAGCCCGAGCCGCGCGAACTTCTCAGGCACTCCGTCGACGTTGTCAGTCATGACACCTTCCCTGGTGGTCTTGCCCGTACACGTCCCCCCATGCTAACGGCCAAACGAGGGACCTCGTGCTCGTGTGAAAGTACGGCCGGATGGCGCTGGTCACGCGGCGCGGACCGGCCGGTCGGACGGGGCCGCCGGGGGCGCGCGGGCGGTGCGGGGCGCGGGTGGGGCTACTGCTCGGCGAGGGCGCGCAGCCGGGACAGCGCGCGATGCTGCGCGACGCGGACGGCGCCCGGGGACATGCCGAGCATCTGGCCCGTCTCCTCGGCGCTGAGCCCGACGGCGACGCGCAGGAGGATCAGCTCGCGCTGGTGCTCCGGGAGGTTGGCGAGGAGCTTCTTGGCCCACTCGGTGTCGCTGCTCAGCAGCGCGCGCTCCTCCGGGCCGAGGCTGTCGTCGGGCTGCTCGGGCATCTCGTCCGACGGCACGGCCATCAGGCCGGGGTGCCGCATCGCGGCCCGCTGGAGGTCCGCGACCTTGTGCTGGGCGATGGCGACGACGAACGCGTCGAACGGCTTGCCGGTGTCCCGGTAGCGCGGCAGGGCGCACAGGACGGCGAGGCAGACCTCCTGCGCGAGGTCGTCGACGAAGTGCCGGGCGTCTCCGGGCAGCCGGCTCAGCCGCGTACGGCAGTAGCGCAGAGCGAGGGGGTGGACGTGCGCGAGGAGGTCGTGGGTGGCCTGCTCGTCCCCCTCGACGGCGCGCCGCACGACGGCACCGATGCCCGGTCCACGGCCGGTGGGCACGACAGCGGTGCCCGGTGTGGTGTCGTCGCGCATCGGTCCATGGTGCACCGAGTCCGACGCATTCGCCGCACCGCGCTCTTGGTTGTGCCCTGAAGCGTTATATCGGAGTGCGCCCATGACCATCTGGCTAGCCCTCCCCCTTTCGGGTTCCTCACACCGTCCCGGTCGGCTGCCGCCGGCTGATTCCGGCGTTCGGCCGGACAGGAGTCCACCACCAAGCATGCGGCATCGCGCGCGTTGGTGCGGAGACCGGGGCGGAACGGAGGAGCCGGCGGGGGCGTGGCGGGCCTGTGACGTGCGGCGCCGCGCCCCCGGACCGCAGGATCAGCGGACGAGGCCCCAGCGGAAACCGAGCGCCACGGCGTGCGCCCGGTCGGAGGCGCCCAGCTTCTTGAACAGGCGCCGGGCGTGCGTCTTGACGGTGTCCTCGGAGAGGAAGAGCTCGCGGCCGATCTCGGCGTTGGACCGTCCGTGGCTCATGCCTTCCAGCACCTGGATCTCGCGGGCGGTGAGGGTGGGGGCCGCGCCCATCTCGGCGGAGCGCAGCCGGCGCGGGGCCAGCCGCCACGTCGGGTCGGCCAGCGCCTGGGTGACGGTGGCCCGCAGCTCGGCGCGGGAGGCGTCCTTGTGCAGGTAGCCCCGGGCGCCGGCGGCGACGGCGAGCGCGACGCCGTCGAGGTCCTCCGCGACGGTGAGCATGATGATGCGTGCCCCCGGATCGGCGGAGAGCAGCCGGCGCACCGTCTCCACACCGCCCAGGCCGGGCATGCGCACGTCCATCAGGACGAGGTCGGAGCGGTCGGCGCCCCAGCGGCGGAGGACTTCCTCGCCGTTGGCCGCCGTCGTCACGCGCTCGACGCCGGGCACGGTCGCGACCGCACGGCGGAGCGCCTCCCGGGCGAGCGGGGAGTCGTCGCATACGAGGACGGAAGTCATGGCCGCCCTCCGCTGCTGATGCGCATCACCTTGAGCCTCCAGGCTGTTACGAATCGTCACCTGTGCGGTTGAGCGCCCGCGCCGCCGTGACCGGGGCACGTCCTCGGCTCCGGGCCGGGGACTCGGTGTCCTGCCAACCGCCTCCGCACTCTCAACGACGGTCACCCAAAAGAGTTACGGGCCGTGCGACCCGCCTTCGGCACTCTACGTGTGGGCGCGAACACCCAGAAGGACGCACGGCCGCGCAGGGCGGCGCACATCCCTCGGACGCACCCCGTCGCGCAGCGCGCCTCGGACCACTGTGCCCTATTTGGGCGCTTTTGCTTCCACTTTGTGGCGTCCGTGGCTAAATTCGGCAAAGAGTCATATTTACAGCTACTCACACCAAACTCAGGACGACGGGGATGGATGGACACCACCACCCACGCTCCCCACACCCCCGGCGCGAAGGCATCCCGACCGCCCTCGCGGGTACTCGGGGGCGCCCGCCGATGCGGGCGGCCCCATTCGGGACCGGGCGCTCCGGCAAGGCGCCCGGGGGTCGACAGGCCCGTCGAACAGCCGCAGCAACGCTCCGAGAGGACGAGCAATGGCAGATTTCTCCCGCCTTCCGGGCCCCAACGCCGACCTGTGGGACTGGCAGCTCCTGGCCGCCTGCCGCGGGGTCGACAGCTCGCTCTTCTTCCACCCGGAGGGCGAGCGCGGCGCGGCCCGCAGCGCGCGTGAGGCATCGGCGAAAGAGGTGTGCATGCGCTGCCCGGTCCGTGCGCAGTGCGCGGCCCACGCCCTGGCCGTGCGGGAGCCGTACGGCGTCTGGGGAGGCCTGACGGAGGACGAACGCGAAGAGCTGATGGGCCGGGCCCGGCACCGTCTCGTGACGACCGGCGGCGCGGGCGCGCCCGGCTCCGGCCCGGCGGCCGACACGCCGACGGGGGCGTGAGCAACCGGGCCCGGAGGACGACGGCGCGCAGAAACGTATCTGCGCGCGGGGGGTGCCCGCTGCCCGCCGCGCGTCAGCCCTGTCGTGGGGTCACGGCCGCCGACGGCGTGCCGGTGCGCGCGGCGGCCGACGCCGCCAGATGGTCGAGTGTGGCGGCCACCGCCGGGACGCGGCCGAGGTCGGGCAGCGTCAGCGCCACGACCTCGCGTCGCACCTCGGGCGTGACGGCGACCAGGGCCACCCCCTTCGGGCGCACCGACTCGACCGCCAGCTCCGGCAGCACGGCGACGCCGAGACCCGCTCCCACCAGGCCCACCACCGCCGGGTAGTCATCCGTGGCGAAGTCGATCCGGGGCGCGAAGCCCGCCGCCCCGCACACGTCCTCCAGATGGCGGCGGCACCGGGGGCACCCGGCGATCCACGACTCCTCCGCCAACGCGGCGAACGGCACGTCCGCCCCCGTGGCCAGCCGGTGGCCCTCCGGGAGGAGCCCCACGAGCCGGTCGGTCAGCAGCGGCCGCACGACGAGGTCGTCCCACTCGGCCGCCGGAGCCGACCGGGCGGCGGCGGCACCGGAGGCGGCGCCGTCGGAGGAGCCCGGGTAGCGGTAGGCGAGGGCGACGTCGCAGTCCCCGGCGCGCAGCAGCTCCACCGAGCCGGGCGGCTGGGCCTCCACCAGGGAGACCCGGGTGCCCGGGTGTTCGGTACGCAGCGCGGCGACGGCGCCGGGCAGCAGCGTCGAGCTGGCGCTGGGGAAGGACACCAGCCGCACCCGCCCGGCCCGCAGCCCCGCGATGGCGGCGACCTCCTCCTCCGCCGCCGTCAGCCCGGCGAGCACGGTGGCACCGTGCCGGGCCAGGGCCTCGCCCGCCTCCGTCAGCCGGGTCTCCCGGCCCGCCCGGTACAGCAGCGGCGTCCCGACCGACTGCTCCAGCGCGCGCATCTGCTGGCTGACGGCGGGCTGCGTGCAGCCCAGCTCCCGGGCGGCGGCCGAGTACGAACCGGCGGCCGCCACGGCGCGCAGGACCCGGAGGTGACGGGCTTCGAGCATGCCCCCACCCTAAGACGGCCCCGGCCACGGCCCGCCTCGGCCCGGCCCGGCCGGCCCACCCACGCGTGGCGTCGGCAACGCCTGGACCTGCCGGACGGAGGGGGTCGTAGCCTTTGGCCATGCACATACTCTCGGTGAACCGCGGTGCCCTCCAGGCGACGGAACACAGTTCGGCCCCCGCCGGCCTCACGGGCATCGGCAAGACGCCGGTGCGCGGCCCGGTGCTGGTCAAGGCTCCGGGGCCGCGGGGCACCGGCGGCAGCGGCATCGTGGGGGACGCGATCGGGGACCTGCGGTTCCACGGCGGCGACGACCAGGCCGTGTACGCCTTCGCCCGCGAGGACCTGGACGTCTGGGAGGAGGAGCTGGGCCGCGAGCTGCCGCCGGGTACGTTCGGCGAGAACCTGACGACGTCCAACTACGACATCAACCACGCGCTGGTCGGCGAGCGCTGGCGCGTCGGCCCCCAGGTGGTGCTGGAGGTGTGCCACGTGCGGCTGCCCTGCCGGACGTTCGCCGGGCACCTCGGCGAGGCGGGCTGGGTGAAGCGCTTCACCCGCGCCGCCCGGCCCGGCCCCTATCTGCGCGTCGCCGAGGGCGGCGAGATCCGGGCCGGGGACGCCGTCGAGGTGGTGCACCGGCCCGACCACGACGTCACGGTCTCGCTGATGTTCCGCGCCCTCACCACCGAGCGCGAGCTGCTGCCCCGGCTGCTGGCCGCGCGGGACGTCCTGCCGGAGCGGGTGCTCGCCGAGGCGCGGGGCGAGTGAGCCGCCGCGCCGGGTGCGCCCGCGCGGTGCGGGCGCGCGCGTCCGGACAGGTGGCGGGCGGGCCGAAGGACGGGAGCCGCGCGGGGCGTTGAGCGGCGGGCCGCTACGGTTCCCGGTATGACGACTGCACTGATCACAGGGGCGACGGCCGGAATCGGCGCCGCGTTCGCCCGGCGGCTGGCCCGGGACGGACACGACGTGGTGCTGGTCGCCCGGGACGCCGAACGGCTGGCGCGGCAGGCCACCGAGCTGCACGACCGGCACGGCATCGAGGCGTCCACGCTGCGGGCCGACCTGGCCACGGAGGAGGGCATCACCGCCGTCGCCCGGCGGCTGGGCGACCGGCGCCACCCGGTGGACCTGCTGGTCAACAACGCGGGCTTCGGCACCAAGGGCCGCTTCCTGGAGGTGTCGGAGGAGGACGAGCTGCGGATGCTGCGCGTGCACTGCGAGGCGGTGCTGCGGCTGACGTCGGCGGCGGCCGGGGCGATGCGGGAGCGCGGCCGGGGCGGGGTGGTGAACGTCGCCTCCGTGGCCGCGTTCGTGCCGCGCGGGACGTACGGGGCGAGCAAGGCGTGGGTCGTGCAGTTCACGCAGGGGGCCGCGCAGGACCTGGCGGACTCGGGGGTGCGGATGCTGGCGCTGTGCCCGGGGTTCGTGCGGACCGAGTTCCACGAGCGGGCCGGGATGTCGGCCTCGGACGTCCCGGGGTGGATGTGGCTGGACGCCGACCGGGTCGTGGACGCCGCGCTGAAGGACCTCGCCCGGGGCCGGACGCTCTCCGTGCCGGACGCCCGGTACAAGACGCTGCTGGGCGCGAGCAAGCTGGTGCCGCGCGGGCTGCTGGGCCGGGTGTCGTCCAGCTCGGGCCGCAAGTACGCACCGAAGTAGGGGCCCGCCGTCACCGTGCCGCCCACGCCACGCCCAGGCGTCGGTTTCGCGGGAGGCATAGCCTGGAGATGTCCCCCTTCACCGATGGCCGACCGTAGGAGGCCGTCATGACATTCGTGCAGCTCATCGACTGTAAAACCAGCCGGGTCGACGACATGAACCGGCTGCTGGACTCCTGGGTGGAGGCGACCCGGGGCAAGCGGACGGCGACCCACGCCCTCGTCGGCCGCGACCGGTCCAGCTCCACCCACGTGGTGGAGATCGTCGAGTTCCCCTCCTACGAGGAGGCGATGCGGAACTCGAACCTGCCCGAGACCGACCGGATCTTCCAGGAGATGGTGGCGCTCTGTGACGAGATGCCGCAGTTCACGGACCTGGACGTGGTGCGGGACGAGCAGCTGAACAAGGACACCGCCCGCCGGGTCTTCGAAGAGGTGCTGTCCGAGCGGGACTACGCCGCGCTGGAGGACTACTTCCACGCGGACTACGTGGAGCACGACCCGGCCAACCCCACGGGCGACCTGCACGGCCTTGACGAGGCACGGGAGAACCTGCGGGAGGAACTCGACCCGTTCGAACCCCGGTTCACGGTGCTGGGCGCCGTGGCCGACGGTGACCTGGTCAGCCAGCGCTTCGAGGCCGCGGCGCGGCACGTGGGCACCTTCATGGGCACCGAGCCGACCGGCAGGGAGTTCACGCTCACCGGCCACGTGACGTTCCGGTTCCAGGACGGCAAGATCGCCGAGAGCTGGTTCAACTGGGACAACGCCCGGCTGCTCGCGGAGATCGGCGCCGTCGAACTGCCCCGGCCGTAGGCGCGGCACCGCGCCGGGCCCGGACGCCGACAGGCCCCCACCCGCCAGGGGTGGGGGCCTGCGTCAGGCGGTGTGCCGGGCCTGGTCAGTGCGCGTGGCCGTGACCGTGGCCGTGACCGGCGTCCTCCTCCTCGGCCGGCTTCTCGACGACCAGGGTCTCGGTCGTGAGGAGCAGGGAGGCGATGGACGCGGCGTTCTCCAGGGCGGAGCGGGTGACCTTCACCGGGTCGATGACGCCGGCCTTGACCAGGTCGCCGTACTCGCCGGTGGCGGCGTTGAAGCCGTGGCCCTTCTCCATCTCGGCGACCTTGGAGGTGATGACGTAGCCCTCCAGGCCGGCGTTCTCCGCGATCCAGCGCAGCGGCTCGACGACGGCGCGACGCACGACGGCGACGCCGGTGGCCTCGTCGTCGGACTTGCCCAGGCTGTCGGCCAGGACCTTCGCGGAGTGGACGAGCGCGGAGCCGCCACCGGAGACGATGCCCTCCTCGACCGCGGCGCGGGTCGCGGAGATGGCGTCCTCCAGGCGGTGCTTCTTCTCCTTGAGCTCGACCTCGGTGGCCGCGCCGACGCGGATGACGCACACGCCGCCGGCCAGCTTGGCGAGGCGCTCCTGGAGCTTCTCGCGGTCCCAGTCGGAGTCGGTGTTGTCGATCTCGGCCTTGATCTGCGCGACGCGGGCCTGCACGTCGTCGCTGGTCCCGGCGCCGTCGACGATGGTGGTGTCGTCCTTGGTGACGGTGACGCGGCGGGCGGAGCCCAGCACGTCCAGGCCGACCTGGTCGAGCTTGAGGCCGACCTCCTCGGCGACGACGGTGCCGCCGGTGAGGGTGGCCATGTCGCCGAGCATCGCCTTGCGGCGGTCACCGAAGCCGGGAGCCTTGACGGCGACGGCGTTGAAGGTGCCGCGGATCTTGTTGACGACCAGCGTGGACAGGGCCTCGCCCTCGACGTCCTCGGCGATGATCAGCAGCGGGCGGGAGCCGCCGGCCTGCATGATCTTCTCCAGCAGCGGCAGCAGGTCGGCGATGGCCGAGATCTTGCCCTGGTGGATGAGGATGTACGGGTCGTCGAGGACGGCCTCCATCCGCTCCTGGTCGGTGACCATGTAGGGCGAGAGGTAGCCCTTGTCGAAGGCCATGCCCTCGGTGAAGTCCAGCTCCAGGCCGAAGGTCTGCGACTCCTCGACGGTGATGACGCCGTCCTTGCCGACCTTGTCCATGGCCTCGGCGATCAGCTCGCCGACCTGCTTGTCCTGCGCGGACAGACCGGCCACCGAGGCGATGTCGGCCTTGGAGTCGATCGGGCTGGCGGAAGCGATCAGGTCGTCGGAGACGGCCTTGACGGCGGCGTCGATGCCCTTCTTCAGGGCGGCCGGGGAGGCGCCGGCGGCGACGTTGCGCAGGCCCTCGCGGACGAGCGCCTGGGCCAGCACGGTGGCGGTGGTGGTGCCGTCACCCGCGATGTCGTTGGTCTTGGTCGCCACCTCCTTGACGAGCTGGGCGCCGAGGTTCTCGTACGGGTCCTCGACCTCGACCTCACGCGCGATGGTGACGCCGTCGTTGGTGATGGTCGGGGCGCCGAACTTCTTGTCGATGACGACGTTGCGGCCCTTGGGGCCGATCGTCACCTTGACGGTGTCGGCCAGCTTGTTGACGCCGCGCTCCAGGGCGCGACGGGCGTCCTCGTCGAACTTCAGGATCTTCGCCATGGCGTAGAGAGGTCCTCTCAGGGCTTTGTGGGCGTATCACAAACGAACCGCGCCCTGGCCCCGGCTGTCTGTGACGGGGAACCAGGGCGCGGATCGACACACGGATGTGCGGGGGTGCCTTACTTCTCGATGATCGCGAGCACGTCGCGAGCCGAGAGGACGAGGTACTCCTCGTTGTTGTACTTCACCTCGGTGCCGCCGTACTTGCTGTACAGAACGACGTCACCGACCTTCACGTCGAGCGGCAGGCGGTTACCGTCCTCGAAGCGGCCCGGGCCCACGGCCAGGACGGTGCCCTCCTGGGGCTTCTCCTTGGCGGTGTCCGGAATGACCAGGCCCGAGGCCGTGGTCTGCTCGGCGTCGAGCGGCTGGACCACGATGCGGTCCTCAAGCGGCTTGATGGCAACCTTGGAGCTGGCGGTCGTCACGATCCGACCTCCCCCTTCGGAGATCTCACGGGGTCTTATGTCTAGAGGTGGCGACCTGGTCGATCCGTCGTCGCGGGTGCCGGACCTTCCCGTCGCGCCTGGCACTCCCCGGTGGAGAGTGCCAACGGTGAGACTATGCCTCGGTTAGCACTCGGTCAAGCGGAGTGCCAACGCCACACCGCGCGTCGTCGGATCCGGCACCCGGAACGGCCCCTTCCACCCGCCGCACGGCCGTCCGCCACACCCGCCCCGCCCGCCGTCCGGCCCTCCGGACCGCGGGGCCCGGTCAGATGTAGTCCTCCAGGCGGGCGAGGGCGAAGCCCTGGTCGGTGGCGGTCTTCAGGGTGCGGCGCAGCATGTCGTTCATGGTGCCGCCCCACTCGTCCGGCCCGCGGAAGTGGGTGAGGATGATGTCGCCGGGGTGGAAGGTGCGGTCGGCGCGGCCCCAGTCGAACTTCTTGGCCCACGCCTCCTCGGCCCACAGCGGGACGGCCTCGATGCCGCAGGTGGCCGCCGCACGGAGCGTGTCGCGGTTGTAGGCGCCGTAGGGCGGGCGGAACAGCCGCGGCGTCACCCCGATCTCCTTCTTCAGCACCTCCTGCATGTCGCAGATCTCGCGGCGCTGCCGCTCGTAGGAGAGCTTCGGCATCTCCTTGTGGTGCAGGGTGTGGTTCTGGACGGCGGCGCCGTCGCGGTGCATGCGGCGGAAGTAGTCGTAGTCGTCCTTGGCCACGTAGTCGGAGAGGAACGCGCTGTAGGGGATGTCGAGTTCCCGCAGCATGCGGGTGAAGCGCGGGTCCTTGTGCCAGCCGTCGTCGATGGTGAGGAAGACGACCTTGTCGTCGGTGGGGACGCGGACGAGGACCGGCGGCAGCCCCTCGTCCGCGATGAGCCCGGGGGTGCTGGCGAGCTCGACCTTCTGCCGGGGCGGCGCCGGGGGGCGCAGCGGGGGCGTGGCGAGCCCCCAGCGTTTCGCGGCGGCGACGCGACGGGCCTCGGCCCGCTCCAGGCCGTGGGCGTAGTCGGCGAGGGAGGCGGCGGCGTACTCGGCGCCGACGCGCTCCGCCTCGCCGAGCGGCAGCCCTTCCACGGCGGCGGCGAGCGGCTCGTCGAGCGGGGCGCGGCCGTCGGGGACGTGGCCGGTCCCGGAGACGGCGGCGCACGAGACGGCGAGCACGACGACGGTGGAGGCGCCGGCGGCGCGCCGGAGCTGACGCCAGTTCCGCGACCCTTTCCTGTCATCTTGTCTGATTTGTCTGATGATCGGCATAACGCCGGATCGTGCCAGCAGCCGGGGCCCGGAGGGCGACGGCGTTCCGCCGGGCAGAGGAAAATGAGCCGCGTGGCCGTATCCGAATCACCCGACACACCGACCCCCGCCTCCCCCGAGGTCGACGCCTTCCGGGCGCTCCTGACCGACGAGGGGGCCGAGCTGCTGGAGCTGCTGCGCGACCACGACCCCGCCGACGAACTGGCCCTCGCCACCCGGCTGCGCCGCGACCACCCCGCCGCCCTCGTCTCGGCGGCACTCGGCCAGGCCCGGCTGCGGCAGCGGGCCGTCGCGAAGTTCGGCCCCGAGGACGCCGCCCGGATGTACTTCACCCCCGACGGCGTCGAGCAGGCGACGCGCTCCGGGGTGGCCGCCTACCGCGCCGGGCGGCTGGCCGGACGCGGGGTGCGGCGACTGGCCGACCTGTGCTGCGGCATCGGGGGTGACGCCGTCGAGCTCGCCCGCGCCGGGGTCGACGTCCTCGCGGTGGACCGCTCGCCCCTGACCTGCGCCGTCATCGAGGCCAACGCCGCGGCGCTCGGCCTGACCGAACGGATCACGGTGCGCCGGGCCGACGTCACCGAGGTGGACGTCGACGGGTACGACGCCGTCTTCGTCGACCCGGCGCGGCGCGGCGGCCGGGGCCGGGTGTTCGACCCCGAGGCGTACTCGCCGCCGCTGTCCTGGGCACTCGACGTGGCGCGCCGGGTGCCGCACGCGGCCCTGAAGATCGCCCCCGGCGTGCCGCACGAGGCGCTGCCCGACGACGCCGAGACGGAGTGGATCTCGGTGTCGGGCGAGGTCAAGGAGGCCGTGCTGTGGTTCGGTGCCGGGGCGACACCCGGGTTCCGGGCCACGCTGCTCCCCGGCGGGCACTCGCTCCTCGGGGCCGGCCTGCCCGACCCGGAGCCCGGACCGGTCGGCCGGTACCTGTACGAGCCGGACGGCGCGGTCATCCGGGCCCACCTCGTCGCCGACGTCGCCCGCGACGTGGACGGCCGCCTGCTGAGCCCGGACATCGCCTACGTGACCTCCGACGTCCTGCGGGCGACGCCGTACGCGCGGGCCTACGAGGTGACGGACGTCCTGCCCTTCCACGTCAAGCGGCTGCGCGCGCTGCTGCGGGAGCGGGAGGTCGGCGTCCTGACGGTGAAGAAGCGCGGCTCGGCCGTGGAACCCGAGGAGCTGCGGCGCAAGGTCCGCCTCGCGGGCCCGAACGCGGCGACCGTCTTCCTCACCCGGGTGGCGGGGGCGCCCACGATGCTGCTCGGCCACCCCGTGTAGGGCCGCGACCGCCCCGGCCCGCCCGCCGTCGGGCGTCCCCGTGTGGCACGTCCGGCTCCGGGGCCGGAAGGTGGAAGCGGAACGAGCGGGGCCGCGCACGGAAACGAGGTGAGCACAGGTGCCCGACGATGCGGGAGCCGTCCACGGTGCGCCGTGCTGGGTGAGCCTCATGACGCACGACCTGGACGCCGCCATGCGCTTCTACGAGAGCGCCCTCGGCTGGACCTACCGGCCGGGCTTCCGCGACCAGGAGCAGGGCTACCAGCTGGCGCTCACCGAGGGGCGTGCGGTCGCCGGGCTCGGCATGACGGCGCAGACCCGGACCTTCGCCCCGGCGTGGACGGCGTACTTCCAGGCGAACAGCGTGAACGAGGTGGCCGGACGCATCCAGGAGCGCGGGGGGACGGTGGCCGTGGGGCCGCTCCCCTTCGGCACGGGCCGGGTGCTGTGGGCGGCCGACCGGCAGGACGCGCGCTTCGGCGTCTGGGAGGGCGATCCCGTCCCCGGGTGGCGGATGCGGCGGCTGGCGGGTGCGCCGGCCCGCCTGCAGCTCGTCACGGGTGACGCCTTCGGGGCGGCCATGTTTTACGGCGGCGTGTTCGCCTGGGACACCCGGGAGCCGGACCGGGTCAGCGTCCGGTTCGAGTCGGACCACGTGGTGCTGTCCGTGGACGGCCACCACGTCGCGGACCTGTGGGGCGGCGCGGTGGAGGAGGCGCCGGACCCGACGGTCCGGCCGCAGTGGCACGTCTACTTCTGCGTCGACGACGTGGACGAGGTGGCGGCGCGGACGGAGGCGGCCGGCGGCAGCGTCGTCCAGGCGCCGGAGCTGTCCCACTTCGGCCGGGTGGCCGGGCTGCGCGACCCCGAGGGCGCCCTCTTCCACGTCACCTCGGAGCACACCTGAGGTGCGGGTGCCGCGCCTCAGTCGACCCGGGTGAAGCGCCAGCGGTGCACCGGGCGGTGCAGCAGCCCGGCGGGCGGGTCGGGAAGCTCACCGACCGGCCCCGGCTCCTCCCAGTGGGTGATCACCAGGACGCGGTCACCGGGCGCGGTGTAGGTCTCGCGCCGCCCGGGCGCGGGGTCGAGGGTCTGGGACCGCGCCCAGGCCAGCAGCTCCGCGCCCCGCCCCTCGGCGGCGCGGGCTTCCCACATCAGGGCGGTCGTCGCAGGCGTCGTCATGCGTCGTAGAGGTTCTTCCGGCTCAGTTCGTGCACGTGGTCGTGGGAGTGGTCGTGCTCAGACGAGTGGTCGTGGTCGTGGTCGTGCGCGACGGGCGGGGCCGCCGGGACGTGGGGCTCGGTGACGGGGAGCGAGGAGTCGGCCGGCAGGTCCCAGCCGGAGGCGGCGCGGCCCCGGGCGACCATCTCGGCGCCGAGCGCGGCGACCATCGCGCCGTTGTCCGTGCACAGCTTCGGCCGGGGCACCCGCAGGGTGATGCCCGCGTCGGCGCACCGCTCCTCCGCCAGCGCGCGCAGCCGCGAGTTGGCGGCGACACCGCCGCCGATCATCAGGTGGTCCACGCCCTCGTCCCGGCAGGCCCGGATCGCCTTGCGCGTGAGCACGTCGGTGACGGCCTCCTGGAAGGACGCGGCGACGTCGGCGACGGGCACGTCCTCGCCCGCCCGCCGCCGGGCCTCGATCCAGCGGGCGACGGCGGTCTTGAGCCCGGAGAAGGAGAAGTCGTAGGGGGCGTCACGCGGGCCGGTGAGGCCGCGCGGGAAGGCGATCGCGGCGGGGTCGCCCTCGCGGGCGTAGCGGTCGATGACGGGTCCGCCGGGGAAGCCCAGGCCGAGGACGCGGGCGACCTTGTCGAACGCCTCACCCGCCGCGTCGTCGATCGTGGCGCCCAGCGGGCGGACGTCGGCGGTGATGTCGGGCGCGAGGAGCAGCGAGGAGTGGCCGCCGCTGACGAGCAGCGCCATCGTCGGCTCGGGCAGCGCGCCGTGTTCGAGCTGGTCGACGCAGATGTGGGACGCCAGGTGGTTGACGCCGTAGAGCGGCTTGCCGAGCGCGTAGGCGTACGCCTTGGCCGCCGAGACGCCGACGAGCAGCGCCCCGGCCAGCCCGGGGCCGGCGGTGACGGCGACGCCGTCGAGGTCGGTGGCGGCCACGCCCGCCTGGGCCAGGGCGCGCTGGATGGTCGGGACCATGGCCTCCAGGTGCGCCCGGCTGGCGATCTCGGGGACGACGCCGCCGTAGCGGGCGTGGTCGTCGACGCTGGAGGCGACGGCGTCGGCCAGCAGCGTGTGACCGCGCACGACGCCGACACCGGTCTCGTCGCAGGAGGTCTCGATGCCGAGGACAAGGGGCTCGTCGGGGATCATCTGTCGTCGTTCCTAGCTCGGGTCGCTGGGGGCGGGGGGACGTCCGGCGCCGGCCGGGGGCGGGGGCGTCGTCGGGGCGCCGTGCTCGCGGCGCATGACCAGCGCGTCGACGTCGCCCGGCTGGTAGTAGCCGCGCCGCAGGCCCACCGGCACGAAACCGTGCCGCTCGTACAGGCGCTGGGCCCGCGGGTTGTCGACGCGGACCTCCAGGAAGACCTGGTGGCACTCGAAGGCGGTGGCGGCGGCGAGGAGGTCGGTCAGGAGCCGGGTGCCGAGCCCGGTGCCCTGCCGCTCGGGGGCGGCGGCGATGGTCTGGACGTCCCCGGTGCCGTCGACGGTGGTGGCCAGCCCGGCGTAGCCGACGATCCGGCCGCCGGGGTCCTCGGCGACGGTGTAGTGGTGCGTGGCGCCGGGCCCGCGCGCGTGCGCCAGCTCCGACCAGAACATCCCCGCCGACCACGCGTCCTCGGGGAACAGCGCGCGCTCCAGGGCCAGCACCGGCTCGATGTGCCACCAGCGCATCGCGCGCAGCGTGACGGCGCCGGACGGGTCGGCGTGTTCGGCGTGTTCGGCGTGTTCGGCGCGATCCTGCCTCGGGCTCACCGTGGCGTGACCACCTTGTACCCGGCGGGGACCTTGGCGTCCGGGCGGCGCAGGTACATCGGCAGCGGCGGCGGGAACGGCTCCCCGGCGGCCAGCCGCTCGGCGGCCAGCGCGGCGAGCGCGGCGGCCGACTGGTGCTCGGGGCCGTCCTCCCGCAGACCGGTGAAGGTCCCGGGGTACAGCCGGGCGCCCGCGCCGACGGCGGGGACGCCGGCGACCTCGGCGGCGATGTCGGCGGGCCGGTCCACGCGCGGTTCACCCACGCGCGTCCGGGCGTCGGTGTAGCGGGCCCAGTAGACCTCCTTGCGGCGGGCGTCCGTCGCGACGACGAACGGCCCGTCCCCGCCGACGGCCCCGGACCGCCCGGCGGCGTAGGCCAGGCCGTCGAGCGTGCACAGGCCGTGCACGGGGATGCCGAGCGCCGCGCCGAACCCCGCCGCCGTCACCAGCCCGACCCGCAGCCCGGTGTAGGGGCCCGGCCCGATGCCGACGACCAGGCCCGTCACCTCGTTCAGCACGCGGCCCGCCTCGGCCAGGACGGCGTCCACCGCCGGGAGCAGCAGCTCACCGTGGCGGCGGGCGTCCACCTGGTCGCGGGCGGCGAGGACCCGCTCGCCGTCGTGCAGGGCGACGGTGATCGCGGGGGTGGCGGTGTCAAGAGCGAGCAGCAGCACGGAGCAAGCCTACGGCGCGCCCGGCGGTGCGGTGTCCGGGCTGCCCCGGAGGGGTACCCGGGGGCTGCTACCGTCGCACTGACGATCAGTGCGCGCACACCCGCGCGCGCCGGGCGGCGAGAAGCCGGGCGGCGAGAAGACGACACACGGCATCGAGGGGTGAACCCGGTGGCACGCAGCAGTGCGGGGACGTTCGTGGCCGGACTGACCGCGCTGGCGCTCGCCACGGTCGGCTTCCTCGCCTACCAGGCGTCGGCCGCCCAGGACGCGGCGCACGACGGCAAGCGGTCCGAGCCGTCGGCGTCCCCCTCACCGGCCGCCGAGCAGTCACCGGACCCGCAGGCCCTGCCGCCCGCCTCCGGGGAGGGGCGACGCGTGGTGTACTCGCTGGAGGCGGACCGCGTGTGGCTGGTCGGCGCGAGCGAGGCGGTGCAGCGGACGTACGAGGTCCGGCCGGGCACCCTCGACCCGGTGGTCGGCACCTACACCGTGACGTCGCGGGCCGCGCAGGTCACGGGGACGGACGGGGTGCCCGTGCAGCACGTCGTGCGGTTCGCGACGCTCGCGGGCACCGGGATCGGCTTCAGCGCGCCCGTCGAGGACGGCGCCGAGCCGACGGCGGAGCCGGAGCGCAAGACGGGCGGCATCCGGGAGACCCGGGCCGACGGCACGGCGATGTGGGAGTTCGCGACGCTCGGCACCGAGGTCGTCGTCGTCCCGTGACGCCCGGCCGCGCCGGGTCGGCCTCAGGCGGCGTCGTCCTCACGGACGCGCGGGGCGCGGGGCGTGCGGGGCTCGTCCTCCGGGGGCCGGGAGACGGCGCGGGCGGCCGCGCAGGACGCCAGGAGTTCGCCGAACGGCGGCGTCTGCGGCGCGCACGGTCGTGCGGACGGTGGTGCGGACTCACGTTCCGGCATGGCCCCTCCTCACGCGCTACAAGTTAGGTTCACCTAACCACGCGGGGGTCGGCTGCGCAACAGCTTGCCGACACGTCGTCGGGACGCGGTCGGGAACGCCGCCAGGACGGCTCAGACCACCGCCGACAGGTCGACGTCCGCCCAGCGGGAGCCGACACCGGTGAGCGTCACCTCGCGGACGTCGACGGCGCCGTCGTCCGCGCCGTCGCCCGCACCTTCGGCCGCGCCTTCGGCCGACTGCGGTTCCGGGACGTCCGTGCCGAGGGTGCGGTCGATCACCACGTGCAGGCGGTCCTCCGTCAGCTCCTCGACCTTGCCCTCGCCCCACTCCACGACGACGACGGACTCGGGCAGCGAGACGTCCAGGTCCAGGTCCTCCATCTCCTCCAGCCCGCCGCCGAGCCGGTAGGCGTCGACGTGGACGAGCGGCGGGCCGCCCACCGTCGAGGGGTGCACGCGGGCGATGACGAACGTCGGCGAGGTGACGGCACCGCGCACGCCCAGCCCCTCCCCCAGGCCCCGGGCGAGCGTCGTCTTCCCGGCGCCCAGTTCGCCGGAGAGCAGCACCAGGTCACCGGCGCGCAGGAGACCGGCGAGCCTGCGGCCCACCTCCCGCATGCGCTCGGGCGTGCTGACCGTGATCCGGGCCCGGGCCTGCGCCCGGGGTGTGGCCGTCTGCGTGGCTTCGTGCATGACTCCGATGCTAGGCCGTGCCCAGCAGGGCGCGCAGGAGGGCGTTGACCTCCTCGGGGCGTTCGAGCATCAGCAGGTGCCCGGTGTCGGGCAGGATCTCCAGCCGGGCGCCGGGCAGCGCGGCGGCGATGGCCTCGCTGTGCGGCTGCGGGGTGAGCTGGTCCCGTTCCCCGGCGGCGACGAGGGCGGGACGGCCCGCGAAGGCGGCGAGGGCGGCGGTCTGCTCGTGCCCCTCGAAGGCGGGGTAGAACTCGGCGACGACGTCGATCGGCGTGGCCTCGATCAGCCGCTCCGCGAAGCGGGACACGGCCGGGTCGACCGCGCGGGGCGCGCCGAAGGAGTAGTGCCGCACCAGGCCGGCGAGCAGGTCGGCGACGGCCTCCCGGCCGCGCTCCACCAGCGCCGGGTGCGCCGAGAGCAGCCCGAGTACACCCGGCAGCACGCGGCGCGCCGCCCGCACCCCGGCGGCCGGGAAGCCGTAGGTCACCTCCGCGAGGCCCCCCGCCGACGTGCCCAGGAACGCGGCCCCGGCGACGCGCCGCTTCACCCACGCGGGGTACTGGGCGGCGAACGTCATCATCGTCATGCCCCCCATGGAGTGGCCGACGAGCACCACGGGCCCGCGCGGTGCCGCCGCGTCCAGCACGGCCCTCAGGTCCTGGCCGAGCCGGTGGAGCAGCTCCGGGGCGGCCTGCGGACGGTCGGCGCCACCGAGCCCGGACCGGCCGTGGCCGCGCTGGTCCCAGTAGACGGCGCGCACCCCGAGGTCGCGCAGGGCGGCGCGCTGGAAGTGCCAGGAGTCCTGGCTGAGGCAGTAGCCGTGGCTGAGGACGACGGTGAGGGTGTCGTCGGCGGTGACCTCGTTTGCTGCGGGGCCGTCCGTCTCGTAGTAGAGCTCGGTCCCGTCGTCGGCGCGGACGGTGCCGGGGGTGCCGCGCAGGGTGCCGTAGGGGCCCTGCGCGTCCAGGGAGAGGCGGGCCCGGCGGCGTACCGTGCGGTGGACCGTCAGCCGTTCGACGGCGACGCCCGCCGCGACGACGCCGAGCGCGGCCCCGGCGAGCCCGGCCCGGCGGCGCGGGCTCATGTCCCCCAGGCCCATGGCCCTACCCGGCCCCGGCGTCGGCGTCGGCGTCGGCGTCGGTTCCGACGTCGGCGGGCTCGGCCCCGGCGTCGGGCTCGGCGTTCAGATGGACGCGGGGGACGCGGGAGCCGACGCGGGTGACGATCTCGTACCCGATCGTGCCGACGGCCCGCGCCCAGTCCTCCGCCGTCGGCTCGCCCGAGTCGCCGGGGCCGAACAGCACGGCCTCGTCCCCGGCCTCGGCGCCGTCTCCGCCGAGGTCCACGACGAACTGGTCCATCGCCACCCGCCCGGCCACCGTCCGCAGCTTCCCCGCGACGAGGACGGGACCGCAGCCCGACGCGTGCCGGGGAACGCCGTCGGCGTACCCGGCCGGGACGAGGGCGAGCGTCGTCGGGCCCGGCGTGGTGTAGGTGAGCCCGTAGGAGACGCCGTGCCCGCCGGGCACCCGCTTGACGTTCGCCAGGTCGGCGCTGAGCCGCATCGCCGGGCGCAGCCCGAATTCCTCCGGCACCCCGATCTCGGGGGCGGGCGAGAGCCCGTAGACGGAGACGCCGGGGCGCACGAGGTCGAAGTGGGACGCGGGGAGGGTGAGCGTGGCGGGCGAGTTGGCCAGGTGCCGGACCTCGGGGCGCAGCCCGGCCCGCTCGGCCTGGGCCAGCGCCTCGCGGAACGCGGTCAGCTGCACGGCGATCGAGGGGTGCCCCGGCTCGTCGGCGCAGGCGAAGTGCGACCACAGACCGGTGACGCGCACGGCGCCCTCCGCCTCGGCGGCGCGGGCGGCGGCCACCAGGGCCGGCCAGTCGGCGGGCTGGCAGCCGTTGCGGCCCAGCCCGGTGTCGGCCTTGAGGTGGACGCGGGCGGTGCGGCCCGTCGTGCGGGCGGCGGCCACGATCTCGTCCAGCGCCCACAGGGCGCTCGCGGAGACGTCGACGTCCGCCTCGACTGCGCGCGCCCAGGGGCCGCCGGGCGTCCACAGCCACGCGAGCACCGGGCCGGTGTCCCCGGCCGCGCGCAGGGCCAGCGCCTCCTCGGGGGTGGCCGTCCCCAGCCAGTCGGACCCGGCCCGGCGGGCGGCGCGGGCGCACGGGAGCAGGCCGTGCCCGTAGGCGTCCGCCTTGACGACCGCCATGAGCCCGGCGCCCCCGGCCGCCCGGGCGCGCAGGGCCCGCACGTTCGCGCGCACGGCGGCGAGGTCGATCTCGGCCCGGACGCGCGGCGGGCGGGTGGCGGGTGCGCTGTTCACGGCACCAGTGTCTCAGGCACCGTGCGGGCGGGCCGCGCACACCTCGCGCCAGGCCGCCGGGAGGGCGGCGGCGACGTCGGACGCGGCGGGCGGCGCCGTGGCCGTCCGGCCCGCCACCCCGTGCAGGTAGGCCCCGGCGGCGGCGGCGTCCCGGGCGTCGAGCCCGGCGGCGAGCAGCGCGCCGATCAGGCCGGAGAGGACGTCGCCGCTGCCCGCGGTGGCGAGCCAGCCGGTGCCGGTGGGGTTGGCCCGCACGGGCCCGCCGTCCGGCCCGGCGACGAGCGTGGCGGAGCCCTTGAGCAGGACGGTCGCCCGGTAGCGGTCGGCCAGCCGCCGCACGGCGTCGAGCATGCCCGCCTCGACGGCGGCCCGGGAGGTGTCCAGCAGGGCGGCGGCCTCACCGGCGTGCGGGGTCAGCACCGTCGGGGCGCGGCGGGCCCGCACGGCCGCGACGTCGGCCAGCCGCAGCCCGTCGGCGTCGATCAGCACCGGGACCTCGGCGTCCAGCACCTCGCGGACGGCCCGCTCCGCCCCGGCGCCGCCGCCCAGCCCCGATCCGACGGCCCACGCCTGCACCCGGCCCGCGTGCTCCGGGGAGCCGTCGGTGACCAGCGCCTCGGGGTGCCGGGCGATCACCTCGGCGGCGGCCGTGCCCGCGTAGCGCACGGCCCCGGCGCCCCCGCGCAGCGCCCCGGAGACGGCCAGCACGGCGGCGCCCGGGTACTGCGCCGAGCCGGCGGCGACGCCCACGACGCCCCGCCGGTACTTGTCGGTGTCGGCGCCCGGCCGGGGCAGCAGGGCGGCCACGTCGGCGTGCTGCGGCGCCTCCACGTCGGGCGTGGCGGGCAGGTGCGGCGCCAGGCCGATGTCGACGAGCCGCACCGCCCCGGCGCGGCTGCGGGCGGGCTCGACGAGCAGGCCGGGCTTCCACGCGCCGAACGTCACCGTCGCCACCGCCCGGACGGCCTCGCCCTCGACCTCGCCGGTGTCGGCGTTCACCCCGCTCGGCAGGTCCACGGCGAGGACGGGAGCGGTGACGCCGCGCAGCAGGCGGGCGGCGTTCTCCCGCAGGCCGCCCGTGCCGCCGATGCCGGTGATGCCGTCCAGCACCAGATCGGCCCCGTCGAGCACGGCCTCCTCGGCCCCGACGGCACGGCCGCCCGCCCGGCGGAGCGCGGCGAGCCCGCCGGGGTGGACGCGGTCGGGGCTCAGCAGCACGGCGGTGACCCCGGCGCCGCGCCGCGCGAGCCGGGCCCCCGCGTACAGGGCGTCGCCGCCGTTGTCCCCGCTGCCGACCAGGAGGGCGACGCGGGTGCCGTAGACGCGGCCGAGCAGGTCGGCCGCGGCGGCGGCCAGCCCGGCGGCGGCGCGTTGCATGAGGGCGCCCTCGGGGAGCCGTGCCATCAGCTCCCGCTCGGCGTGCCGTACGACCTCGACCCGGTAGGCGTTCCGCATGGCCGCCAGCGTAGGCGCTGACGACCACCGGGGCCGGAGTCGGCACGTGCCGCGTGATGACGAGGCGTTCGCAACGAAGAAGGACCACGTGATCGGCCGGATGACGATCGGTGAACTCACGCCGCTGTGGGGCTGGACCGAGGAAGAGCAAGTACAGCCCGCATACGTTCTTCACACGACGGTGCAGCACTTTGAGTGCGCTGGTCAGCGAGTGGATTCCCTGCGCGCCGAGCGGCGGTGCGCGGACAGCAGTCGGGCCGTGCACTCCACCACGTGGCGCGGGGCATCAAGAAGGGCAACGTAGGTGACCATTGTGGCCTGCAGGCTCAGCGGACGATCTTGTGGTGAGAGCCGTCCCACCAGGGGCTTTGCGTCTGCCCGCACGCGGGTTGCCACCCTCCCGCCCGGTAGGCCCCTCAACAACCGACCCTGCGAAGATCATTTCACGGGGAATCATTGCTGGATCTCATCGGTCTGCCCTGACCAGCCATTCCCCTTGATCAGTACGATCTCGAATCAGCCCTGTGGCATGCAGCGCGCGGCCGCAGAGGCCCGCCCGCTGCTATTCGGCGTGCACCTGGAGATCAACTACCCAACGCCCTGAAGCGTACTTCTTGATCAGGAACAGAGTTCGCACGCGGTGTTGTGACAGGCCTCACTGTTCGATACGCTCGCGGTCCTCGATGGGAAAACGTCCGACTAATGCAGGGGCCATTGTGGGTGCGTTCGTGTCGGCAATACTCTCCCGGTGCAATTCTTGATGGACGCAGCCGAAGAGAAGTTAAGACCTTCGAGCCCTGGCTTACCCGACAGCCAGTCCTCGTCCCCGTTCCGCAAACGAGATTTCTTTCTCTTCTGGACGGCGGGTGCCGTCGATGGTCTCGGCACCCACGCCTCCTCCCTCGTCCTGCCCCTCATTCTGCTCGGTGCTGGACATCCGGCCGGCCTCGTCGGCCTCGTGACGTCGGTGGCTCTGGTCAGCGGGCTGGTGGTCTCGCCCGCGGCGGGCGTACTCGCCGACCGGTGGCCGCGCAAGCCGATGATGTACACGGCGGCCATCGTCGCGGCGGGCGCCATGGGATCGGTGTTCGTGGCCGTGGCCCTCGGCCACGTCGTCCTCGCCCACGTACTCGTCGCGGCCGTGATCGAACAGGCGGCCAGTGCCACCTACGGGGCGGCCGCCTCCGGGACGATCCGGCGACTGGTGCCGTCCGGCGAGTACACCCGGGCGATCGGATACCTGCAGGCGCGGGACCAGGCTGTGCAGATCGTCGGGCCCACGGTGGGCGGCGTGCTGTACCAGTTGGCACGCTGGGTGCCGCTGCTCGCGGACACGGTGTCGTTCCTGCTGGTGGCGGTGCTGAGCAGGGCGATCCGCACGGACCTGACGCCCGTGCGGGAGGGGCCTGCCGCATCGTTCGTTCGTGACCTCACCGAGGGACTGCGCTTCGTGTGGGCCGAACCCTTCCTGCGCTTCGTGATGATGTGGACCGCCGGGATCAACGCGCTGCTCGGCGCGCTGTACTTCCACGCCGTGGTCGCCTCCCACGCCCAAGGCGCCAGCCCCTCCTCGATCGGGCTCATCCTGACCCTGGCCGGCGTCGGTGGGCTGCTGGGCGCACTCGCCGCACCGTGGCTGGTGCGGCGGATTCCGGCCGGGTGGATCGTGACCGGCGCGTCGTGGGCCATGGTGCCGACGGCGACCGGTCTCGCGTTCGCTTCCGAGATCTGGTTCTACGGGCTGATGCTGAGCTGCGTGTCGCTGATCGTGCCCTCCGTCGTCGTCGTTCTGCAGACCCGAGCGGTGCTGGTCACTCCGGACCGGCTGCTGGCCCGGATGGGAACCGTTCTGGGCACCGCCGGCCAGGGAGTCGCTGTGCTCGCGCCGGTGGCGGCGGGGGTCTTCGTGAGCGCGTACGGCGGCCGGTCGGTGGCCTTGGGCTGTGCGGGCGCGTTCGCCGGGCTGGCGTTGTACGCGACCATCAGAGCCCGGCTCGTGACGGGAGGGACGCCGTGACGCCGGCCGCGCCGAGGGCGGCCACGCGGGCCTACGGCGTCTACCGGCCGGTCCTGCCGGTGACCAGCCCCCGGCATCCGGACCGGATGGTGTACACCGGGGACGCCGACGGCCGGTGCGAAATCTTCACGTGGGACCGCTCCAGCGGCGTCGGACGGCAGGTCACAGACCGTCCGCACGGCACGCTGCTGTGCGCCATCGACGGCGAGGAGGCCGTCTGGTGGTTCGACGAGGACCGCGATGGCAGCGGCTGCTGGCGCACCCAGGCCTTCAACGGCGGCCCGGACCACCCGGCACTTGCCGGCGTGCCGCAAGGACGGCCCGCCGGGTTGGCACTGGCTGCCGGGGGCACGGTGGCCGTCGGCGTCCGGAGCCCCGAAGGGCTCAGCGTCCATCTGGGGCGGCGCGGTGGCGCCGGTACTCCGGTTCTGCGCACCACAGGCTCCGGCACGCTATGTGACCTGGCACCAGACGGCGGGCTGCTGGCGGTGTCCGGGCCGGCACACTCCGCGCATGCCGTGACGCTGCTGACCCCGGACGGCACCACCGTCGCCGTGCTCTCCGGGGTTAGGGAACGTACCTGGGCCCTAGGCTTCGCGCCCGCACTCCACCCGCTGCCCGATCCGGCGCCGTCCTCCGGTTCCACACCGGTGCCCGGTCGACCTCTGCTCCTGGTGATGCGCGAGCGGGCCGGCCGCTACCACCTCGGCACCTGGTCATCCGGGCGCGGCCTGGAGTTGCTGCCCTGGTGCTCGTTCGACACCGAGACGACCGCCCGCTGGTATCCCGGCCCGGGAGACACCCGGATTCTGCTGCGGCAGGACCGGCACGGGCGCAGTCAGCTGTTCACCGCCGAACTGGACCGACACCGGCTGACCCGGATACCGACCCCGGAGGGCAGCATCCTGGACGCGTCCCCCGCTGCCGACGGTGACGTGCATTTCATCTGGACCGATGCGGTGACCGTGCCGCAGGCGTTGTCCCTGTCGGGTAGGCCGCTGCCAGGGCAGAGCCGGTGGCGTCTCCCCCGGTTCGGCCACCGCCAGGACCTGTGGACACCCGGGCCGGATGGTCCGGTGCACACCTTCGTCACCACACCCTCCGACCGCCCCGCACCCTACCCACTGGTCCTGCTCGTCCACGGCGGCCCGGCCGACCACGACCGCGACGCCTACGACCCCATGGTGCAGGCCCTCGTCAGCTCGGGCTACGCCGTCGCCCGCGTCAACTACCGGGGTTCGACGGGCTACGGACCGCGTTGGCGCTCCGCCTACTCCGAGGGCGTCGGACACACGCAGGTGGCCGATCTGGTGCGGGCCCGTGCCGAGCTGCTTGAGCGAGGCATCGGCCGTGAGGGTGCCGTGGGCCTGTGCGGCACCTCGTGGGGCGGGTATCTGACGCTGCTGGCCATGGGGACCCGACCGGATCTGTGGGACGCCGGAGTCGCCGTCAAGCCGCTGGCCGACTGCGCCACGGCCTTCTGGCACTCCACTCCCGAACTCCAGGTGCTGGACACCGCACTGTTCGGAGGCACGCCGGACCAGGTGCCCGACGCCTACGCCCATGCGTCCCCGTCCTCCTACGCGACCGCCATCTGCTCCCCGCTCCTGGTCGTCGCCGCGCGGTGGGACGTCAAGTGCCCGCCGGAGCAGATCGCGGCATACCTGGACGTGCTGCGCGCGGGCGGGGTGGCCCACGAGCTGATGTGGCTGGACTCCGGCCATGACGGCTACGACGGCGCGGACCACCTGGCCGTGATCAGACGGACCCTCAGTTTTCTCGGCCGCGGGCTGCCCACGGCATCCGTACGGGCCGAGCCGCCCCAGCAGCCGGAGAGGAGGTGAACATCATGCAGAAGGACATCATCCACGGGGACCCGCTCGACGGCGACGAGGAGAGCCGCAAACCCGGCGTCGGCGTCGTCGTCTACCTCCGCTCCGCGGAGGAGATGGAGGACGAGGGCAAGTAGCACGAGATGCCGGCCTCGCACTCCATGCGGGGCCGGCCCCGCCTCGCCCTCCGGCCCCCACCGGATCGCCGACACGGTGTCCCTTCCCGGGCCTGACGGCTCCGCCGGCCGGACCGGACGCCTGACAGATGACTGAATCCGTGCACGGATCACCTGAGAAGAGGCCAGCCATGCGCGTACTCCTGGTGAACATGCCCTGGGCCCCGATCGATCTCCCGTCGCTGGCCCTCGGAATTCTGAAACGCAGTGTCGATGAGCGCGTCACGAACGGAACAGCGGACATTCTCCACGCCAATATCGAGTATGTGGACTGGGTCACCAAGTCAACGGAGTTCTCGCTGGAGGACTACTCCTACTACGCGCTGGGATCCTATTTCCTGGGATGCGGTGACTGGGTTTTCTCCTCCGCCCTCTACGACGACCCCCAGTGGCGGGTTCCCGAATTCACCGAGGCGATGAGCAGCCGGGTGCGCGGGCCCCGGATGGAAATGACGAAGGCACTGCACGTGACCGCACCCGATTTCGTCCGGCACATAGCCGAGCGCATCGTGGAGCTGGCGCCGGACGTCGTGGGTTTCACGTCGACCTTTCAGCAGAACACCGCCGCTCTGGCCGCAGCCAAGTACGTCAAGCGCCTCGCATCGCACATCGCGACGGCCATGGGGGGCGCCAACTGCGACGGCAAGCAGGGCGAGGCCGTCCACCGCAACTTCCCCTTCGTCGACTACGTCCTGCGCGGCGAGGGCGAAGTGTCTTTCCCCGCGCTGCTCAACGCGCTGGAGGCCGACGAACCGCTGTCGGATGTGCCGGGGCTGTGCTGGCGCGGCACGGACGGCTCCCGTGCGGTCAACGCCATGAGCTCCAAACCGCTGCCACCCGCTTCGATCCTGCCGCCGGACTACTCCGGGTACTTCGAGCGACTCGCTTCCTCCCACGCACGGCACTGGGTGGAACCCAAACTGGTGGTTGAGGGCGCGCGGGGCTGCTGGTGGGGTGAGAAGCACCACTGCACCTTCTGCGGGTTGAACGGTTCGTTCATGCAGTTCCGCAGCAAGAGCCCGGACGTGTTCTACGACGAGATCATCGAACTGGCCCGCAAACACCGGATTCTTGACATGTACGTCGTCGACAACATTCTGGACATGGGCTACGTGAAGACCGTGCTGCCGCGCATCATCGACAGCGGGTTCGACCTGCGCATGCACATCGAGATCAAGGCGAACATGCGGCAGGGTCAGCTCCAGACACTCGCCGACGCGGGCCTGATCTTCGTCCAGCCCGGCATCGAGAGCCTCAACAGCCGGGTGCTGACACTGATGGACAAGGGTGTGACCGGCTGCCAGAACGTACGGATGCTCCGCGACGCCGCCACCGTGGGCCTCTCGGTGGCCTGGAACTACCTGCACGGGTTCCCCGGCGAGGACTCCGAGGACTACGACGACGTGGTGGCGCAACTGAGTGCGCTGGAGCACCTCAATCCGCCGGTCGGCCCATCCTCCCGGATCGCGATCGAGCGCTTCAGCCCGTACTTCAACGACCCCGGGCTCGGATTCTCCGAACTGCGGCCCGCCGAACCGTACCGGTTGACCTACGACCTCCCCGACGCCGAGATGTTCGACCTGGCGTACGTCTTCGATGTGCCGCCGCGCGGGATCGGCGAGGACGTCGTCCGCCGCCTCGACGAGGCCATCGCGCGCTGGAAGCGCAACTACGCCGGCAGCCGCCTCACCCACTGCGATCTGGAGGACCGGATCGTCCTGGTCAGCAAGCGGCCGGCCTTCGACTGGACCCACCTGGAGCTGACGGACCCCTTCGAACTGGCCCTGTTCCGGCTACTCGACCAGCCGCACACGGTGAGGGCCGCCGCTCGCAAACTGCACCCCGGCCACCAGATGGGCGAAGAGGCTCTGCGGCAGATTCTGGCGCGGTGGCGTGGGCTCGGGGTGGTCTTCGAGGACAGCGGGCAGTTCGTGCAGATCGCGCCGCCCGCGCTCAACGAGGAGTTCCTCCGCATCGACTTCATGCGGCACACCTCCGCCGGTGACACCGAGCTCACCGCGACGTCCGCCTGACCACCGCCGACGACCGCACCACGGAGAGACGACGATGACTCCAGCACTCACCGGCCCCGCACCCTTTACCGTGACCGCCTCACGGGACTACGAACCGGAGGTGAGCGCGCTTCCCGGCATGTCCCTGGGCAGTTACGAGATCGACATGCCCGGAGGCGAGGCGGCCCGTCGGCTCTTCGCCGCCGGGGCCCGGCACGTCACGCTTCCCCGCCCGGTCGACGTGACGGACCCCGCCGACGCGGCTTGGTCGGTCCGGGCGCTGAGCCTCGTGGGCGATCTGTCCAGTCTGGCCATCGCGGTCGACTGGCAGCTCCACACCGGCCGGGACCCCGAAGCCTGGCGCCACTACGGCCATCTCCACCCGCCGACCGCCGTCCTCGGCACCGCCGACCCGGTCGCGACGGCGCTGGCGTGGCGGGGCGCCTACTACATCTGCAAGTGCGTCTTCCGGTACGGTCCCGGTTTCGTGCAGGTGCGCGACCGGCGCTACGGGGAACTGCGCCGCTTCACCATCGACGAGCCGGAGTACCACCAGGCCATCGACGCCCTCGTCGACGGCGCCCGTGCCGACGCGATCCCGGGACCGGTCCTTGACGACCTCATGGGCGAGTCCCTCGTCCTTCGTCTCGGCGACCACCTGTGGTGGGCCCCCTACCGGGTCCGCCGGTGGTCGGAGGCACCGCTGGTGATCTGAACTGGCGCACCCGCGCGGCGTGAGAGCCGAGAGCCAGGGGCGGAGCCGCCGAGCCCCGGTTTCGGACGGACAAGGTCAGGAGATCCCCCGCCCCGGCACACGGTCACCCAGCGCCGGGCGGCTACGCCTCGGCGATGACGACGGCCGAGGCCACGCCCGCGTCGTGGCTGAGCGAGACGTGCCAGCGCCGCACGCCGAGCAGCGCGGCGCGGTCCGCGACCGTGCCCCGCACGACCAGGGACGGCGCGCCGGTGTCGGCCGTCCGCACCTCCGCGTCCGTCCAGCGCAGCCCCCGGGGCGCGCCCAGTGCCTTGGCCAGCGCCTCCTTCGCCGCGAACCGGGCGGCCAGGGAGGCCACCCCGCGCCGCTCCCCGCTGGGCAGGAACTGCTCAGCGGGGAGGAACAGCCGCTCCGCCAGCGCCGGGGTCCGCTCCAGCGACTGCGCGAAGCGGTCGATCTCGGCGACGTCGATCCCCACCCCCACGATCACGGTGCGCTCACTCCACCGTCACGGACTTGGCGAGGTTGCGGGGCTGGTCGACCTCGTTGCCCCGGGCCGTGGCCAGCTCGCACGCGAAGACCTGGAGCGGGACCGTCGCGACCAGCGGCTGGAGGAGCGTCGGCGTGACGGGGACGCGGATGAGGTGGTCGGCGTACGGCACCACGGCCTCGTCGCCCTCCTCGGCGACGACGATGGTGCGCGCGCCCCGGGCCCGGATCTCCTGGATGTTGGAGACGATCTTGTCGTGCAGCACGGAGCGGCCGCGCGGCGAGGGCACCACGACGACGACCGGCAGGTCCTGCTCGATCAGCGCGATCGGGCCGTGCTTGAGCTCCCCGGCCGCGAAGCCCTCGGCGTGCATGTACGCCAGCTCCTTGAGCTTGAGCGCGCCCTCCAGGGCCACGGGGAAGCCGACGTGCCGGCCGAGGAAGAGCACGGTGTTCTTGTCGGCCAGGGAGCGGGCCAGCTCGCGCACCGGCTCCATCGTCCCGAGCACCGTGTCGACCTCGGTGCCGATGTGCGCCAGCTCGCCGACGACGGAGTTGATCTCGTCGCCCCACTTCGTACCGCGTACCTGGCCGAGGTAGAGCGCGACGAGGTAGCAGGCCACGAGCTGGGTGAGGAACGCCTTGGTCGAGGCGACGGCGACCTCGGGGCCCGCGTGCGTGTAGAGCACGGCGTCGGACTCGCGGGGGATGGTGGAGCCGTTGGTGTTGCAGATGGCCAGCACCTTGGCGCCCTGCTCGCGGGCGTGCCGCAGCGCCATGAGGGTGTCCATGGTCTCGCCGGACTGCGAGATGGCGATGACGAGGGTGCGCTGGTCCAGGATCGGGTCCCGGTAGCGGAACTCGCTGGCCAGCTCCGTCTCGCAGGGGATGCGCGTCCAGTGCTCGATGGCGTACTTGGCGATCATGCCCGCGTGGTAGGCGGTGCCGCAGGCCACGACGACGACCTTGGTGATCTCGCGCAGCACGGAGGCGGGGATGCGGACCTCGTCCAGGTGCAGGGCGCCCTGGGCGTCGATGCGGCCCAGCAGCGTGTCGGCGACGGCCTTCGGCTGCTCGGCGATCTCCTTGAGCATGAAGTAGTCGTAGCCGTCCTTCTCGGCGGCGGACGCGTCCCAGTCGACGTGGTAGTGCCGCACCTCGGCGGGCGCGCCGTCGAAGTCGGTGACGGTCACGGACTCCCGGGTGAGCGCGACGACCTGGTCCTGGCCCAGCTCGATCGCCTCGCGGGTGTGCTCGATGAACGCCGCGACGTCGGACGCGAGGAACGCCTCCTCCTCCCCGACCCCCACGACCAACGGCGAGTTGCGCCGCGCGCCGACGACGGTGTCCGGCTCGTCCGCGTGCACGGCGACGAGCGTGAACGCCCCCTCCAGCCGCCGGCACACCTGGCGCATGGCCTCGGGCAGGTCGCCACAGGAGGAGAACGCCTCGGCCAGCAGGTGGGCGACGACCTCGGTGTCCGTCTCGGAGGTCAGGTCGTGGCCGCGCTCGGTCAGCTCGGCGCGCAGGACGGCGAAGTTCTCGATGATGCCGTTGTGGACGACGGCGACGCGTCCGGCGTTGTCCAGGTGCGGGTGGGCGTTGCCGTCGGTGGGGCCGCCGTGGGTGGCCCAGCGGGTGTGCCCGATGCCGGTGGTGCCCGAGGGCAGCGGACGCTCGTCGAGCACCTTGCCGAGGTTGGCGAGCTTGCCCGCCTTGCGCGCCGAGGCGAGCCCGCCGTCGGCCAGCACGGCCACCCCGGCCGAGTCGTAGCCCCGGTACTCCAGCCGCTTCAGTCCTGCGATGACCACGTCGAGGGCGGACCGCCCTCCCACATAACCCACGATGCCGCACATGGCACGGCAGCCTACGTGGTGCCGTGCGGCGTGCCCGTGAGGGCGCCGGGGAACCTCCGGCCGCGCCGCACGGTCCCGGCGCGGGCGTCCGGCATCGCAAGGGGGCGCGTGGGCGGCCGGGGGCGCCCCCGGATGAGCGTCCGCGCCGGGCGGGCGCACAATGGGCGCGTGCCCCGCTCACCTGGCCCGTCCGAGCCCTCCGCCGCCCTCCGGCCCGGGGAGCCCCCGCTCCCGCCGCCGTCCCCGGGACGGCGCCGCGCCGACGTCACCCCGTACGTGGACCTCAGCCGCGCCGAGTGGAGCGCGCTGCGGGAGCGGACGCCGCTGCCCCTGACGGCCGAGGAGGTCGAGCGGCTGCGCGGCCTCGGCGACGTCGTCGACCTCGACGAGGTCCGCGACATCTACCTCCCGCTCTCCCGGCTGCTGAACCTCTACGTCGGGGCCACGCACGGGCTGCGCGGCGCGCTGAACACCTTCCTCGGCGAGGGCGCCCAGCCGGGCACCCCGTTCGTCATCGGCGTGGCCGGGAGCGTCGCCGTCGGCAAGTCCACGACGGCGCGGCTCCTCCGGGCGCTGCTGGCCCGCTGGCCCGAGCACCCGCGCGTGGAGCTCGTGACGACCGACGGCTTCCTCCTGCCCAACGCCGAGCTGCACCGGCGCGGGCTGATGTCGCGCAAGGGCTTCCCCGAGTCCTACGACCGCCGCGCCCTCACCCGCTTCGTGGCGGACGTCAAGGCGGGCCGCGAGGAGGTCACCGCCCCCGTCTACTCGCACCTGATCTACGACATCGTGCCCGGCGAGCGACTCACCGTGCGCCGCCCCGACATCCTCATCGTCGAGGGGTTGAACGTGCTCCAGCCCGCGCTGCCGGGCACGGACGGCCGCACGCGCGTCGCCGTCGCGGACTACTTCGACTTCTCCGTCTACGTCGACGCGCGGCTGGAGGACATCGAGCGCTGGTACCTGGAACGTTTCCGCAAGCTGCGGCGCACGGCGTTCCAGAACCCCTTCTCCTACTTCCGCAAGTACACCCAGGTCTCGGAGGAGGAGGCGCTGGACTACGCGCGCGGCACCTGGCGCGACATCAACTGCCCGAACCTCAGGGAGAACATCGTGCCGACGCGCGGCCGGGCCAACCTGGTGCTGCGCAAGGGCGCCGACCACACGGTCCAGCGCCTCTCGCTGCGCAAGCTCTGACGTCCCCGGGCCCCCGCCGCCCCAACTCCCGCCCCCGCTCCGGGCAGGGGCGCGCGGGTCAGCCCAGGGCGGACTTGACGGCGTCGGCCAGCCGCCCGGCGACGGCGTGGGCCTGCTCGATGTCCGCGGCCTCCACCATCACCCGCACCAGCGGCTCGGTACCGGAGGGCCGCAGCAGCACGCGTCCGGTCGCGCCCAGCTCGCGCTCCGCGTCCGTGACGGCCGCGCCCAGCTCCGCCGAGGTCGCCACCCGCGACTTGTCGACGTTCGGCACGTTGATCAGCACCTGCGGCAGCCGCTCCATGACGCCCACCAGCTCGGCGAGCGTCCTGCCCGTCGCGGCGACGCGGGCGGCCAGCAGCAGACCGGTCAGCGTGCCGTCGCCCGTCGTGGCGTGGTCGAGGGCGATGACGTGCCCCGACTGCTCGCCGCCCAGGGAGAACCCGCCGCGCTTGAGCTCCTCCAGCACGTACCGGTCGCCCACGGCCGTCTGCACGAGGGTGAGCCCCTCACGCTCCATGGCCAGCTTGAAGCCCAGGTTGGACATGACGGTCGCCACCACGGTGTCGCCGCGCAGCGTGCCGGCCTCCCGCATGCCGAGGGCCAGGACGGCGAGGATCTGGTCGCCGTCGACCTCCGCGCCCCGCGCGTCCACCGCCAGGCAGCGGTCGGCGTCGCCGTCGTGCGCGACGCCCAGGTCCGCGCCGTGCTCGACGACGGCCGCGCGCAGGCCCTCCAGGTGGGTGGAGCCGCACTCGGCGTTGATGTTCAGGCCGTCCGGCTCGGCGCCGATGGTGACGACCTCCGCGCCGGCGCGGGCGAACGCCTCCGGCGACACCCGGGCGGCCGCGCCGTGCGCGCCGTCGATGACGACCTTCAGCCCGTCCAGGCGGTTGGGCAGGACGCCCACGAGGTGCGCCACGTAGCCGTCGAAGCCCTCGCCGTAGTCCCGGACCCGGCCGACGCCCGCACCCGTCGGCCGCTGCCACGGCTCGCCGGCGGCGTGCTCGTGGTAGGTGGCCTCGATGCGGTCCTCCAGCTCGTCGGGGAGCTTGTGGCCGCCCCGGGCGAAGAACTTCACCCCGTTGTCCGGCATGGGGTTGTGGCTCGCGGAGAGCATGACCCCCAGGTCCGCCCCGAGCGACCCGGTCAGGTAGGCGACGGCCGGGGTGGGCAGCACGCCGACACGCAGGACGTCGACGCCCGCGCTGGCCAGCCCCGCCACGACGGCGGCCTCCAGGAACTCCCCCGAGGCGCGCGGGTCGCGCCCCACCACGGCCACCGGTCGGTGCCCCTCGAACGAACCGGCCTCGCCCAGCACGTGGGCCGCCGCCACGGACAGGCCCAGCGCCATCTCGGCCGTCAGATCCGCGTTCGCGACACCGCGCACGCCGTCCGTTCCGAAGAGTCGTCCCACCGTGGTACCTCCGAGAGCTCGAGCCGACACCGCCGACGAAGATTCGAGGCGGCGCCCTGTGCAGGGTATGACCAGGAAAGCGCGGCGTCATACCGGGATTCACTGGTTCTTTCCGGTATACGCCACTCGTATCCCGGAACTGCGGACGTCCCGTGCGGGCCGCGCGCGGCCCGCACGGGACGTCCGGATAGGGGAACGCCCCGGCGGCACGGATGTACCGCCGGGGCGTTCGGAGCGCGGCGCGCGAGGCGTCAGCGCTTGCTGTACTGCGTACCCTTACGGGCCTTCTTGAGACCGGCCTTCTTGCGCTCGACGGCGCGGGCGTCACGGGTGAGGAAGCCGGCCTTCTTGAGCGGACCGCGGTTGTTCTCCACGTCCGCCTCGTTCAGGGCACGGGCCACGCCCAGGCGCAGCGCACCGGCCTGACCGGAGATGCCGCCGCCGCTGATGCGGGCGACGACGTCGTAGCGGTCGTCCAGCTCGAGCACCTTGAAGGGCTCGTTGACTTCCTGCTGGTGCACCTTGTTGGGGAAGTAGGTCTCCAGGGTGCGACCGTTGATCTTCCACTTGCCGCTGCCCGGCACGATGCGCACGCGGGCGATGGCGTTCTTGCGGCGCCCGGTGCCGGCGCCCGGCAGCGGGTCGCCGAAGTGGGAGGCGAGCGACTCGGTCGAGTACTCGCCCTCGACGCCCTCGGGCGTCTCGGTGCTGTAGTGCTCGATGTCCTCGGTGTCGACGACGGGGGTCTCAGCGGTGGTCTCGGCCACGATGCTCCTCGGTTCTCTGTGTTCCGGTAGTGGCCGGATTACTGGCTGATCTGGGTGATCTCGAACGGCACGGGCTGCTGCGCGCCGTGCGGGTGCTCGGCGCCGCGGTAGACCTTCAGCTTCGAGAGCATCTGGCGGCCCAGCGTGTTCTTGGGGAGCATGCCCTTGACGGCCTTCTCGACGGCCTTCTCCGGGTTGTTCTCCAGCAGGTCCTCGTAGCGGACGGAGCGGAGACCGCCCGGGTACCCGGAGTGGCGGTAGGCCAGCTTCTGGGTCCGCTTGTTGCCGGAGAGGTGCACCTTCTCCGCGTTGACGATGATGACGAAGTCACCAGCGTCAACGTGCGGCGCGTACACGGGCTTGTGCTTGCCCCGGAGGAGGGTTGCGGCCTGCGAGGCCAGACGGCCCAGGACAACGTCCTGCGCGTCGATGACGTGCCACTGGCGCTTGATGTCGCCGGGCTTGGGGCTGTACGTACGCACGGTCGTATGCCTTCGCTTCTTCTGAGTGAGTCCTGACAGGGCCACCAGATGGATCACGACAGCCTGGACCGCACGACGGTGACGCGGGCCGTGTGCAGATGCTGGTCATCTACCGGTGGGCCGGTGTAGGGCCCCCCTCACGTGAGAATGAGGCAGACCGGTACACAACGATCTCGCAGAATACCGGCCGCCCCCCGATCGGGTCAAAACCGGGCCGCCCTCAGCGCTGCGCGGGGAACTCCGAGGTGTCGAGCTCCACGACCCGCCCGTCGGCGAGCGGCAGCCGGACGGGCTCCCCGAACGGCATCTCCGTCCTGCTTCTCACCTCGGTCCGCGTCCGGGCCAGGACCCCACGCCCCCGACCCCGTCCGCCATGGACGGGGCTCAGCGGGCGCGGGCGACGCGGCGTTCGTCCCAGACGGGCTCCGCGGACTCCCGGACGCGGCCGTCCGCGCCGAAGACGAGGTAGCGGTCGAAGGAGCGGGCGAACCAGCGGTCGTGGGTGACCGCCAGCACCGTGCCCTGGTAGGCCTCCAGCCCGGCCTGGAGGGCTTCGGCGCTCTCCAGGTCCAGGTTGTCCGTCGGCTCGTCCAGGAGCAGCGCCGTCGCCCCGCCCAGCTCCAGCAGCAGGATCTGGAACCGGGCCTGCTGCCCGCCGGACAACCGGTCGAAGGGCTGCTCGGAGGCGCGGTCCAGCTCGTAGCGGCGCAGGGCCGACATCGCCGCACCCCGGTCCAGGGCGTGCTCCGTCCACAGGATGTCCCGCAGCGGCCGTCCGGCGAGCTCGGGGTGGGCGTGCGTCTGCGCGAAGTGCCCCGGCACGACGCGCGCGCCCAGCCGCCGGCTCCCGGTGTGGGCGACGGGGTGCTCGGGATCGTCCGCCAGCAGCCGCAGGAAGTGCGACTTCCCCGAGCCGTTCGAGCCGAGCACCGCGACCCGTTCGCCGTAGAACACCTCCAGGTCGAAGGGGTGCATCAGGCCGGTCAGCTCCAGCCGCTCGCAGGTGACGGCCCGCACGCCCGTGCGTCCGCCGCGCAGCCGCATGGTGATCCGCTGCGCGCGCGGCGGCTCCTGCGGCGGGCCCGCCTCCTCGAACTTCCGCAGCCGCGTCCGCGCCGCCTGGTACCGGGAGGCGAGGTCGCTGTTGAACGCGGCCTTGTTCTTGAGCGTGTTCACGAGCTGCTTGAGCTGCGCGTGCTTCTCGTCCCAGCGCCGCCGCAGCTCCTCGAAGCGGGCGAAGCGCTCGCGCCGGGCCTGGTGGTAGGTGTCGAAGCCACCGCCGTGCACCCACACGTCCGAACCGGCCGGGCCGGGCTCGACGCTGATGATCTTCTCGGCCGAGCGGGCCAGGAGCTCGCGGTCGTGGGAGATGAACAGCACCGTCTTGCGCGTCTCCCGCAGCTGCTCCTCCAGCCAGCGCTTGCCGGGGACGTCGAGGTAGTTGTCCGGCTCGTCCAGCAGCAGCACCTCGTCGGGGCCGCGCAGCAGCGACTCCAGGACGAGACGTTTCTGCTCCCCGCCGGAGAGCGTGCGCACCTCGCGCCACCGGGCCTTCTCGTACGGGACGCCGAGGGCGGCCGTCGTGCAGATGTCCCACTGCGTCTCGGCCTCGTAGCCCCGGACCTCCGCCCAGTCGCTGAGGGCCTGCGCGTAGGCGAGCTGCGCGGGCTCGTCGTCCCGCTCCATGACCGCGAGCTCCGCCGCGTCGACGGCACGGGCGGCCTCCCGCACGCGGGGCGGGGCGACGGAGACCAGCAGGTCCCGCACCGTGCGCTCGTCCCGCACCGAGCCGACGAACTGCGGCATCACGCCCAGCCCGCCGGTGACCGCCACGGTGCCGCCGTGCGCCTCGACCTCACCGGCGAGGATGCGCAGCAGCGTCGTCTTCCCCGCGCCGTTGGCCCCGACCAGCGCGACGGCCGCCCCCTCGCCGACCCGGAACGAGGCGTCGGCCAGCAGCAGCCGCCCGTCCGGGAGGTAGTACTCGACGTGCGCGGCTTCGAGGTGTCCCATGGTTCCGGATTGTGGACGTCACCGGCCGGGAAGGCCACCGCTTTTCCCCGTACTCCCAGCCGGACGGGACGTGCGAAACACCCTCTAGGATGCGGGCCATGAGCTTTGGGCAAGGGGGGCCGGGCTGGGGGCCCGGGGACCAGCGGACTCCCGACTGGAACGCGCTCGCCGACACGGCCGCCGCGTCCCGCGCGCGCCGGCGGCGCTGGGCGCTGATCGGCGGCGGCGCGGCGGCGACGGTGGCCGTCGCCGCGATCGTGGCCGTGGCCGTCGTCCAGGGCGGCGGAGGCGGCACCTCCGACGACCCGACGACCGCCCTGCCGACCCCCGCCGACCTGCCCTCCGGCCCCTCCCAGCCGGAGCCGGACTTCACCGAGGCGCCCCCGCCGCCGAACCCGTACGAGTTCATCTCCGACCCGGACAGGGACACCGCCCCGCGTACGGCGGAGAGCTTCTTCCCCGCCGAGACGATCGAGGTGGAGGGCCGCACGTTCACGCGCGTCGCGGCGAAGTCCACCGACGACTGCTCCTCGGCCGCCCGCGAGGAGCTCGCGAAGGTCCTGACGGACGGCGGCTGCACCGAACTGCACCGCGCGACGTTCACCCGCGACGGCGTCGCCATCACCGTCGGCATCGCGGTCCTGCCCTCGGAGGATGCCGCCGTACAGGCCAAGGAGGACGCCCGGCCCTACGTCGCGCCCCTCACCGCGGGCCCGGTGCCCGAGGACTTCTGCCGGTACTCGGCCTGCCGGTCCAGCGCCAACGCCTACGGGCGCTACACCTACTTCACGCTCTCCGGCTACCTCGACGGCACGAACGTCACGCCGGAGGAGGAGAAAGCGCTCAACGCGGGCCGCGACCTGGCCGCCCACGCGCAGGACCGCATCCACCTGAGGGGCGAGGAGCAGGCCGCCGCGGCGGCGACCGCCCCGCCCGCCGGCTGACGCGCCGGACGGCGGGGCGCACGTCCCCCGGGGACCGTCAGCGGCAGGGCAGCAGCGAGCGGAGGTTGCGGGCCTCGGCGTTGCGCGCGGCGAGCGCGTCGTCGGCCGGATAGCCGACCTCCTCCAGCGTCAGCCCGTGCGGCCGCACGACGTGCACCGCCGAGTCGCGGACGCCCGCCGCCAGGACCTCGCCCGGCCACGTGGGGGGTCGGTGGCCGTCACCGACGAAGAGCATGGCGCCCACCAGCGAGCGCACCATGTTGTGGCAGAACGCGTCCGCCCTGACGGTCGCCTCCAGGACGCCGTCCGGGCGCCGCTCCCAGCGCAGGTCCAGCAGCCGGCGGATCGTCGTGGCGCCGTCCCGCTTCTTGCAGTACGCCGCGAAGTCGTGCTCCCCGAGCAGGTGCGCGGCGGCGGCGTTCATGGCGTCCAGGTCGAGCGGCCAGTTGTGCCACAGCACGTGGCCGCGCAGCAGCGGGTCGACGCCGCCGGGGTCGTCGGTGACCCGGTAGGCGTACCGGCGCCAGATCGCCGAGAAGCGGGCGTTGAAGTGCTCCGGGGCGGGCGTCAGGCGCCACACCCGGACGTCGTGGGGCAGCCGTCCGGCGAGCCGGCGCAGCAGCTGCTCGCGGTGCGCCTCCCACAGCCCGGCGGGCAGGTCCACGTGGGCGACCTGCCCGCGCGCGTGCACGCCCGCGTCCGTCCGCCCGGCGACCGTCAGCTCGAACGGCTCGGCGGAGCGCGTCACGACGCGCAGCGCCTCCTGGATCTCGCCCTGCACCGTGCGGCGGCCCCGCTGCACGGCCCACCCGGAGAAGTCCCGGCCGTCATAGCCCAGGTCCAGCCGTACCCGGACGCATCCGGGCTCCACCCGCTCACTCACCCGCGTCGTTCCTCTCTCCCCGGCCTTCGGCAGCCCCGCCCGGTACGCGGACGGGCCCGCCCCCGGTGAGGGAGCGGGCCCGCGAGCACACCGGGCGGTGGTGCTCAGGCGTCCTTGGACTCCTCGGCGGCCTCGGCCGACTCCTCGGCCGGGGCCTCGGTGTCGTCGGCCTTCTTGAGGTCCGCGGCCTTCTCGCCCTCGGCGTCCTTCGCGGAACGCTTCGTGGCGGCCTCGGCCTCACCGACAGCGGTCTGCTGCACGGTCAGGGCCTCCACCAGCTCGATGACCGCCATGGGCGCGTTGTCGCCGCGACGGTTGCCGATCTTGGTGATCCGGGTGTAGCCACCCGGGCGGTTCTCGTAGCGCGGGCCGATCTCGGTGAAGAGGGTGTGCACGACGGACTTGTCCAGGACCGTGCGCATGACCTGGCGACGGTTGTGCAGGTCGCCCTTCTTCGCCTTGGTGATCAGACGCTCCGCGACCGGACGCAGGCGGCGGGCCTTCGCCTCGGTGGTGGTGATGCGGCCGTGCTCGAAGAGGGCCGTGGCGAGGTTCCCCAGCATGGCCTTCTGGTGCGCGGCGCTGCCGCCCAGACGGGCACCCTTGGTGGGCTTCGGCATCGTGTTTCTCCTTGGTGTCTGCACCGGCCGTATCAGGTACCGGTGTCAGGGTCCGCACGGGCTCGTGCCCGCGCGGAACCCGGGGCCCGCCCGCTGGACGGGCCCCGGACGATCAGTACTGCTCGGTCTCGACGAAGCCCTGGTCGGCGTCGTCGTCCGCGCCGTAGGCGTCGGCGGCGGCGGTCGGGTCGAACCCGGGCGGGCTGTCCTTGAGCGCCAGGCCCATGCCGTGCAGCTTGGCCTTGACCTCGTCGATGGACTTCGCGCCGAAGTTGCGGATGTCCAGCAGGTCCGCCTCGGAGCGGGCCACGAGCTCGCCCACCGAGTGGATGCCCTCGCGCTTGAGGCAGTTGTAGGAGCGGACCGTCAGCTCCAGCTCCTCGATCGGCAGCGCCAGGTCGGCGGCCAGGGCGGCGTCCGTCGGCGACGGGCCCATGTCGATGCCCTCGGCGTCGACGTTGAGCTCGCGGGCCAGGCCGAACAGCTCGACCAGCGTCTTACCGGCGGAGGCGACGGCGTCACGCGGACGCATCGACTCCTTCGTCTCGACGTCGACGATCAGCTTGTCGAAGTCGGTGCGCTGCTCGACACGGGTCGCCTCGACCTTGTAGGTGACCTTGAGCACCGGGCTGTAGATGGAGTCGACCGGGATACGGCCGATCTCCTGGCCCGCCTGCTTGTTCTGCACGGCGGAGACGTAGCCGCGGCCGCGCTCGACCGTCAGCTCCATCTCCAGCTTGCCCTTGCCGTTGAGCGTGGCGAGGACGAGGTCGGGGTTGTGCACCTCGACACCGGCCGGCGGCGCGATGTCGGCGGCGGTGACCAGACCCGGGCCCTGCTTGCGCAGGTACATCACGACCGGCTCGTCGTGCTCGGAGGAGACGACGAGCTGCTTGATGTTGAGGATCAGGTCGGTGACGTCCTCCTTGACGCCCGGCACGGTGGTGAACTCGTGCAGGACGCCGTCGATCCGGATGCTGGTGACGGCCGCACCGGGGATCGAGGAGAGGAGCGTACGACGCAGGGAGTTACCGAGGGTGTAGCCGAAGCCCGGCTCCAGCGGCTCGATCACGAACCGGGAACGGAACTCGTCGACGACCTCTTCGGTCAGGGAAGGGCGCTGAGCGATCAGCATGGGGATGTGCCTCCAGTCTTCGGCAACCGCTATTTGATGCCGGACTCCCCGGACGGCCCACCGGCCGTCCGGGCTCTACCGCAAGGGTACGGGCGGCCCGGGGTGATGCACCCGCGGACCGCCCGCCCCGTGTGAGCAGGACCCGATTACTTCGAGTACAGCTCGACGATCAGCTGCTCCTGCACCTGGGTGTCGATCACCTGGCGCTCGGGCATGCTGTGCACGAGGATCCGCAGCTTGGAGGGGATGACCTCCAGCCACGCCGGGACGGTCTTGTCCCCGGCCTCGGCCTGCGCCACCTGGAACGGCGTCATGTTCCGGGAGGACTCGCGGACCTCGATGATGTCGCTCGGGGAGACCCGGGCGGAGGGGATGTCCGTCTTGCGGCCGTTCACGAGGATGTGGCCGTGACGGACGAGCTGACGGGCGTGGTCGCGGGACTTGGCGTAGCCGGCCCGGTACACGACGTTGTCCAGCCGGGTCTCGAGGATGCGCAGCAGGTTCTCACCGGTCTTGCCGGACTTCCTGTTGGCCTCGTTGTAGTAGCCCCGGAACTGCTTCTCGAGGACACCGTAGATCCGCGCGCACTTCTGCTTCTCACGCTTCTGCAGCAGGTACTCGCTGTCCTTGGTGCGCCCGCGTCCGTGCTCACCCGGGGGGTAAGGACGGATCTCGATCGGGCACTTCGCGCTCTCGCACTTAGCTCCCTTGAGGAAGAGCTTCTGCTTCTCCCGACGGCAACGCTTGCAGTCGGCCCCGGTGTAACGCGCCATAGTCTCTTGTCTCCTACTTCAGCTGGTCAGACGCGGCGACGCTTGGGCGGGCGGCAGCCGTTGTGCGGGGTGGGGGTGACGTCCTGGATCGAGCCGACCTCCAGGCCGGTGGCCTGGAGCGAACGGATCGCGGTCTCACGGCCGGAGCCGGGACCCTTCACGAAGACGTCCACCTTCCGCATGCCGTGCTCCTGCGCGCGACGGGCGGCCGACTCGGCGGCCATCTGCGCGGCGAACGGCGTCGACTTGCGCGAACCCTTGAAGCCCACGTGCCCGGCCGAGGCCCAGGAGATCACGTTGCCGGTGGGGTCGGTGATGGAAACGATGGTGTTGTTGAACGTGCTCTTGATGTGAGCGTGCCCGTGGGCGACGTTCTTCTTCTCCTTGCGGCGCACCTTCTTGGCGCCCGCAGTACGGCCCTTCGGAGGCATATAGATTTACTCCCGTGGAGGTGGTCGGTCCTGCAGCTCGGACCGCTTGTAGCGTCCGGTGCGGACTACTTCTTGCCCGGCTTCTTCTTGCCGGCGATGGCGCGACGCGGGCCCTTGCGGGTGCGGGCGTTGGTCTTGGTGCGCTGACCGCGGACCGGCAGGCCGCGGCGGTGCCGCAGACCCTGGTAGTTGCCGATCTCGACCTTGCGGCGGATGTCGGCCTGGATCTCGCGACGGAGGTCACCCTCGGTCTGGATGTTGGCCTCAACGTACTCGCGGAGCTTGACCAGCTCCTCCTCGGTGAGGTCCCGGACGCGGGTGTCCGGGTTCACGCCGGTGGCGGAGAGGGTCTCGCGGGACCGGGTACGGCCGATGCCGAAGACATAGGTGAGGGCGACCTCCACCCGCTTGTCGCGCGGGAGGTCAACGCCTTCGAGGCGTGCCATGGATGTGGCTCCTGAATGTTCACGGAGGTCTTCCGCAGCACCGTTCCCGTACGGCTCCCGAGGGGGCCTACGAGCCGGGTCCCCGGCCTCCGGACCGGGGGTGTCGTCCCCACACGTGACGTGGGGGGTCGGGTGACTGCGTATCTACGTGTGCTCGCGTCGCGCGAAGTACTGCGAGGTGCGGGTCGTGCTGCGTCAGCCCTGGCGCTGCTTGTGGCGCAGGTTGTCGCAGATGACCATGACCCGGCCGTGACGGCGGATCACCTTGCACTTGTCGCAGATCTTCTTGACGCTCGGCTTGACCTTCATGGGATTGAGGTTCTCCGGGTCTGGCCAGCACCTCACGGGAGCGAGGTGAGGGCTCGATCTACTTGTAGCGGTAGACGATCCGTCCACGCGTCAGGTCGTAGGGAGACAGCTCCACCACGACCCGGTCGTCAGGAAGGATACGGATGTAGTGCATCCGCATCTTGCCGCTGATGTGCGCGAGGACCTGGTGACCGTTCTGGAGCTCCACCTTGAACATGGCGTTCGGCAGGGACTCGACAACGGTGCCCTCGATTTCGATGGCCCCTTGTTTTTTGGCCATACTTGAGGTTTTCACCTTCCGGGATCGGCTACCTGGACCGGCCCGGGCATAGGGGTACACCGGGACCGACGAGCCAGTCTACGCCAGGGTGGCCCGGAGAACGAAATCGGGGCGATCGCGTAAGCCTTCCCACTCGGCCACACGCTCACACGTCCGCCCCGGACGACGGCCGGAGGCGTGTGCGGGAGGCCGCCGCCCCTCAGCCGAGCGGGTCGGGGGCCGCCGTGACGCCGTACTCGGCCAGCTTCGCCTTGCCGCCGTCCACCGCCGTCAGCACCAGCGGACCCTTCTCCGTCAGCGCGACGGAGTGCTCCCAGTGGCTGGACCACGAACCGTCGTCCGTCTCCACCGTCCACTCGTCCTCCAGGACGTGGGTGCGCGGCGTGCCCAGCGAGAGCATCGGCTCGATCGCCAGACACATGCCCGTCACCAGCTTGGGATTGTGCCGCCCGATCAGCCGCCGCCGGTCGACGTAGTTCAGCAGGTGCGGGTCCATGTGCATCTGGCTGCCGATGCCGTGGCCGCCGTAGTCCTCGATGATCCCGTACTTCCCCGACGCCGGGCGGGGCTGCCGCTTCACGTAGCCCTCCACCGCCCGGGAGATCTCCACCAGCCGCGATCCCCGCCGGAACGCGGCGATCCCCGCCCACAGGGACTCCTCCGTCACCCGGCTCAGCTCGTGCAGCTCGGGCGCGTGCCCCTCCCCGACGAACACGGTGATCGCCGCGTCGCCGTGCCAGCCGTCCACGATGGCTCCGGCATCGATCGAGATGATGTCGCCCGGGTTGAGCACCGTCTCGCGGTCCGGGATGCCGTGGACGACGACCTGGTTCACCGAGGTGCAGATGTTGCCGGGGAAGCCGCCGTAGCCGAGGAAGTTCGGCTTCGCCCCGTGCTCGGCGAGCACCTTCGCGGCGACCTCGTCCAGATCCTTCGTGGTGGCGCCGGGCACCGCGGCCTCCGCGCACGCGCGGTGCATGGCGGCGACCACCAGCCCCGCCTCACGCATCTTCGCGATCTGCTCCGGGGTCTTGATCTCCACCATGACGGCTGGGCCTTTCTGCGTCCGACGAAGGCGCGGCCCGTGTCCGGCCGACGCCCCCTCCACCATACGGCCTGGAAAATCCACCCGACCCCGCGCGCGCTGGTCCGCTACGAGCTGCCCGGCTGACGCACCGCCCCGAGAACGCCGAAGGCCGCCACCCCGTAGGGGGCGGCGGCCTTCACGGCACGATGGCGCGGCGGGGCTACGCCTTCTCCGGCAGCGCGGCGAGCGCGCGCTGCGTGACGTCGGCGACGGCGCCCAGTGCCGACAGCGTCGTCACCAGGCCCTGCGCCTTGTAGTAGTCGATGATCGGCTCGGTCTCGCTGTGGTAGACCTCCAGCCGCTTGCGCACCGTGTCCTCACGGTCGTCGTCCCGCTGGTACAGCTCACCACCGCACACGTCGCACACGCCCTCCGCCTTCGGCGGGGTGTAGTCGACGTGGAAGATGTGGCTGCTGTCCTGGCGGCACATGCGGCGGCCGGCGATGCGCCGGACCACCTCGTCCTCGGGGACCTCCAGGTCCAGCACGGAGTCCAGCGCCAGGCCGACGTCCGTGAGGATGCCGTCCAGCGCCTCGGCCTGCGCGAGGTTGCGCGGGAAACCGTCCAGCAGGAAGCCACTCGCGGCGTCCGGCTGCTCCATGCGGTCCTTGGCCATGCCGATGGTGATCTCGTCCGGCACCAGCTCGCCCTTGCGCATGAAGTCCTGCGCGCGGCGACCCAGCTCCGTGCCCTGGCTGATGTTGGCACGGAAGAGGTCACCGGTGGAGATGTGCGGAATGCCGAGATTCTTGGCGAGCAACGCGGCCTGCGTGCCCTTGCCCGCACCAGGCGGCCCGACGAGGAGGATACGCATCAGCGGAGGAACCCTTCGTAGTTGCGCTGCTGGAGCTGGCTCTCGATCTGCTTGACCGTCTCCAGGCCGACACCCACGATGATCAGGATGCTGGTACCGCCGAACGGGAAGTTCTCGTTCGCACCGAAACCTGCCAGCGCCACGGTGGGCACGAGGGCGATCAGACCGAGGTAGATCGACCCGGGCCACGTGATGCGGTTCAGCACGTAGCTCAAGTACTCCGCCGTGGGGCGTCCGGCCCGGATACCCGGGATGAAGCCACCATACTTCTTCATGTTGTCTGCAACTTCTTCGGGGTTGAAGGAGATGGCGACGTAGAAGAAGGCGAAGAAGACGATGAGCAAGAAGTACGTTACGACGTAAATCGGGGCACCCTGGCTCGTGAAGTTGTTCCGAACCCAGTCGGCCCAGCCCGCCTGCGACCCGCTGAACTGAACGATCAGCGCCGGGATGTAGAGCAGCGACGAGGCGAAGATGACAGGAATCACACCTGCCTGGTTCACCTTGAGCGGGATGTAGGTGGACGTTCCGCCGTAGGAACGGCGGCCGATCATGCGCTTCGCGTACTGCACGGGGATGCGGCGCTGGGCCTGCTCGACGAAGACCACGAGGCCCACCATCGCGAGGCCGACCACCACGACGGTGCCGAACTCGATCCAGCCGTCCGCGAGGTCACCCTGCTGCTTGATGGCCCACAGCGCGCCGGGGAAGCCGGCCGCGATGGAGATGAACATCAGGATGGACATGCCGTTGCCGATACCGCGGTCGGTGACGAGCTCACCGAGCCACATGATCAGGGCGGTGCCGGCGGTCATGGTGACGACCATGCTGATGGTCGTGTACACCGAGTCGTCGGGGACGATCTGGTCGCCCACGGGGCAGCCCTGGAAGAGGGAGCCGCTGCGTGCGGTCGCGACGAGACCGGTGGCCTGCAGCACCGCCAGCGCCACGGTGAGGTAGCGGGTGTACTGGGTGATCTTCGCCTGGCCTGCCTGGCCCTCCTTCTTCAGGGCCTCCAGCCGCGGGATCACCACCACGAGGAGCTGCAGGATGATGCTCGCCGTGATGTACGGCATGATCCCGAGAGCGAAGATGGTGACCTGCAACAGTGCGCCACCGCTGAACATGTTCACCAGGCCGAGCAGGCCGGCGTCGCCGCTCTGCTGGTTGTCCAGGCAGAACTGGACGTTCTGATAGCTGATCCCCGGGACGGGGACCTGGGCCCCGAGCCGGTAGAGCACCACGATGCCCAGCGTGAACAGCAGCTTCTTGCGCAGGTCGGGCGTCTTGAAAGCCCGGGTGAACGCGCTGAGCACGGTACCTCCTGCGGCTCTCGCACGATGTGCGCGAGAGGTGACGGTCTGGGTAATGACGGATACGACGGTCGAGAACTGGTCGATCACTGTGCCGACGCCCAACGGGTGGCTGCGCGCAGGCGGACAGTGCCGCTCACCTTACCGGCGAGAAGCCCGCCCTAGGAACGACCAAACGACCAACCGGGGATGCCCGTTCCTTGGGCATCCCCGGTTGGTGTTGCTGTCATCGTGCTCAGACGAGCTCGGTGACGGAGCCGCCGGCGGCGGTGATCTTCTCCTTGGCGGAGCCGGAGACCTTGTCCACGGTCACCGTCAGCGCCACGGAGACCTCGCCGCTGCCGAGCACCTTGACGAGGTTGTTCTTGCGCACGGCACCCTTGGCGACCAGGTCGGCCACGGTGACCTCGCCACCCTCGGGGTAGAGGGCGGCGAGCTTGTCCAGGTTGACGACCTGGTACTCGGTGCGGAACGGGTTCTTGAAGCCCTTGAGCTTGGGCAGCCGCATGTGCAGCGGCATCTGCCCACCCTCGAAGCGCTCCGGGACCTGGTAGCGGGCCTTGGTGCCCTTGGTGCCACGACCCGCCGTCTTGCCCTTCGACGCCTCACCACGACCGACGCGGGTCTTGGTGGTCTTGGCGCCCGGGGCGGGACGGAGGTTGTGGACCTTCAGCGGCTTCTCTTCCTGAGCAGCCATCTCAGTCGACCTCCTCGACCGTCACCAGGTGACGCACGGTGTGCACCATGCCGCGCACCTCGGGACGGTCAGCCTTGACGACCACGTCGTTGACACGCTTGAGACCGAGGGTCCGCAGCGTCTCACGGTGGTTCTGCTTCGTACCGATCACGGAACGGGTCTGAACGATCTTCAGCTGAGCCATTACGCGCTCACCCCGGCACGGGCCCGCAGCAGGGCGGCGGGCGCGACGTCCTCGAGCGGCAGGCCACGACGGGCGGCGATCTCCTCGGGGCGCTGCAGGCCCCGCAGAGCGGCCACCGTGGCGTGCACGATGTTGATCGGGTTGGACGAGCCGAGGGACTTGCTCAGCACGTCGTGGATGCCCGCGCACTCCAGCACGGCACGCACCGGGCCACCGGCGATCACACCGGTACCGGGGGAAGCCGGCTTGAGCAGCACGACACCGGCCGCCTCCTCACCCTGGATGGGGTGCGGAATGGTGCCCTGGATGCGGGGGACCTTGAAGAAGTGCTTCTTGGCCTCCTCAACGCCCTTGGCGATGGCGGCCGGCACCTCCTTGGCCTTGCCGTATCCGACGCCCACGGTGCCGTCACCGTCGCCCACCACGACCAGCGCGGTGAAGCTGAAGCGACGACCACCCTTCACAACCTTGGCGACGCGGTTGATCGCGACGACGCGCTCGACGTACGCGGTCTTGTCGGCAGCAGCGCCGCCGTCCCGCCGGTCCTTACGGTCCCGCCGCTCGCCGCCACCGGCGCCGCCACCGCGGCGCTGGGGTCCAGCCATTGGAATTACCTCTCTCGTTGATCCGCTGTGCGTAGGGACCGGCTCAGAACCTGAGCCCGGCCTCGCGGGCGGCGTCGGCCAGGGCGGCGATGCGCCCGGCGTACTTGTTGCCGCCGCGGTCGAAGACGACGGCCTCCACGCCGGCGGCCTTCGCGCGCTCGGCGACCAGTGCGCCGACCTGCTTGGCCTGGGCGCTCTTGTCACCCTCGGCGCCACGGACGGAGCTGTCCATCGAGGACGCCGAGGCCAGCGTGTGGCCCTGGATGTCGTCGATGACCTGCGCCACCATGTGGCGGTTGGACCGCGTCACCACGAGACGCGGACGCTCGGCGGTGCCGGAGACCTTCTTCCGGACGCGGATGTGACGCCGCTTGATGGCGGCGCGCTTGTAGGCGTCGCCCTTGGCGATCTTCACGCCGAATGCCATGGCTTACTTACCAGCCTTTCCGACCTTGCGGCGGATGACTTCGCCCTCGTACTTGACGCCCTTGGCCTTGTACGGGTCGGGCTTGCGCAGCTTGCGGATGTTGGCCGCGACCTCGCCCACCTTCTGCTTGTCGATGCCCTCGACCGAGAAGCGGGTCGGGGTCTCGACCTTGAAGGTGATGCCCTCGGGCGCCTCGACCAGCACCGGGTGGCTGAAGCCGAGGGAGAACTCCAGGTTGGAGCCCTTCGCCTGGACGCGGTAACCGACACCGCTGATTTCGAGCTTCTTGACGTAGCCCTCGGTCACGCCAGTGATCATGTTCGCCACCAGCGTGCGGGACAGGCCGTGCAGGGCCTTGTTCCGGCTCTCGTCGTTCGGGCGGGTGACGACTACGGCGCCGTCCTCACCCTTGGCGACCTCGATGGGGGCGGCGACGGTGTGCGCGAGGGAGCCCTTGGGGCCCTTCACGCTGACCGCGCGGCCATCGATGGTGACGTCCACACCGGCGGGAACCGTGATGGGGAGCTTGCCGATTCGCGACATGGCTTTTCCTCCGTTCCCTTCCGTTACCAGACGTAGGCGAGGACTTCCCCGCCCACGCCCTTCTTGCCGGCCTGCTTGTCGGTGAGGAGCCCGTGCGACGTGGAGATGATCGCCACGCCCAGGCCGCCGAGCACCTTCGGCAGGTTGGTGGACTTTGCGTAGACCCGAAGGCCCGGCTTCGAGATCCGCTTGATGCCGGCGATCGAGCGCTCGCGGTTGGGGCCGAACTTCAGCTCCAGGACGAGGCTCTTGCCCACGGGGGCGTCCTCGACCTTCCAGCCGGTGATGTAGCCCTCCTGCTGGAGGATCTCCGCGATGTGCGACTTGATCTTGCTGTGCGGCATCTCGACGGTGTCGTGGTACGCCGAGTTCGCGTTCCGCAGACGTGTGAGCATGTCTGCGATCGGATCGGTCATGGTCATGTGATGGCCTTCGGCCTCTCTCGCCGGGGTTTCCTGTCTGCTCCATCCCTCTCCCCACTCGGTGGCGGGACGGGTGCGGTGCGGGGACCTACGGCGTAGTAAGCGTCTTTAGCGGGCTTCGCCCGCGGGCGGTCCTGGGCGGCGGACGCCCAACCCCACAAGCTTACGGCATGGGGGGCGGGCCTCCGCCGTCCAGTTGCTTACCGAGAGTCCTGGTGGTCCGCGGGTGCGGGGTTACCAGGAGCTCTTGGTCACGCCCGGCAGCTCGCCGCGGTGCGCCATCTCGCGAAGGCACACACGGCACAGGCCGAACTTGCGGTAGACGGAGTGCGGACGGCCGCAGCGCTGGCAGCGGGTGTACGAACGCACACCGAACTTCGGCTTGCGGGCGGCCTTGGCGATCAGAGCCTTCTTCGCCATGTCAGTTCTCCTTGAACGGGAAGCCGAGGTGACGCAGCAGGGCGCGGCCCTCTTCGTCGTTGGTCGCCGTGGTGACCACGGTGATGTCCATGCCCCGGACCCGGTCGATCTTGTCCTGGTCGATCTCGTGGAACATGACCTGCTCCGTGAGACCGAAGGTGTAGTTCCCGCGTCCGTCGAACTGCTTCGGGGACAGACCGCGGAAGTCGCGGATGCGCGGCAGCGCGAGCGACAGCAGGCGGTCCAGGAACTCCCACATCCGGTCGCCACGCATGGTCACGTGGGCACCGATCGGCTGGCCCTCGCGCAGCTTGAACTGCGCGATGGACTTACGGGCCTTGGTCACGGCCGGCTTCTGGCCGGTGATCGTGGCGAGGTCGCGGATGGCGCCCTCGATCAGCTTGGAGTCGCGGGCGGCGTCGCCCACACCCATGTTGACCACGATCTTGGTGAGGCCGGGGATCTGCATGACGTTCTCGTACTGGAACTCGTCACGCAGCTTGCCCGCGATCTCCTCGCGGTAGCGCTGCTTGAGGCGCGGTGCGTTGGTGGTGGCAGTCATCAGATGTCCTCACCGGTCCGCTTGGCAACGCGGATCTTGTTGCCGTCCTCGTCGAAGCGGTATCCGACGCGCGTCACGACCTTCTCGCCGTCCTTCTCCACGACGAGCTGAACGTTGCTCACGTGGACGGGGGCCTCGGTCGTCACGATGCCGCCGGTCTTCGAACCGCGAGCGGTCTGGCCGGCCTTCGTGTGCTTCTTGACCCGGTTGACACCCTCGACCAGGACGCGGTCCTCGCGGGGGTAGGCCTGGATGACCTTGCCCTGCTTGCCCTTGTCCTTGCCGGTGATGACCTGAACCAGGTCGCCCTTCTTGATCTTCATGCTCACAGCACCTCCGGCGCGAGCGAGATGATCTTCATGAACTTCTTCTCGCGCAGTTCACGGCCCACCGGGCCGAAGATTCGGGTGCCGCGGGGGTCACCGTCACCCTTGAGGATGACAGCGGCGTTCTCGTCGAAGCGGATGTACGAGCCGTCGGGACGACGGCGCTCCTTGACGGTGCGCACGATGACGGCCTTGACGACGTCACCCTTCTTCACGTTGCCACCGGGGATCGCGTCCTTGACGGTGGCGACGATGACGTCCCCGATACCCGCGTAGCGGCGACCCGAGCCACCGAGCACACGGATGCAAAGGATCTCCTTCGCACCAGTGTTGTCGGCGACACGCAGTCGCGACTCCTGCTGGATCACGTCTATCTCCTGATCGTCTGCCGGTTCCCGGTGGGGAGTTCAGTGCGAACTCCCCACCGAGCCTGGCGGAACTTTCCGGAAGGCGAATGCCTTACGGGTTACTTGGCCTTCTCGAGGATCTCGACGACGCGCCAGCGCTTCGTCGCGGACAGCGGCCGGGTCTCCATGAGGAGGACGCGGTCGCCGACACCCGCGGCGTTCTGCTCGTCGTGCGCCTTGAGCTTGCTGGTACGGCGGATGACCTTGCCGTACAGCGCGTGCTTGACGCGGTCCTCGACGGCGACGACGACGGTCTTGTCCATCTTGTCGCTGACGACCAGACCCTCACGGGTCTTGCGGAAGCCGCGCTGCTCGTTCTTCTCAGTCACATTCGTCTCGCTCATCAGGCGCTCTCCACCGTCTCGATGCCGAGCTCGCGCTCGCGCATCAGGGTGTAGATCCGGGCGATGTCCTTGCGGACGGCCTTCAGCCGGCTGTTGTTCTCCAGCTGACCGGTCGCCGCCTGGAAGCGGAGCTTGAACAGCTCCTCCTTGGCCTCGCGCAGCTTCCCAACGAGTTCCTCGTTGTTCAGCTCACGCAGCTCGCTGGCCTTGGTACCGGCCGACATCACGCGTCACCTGCCTCGCGCCGCACGATCCGGCACTTCATCGGAAGCTTGTGAGCAGCGCGAGTGAGCGCCTCACGAGCAATCTTCTCGTTCGGGTAGGACAGCTCGAACATCACCCGACCGGGCTTGACGTTCGCGATCCACCACTCCGGCGAACCCTTACCGGAACCCATGCGGGTCTCGGCGGGCTTCTTGGTGAGCGGACGGTCCGGGTAGATGTTGATCCAGACCTTGCCGCCACGCTTGATGTGACGCGTCATGGCGATACGAGCTGCCTCGATCTGCCGGTTCGTCACGTACGCGGCGGTGACCGCCTGGATGCCGAACTCGCCGAAGGCGACCTCGGTGCCACCCTTGGCCATACCCGAGCGCTTGGGGTGGTGCTGCTTGCGGTGCTTGACCCTGCGCGGGATCAGCATGGCGGTCAGGCCTCCTGTCCGGTGCTCTCAGCCGGAGCGGCGGCGGCGGGCGCCTCGGCCTTGGGGGCCTCGGCGGCAGCCTGCTGCTGCTGCGGCTTGCGGCCACGACGCTCGCCGCCACCGCCACCCCGGCGCGGACGGTCGCTGCCGCCGCGGGAGGGACGGTTACCGGCGCGCGCGGCGGCGTTCTCGGCGCGGACCTCGGCGATGTTCTTCACGTCGCCCTTGTAGATCCACACCTTGACGCCGATGCGGCCGAAGGTGGTCTTGGCCTCGAAGAAGCCGTAGTCGACATTCGCGCGGAGCGTGTGCAGGGGCACACGGCCCTCGCGGTAGAACTCCGAGCGGGACATCTCGGCGCCGCCGAGACGACCGCCGCACTGGATCTTGATGCCCTTGGCGCCGGCCTTCATCGTCGACTGCATGCTCTTGCGCATGGCGCGACGGAAGGAGACGCGGGAGGACAGCTGCTCGGCGACGGCCTGGGCCACCAGCTGAGCGTCCAGCTCCGGGTTCTTCACCTCGAGGATGTTGAACTGGATCTGCTTGCCGGTCAGCTTCTCGAGCCGGCCGCGGATCCGCTCCGCCTCGGCGCCGCGGCGGCCGATGACGATGCCCGGACGGGCGGTGTGCACGTCGACGCGCACACGGTCGCGGGTGCGCTCGATCTCCACCTTGGAGATGCCGGCCCGCTCCATGCCCTGCGTGAGCAGGCGGCGGATCTCGACGTCTTCCTTGATGTAGTCCTTGTACAGCTTGTCGGCGTACCACCGGGACTTGAAGTCCGTGGTGATGCCGAGCCGGAACCCGTGCGGGTTAACCTTCTGGCCCATTACCGGGTTCCTTCCTTGCTGCCGACGACCACCGTGATGTGGCTGGTCCGCTTGCGAATCCGGTACGCGCGGCCCTGGGCGCGCGGACGGAAACGCTTCAGGGTCGGGCCCTCGTCGACGTAAGCCTCCTTCACGAACAGGGTGCTCACGTCGGTGTGGTCGTAGTTGTGCGCGGCGTTGGCAATGGCGCTGTCGAGCACCTTGCCCACCGGCACACTCGCGGCCTGCGGGGCGAAACGCAGGACCGCCTGGGCCTCCGTGGCGTTCATGCCACGGACGAGGTCCACCACCCGGCGGGCCTTCATGGGCGTGACGCGCACATAGCGCGCCTGGGCCCTGGCTTCCATGGTTGTCCCTTCGGTGTCAGTCATAGTCGTTGCACCCAGCCGATCAGCGACGACGCGACTTGCGATCGTCCTTCACGTGGCCGCGGAAGGTGCGGGTCGGCGCGAACTCGCCGAGCTTGTGGCCGACCATCGACTCGGTGACGAACACCGGGACGTGCTTGCGGCCGTCGTGCACCGCGATCGTGTGGCCCAGCATGGCCGGGACGATCATGGAGCGGCGGGACCAGGTCTTGATGACGTTCTTGGAACCGGCTTCGTTCTGCGTGTCCACCTTCTTGATCAGGTGGTCGTCGACGAAGGGCCCCTTCTTGAGACTGCGCGGCATCTAAACCCGCTCCTAGCGCTTCTTGTTCGTCTTGCGGCGGCGGACGATGTACTTGTTGCTGGCCTTCTTCGGCGAGCGAGTACGTCCTTCCTTCTGACCCCAGGGCGACACCGGGTGGCGTCCACCCGAGGTCCGGCCCTCACCACCACCGTGCGGGTGGTCGATCGGGTTCATCACGACGCCGCGGACGGTCGGGCGAACGCCCAGCCAGCGCTTGCGGCCCGCCTTGCCCCAGTTGATGTTCGACTGCTCGGCGTTGCCGACCTCGCCGACGGTGGCGCGGCAGCGGACGTCGACCAGCCGGATCTCGCCGGACGGCATGCGCAGGTGGGCCATGGAGCCCTCACGCGCGAGCAGCTGCACGGCGGCACCCGCGGAGCGGGCGAACTTCGCGCCGCCGCCGGGCCGCAGCTCGATGGCGTGGATGGTCGTACCCACCGGGATGTTGCGCAGCGGCAGGTTGTTGCCCGGCTTGATGTCGGCCCCGGGACCGTTCTCGACGCGGTCGCCCTGCTGGATGCCGCGCGGCGCGAGGATGTAGCGCTTCTCGCCGTCGGCGTAGTGCAGCAGCGCGATGCGCGCGGTGCGGTTCGGGTCGTACTCGATGTGCGCGACCTTGGCCGGCACGCCGTCCTTGTCGTGACGACGGAAGTCGATCACTCGGTAGGCGCGCTTGTGGCCACCGCCCTGGTGGCGAACGGTCACACGACCGGCGTTGTTACGGCCGCCCTTGCTGTGCAGCGGGCGGACCAGCGACTTCTCCGGCGTGGACCGCGTGATCTCGACGAAGTCGGCGACGCTGGCGCCACGACGGCCAGGAGTCGTCGGCTTGTACTTGCGGATACCCATTTCTCAGTCCTCGTCCAAAATCGGACAGCTATTGGACAGTCCACGTCTCCGTTAGGAGACCGGCCCGCCGAAGATGTCGATACGGTCGCCCTCGGCGAGGGTCACGATGGCGCGCTTGGTGTCGGCGCGCTTGCCGTAACCGGTGCGGGTGCGCTTGCGCTTGCCCTGCCGGTTGATCGTGTTCACACCGGTGACCTTGACCGAGAAGACCGCCTCGACGGCCTGCTTGATCTGGGTCTTGTTGGCCCGCGGGTCGACGATGAACGTGTACTTGTTCTCGTCGAGCAGCGCGTAGCTCTTCTCCGAGACCACGGGCTTGAGCAGGATGTCACGGGGGTCCGTGAACGTGCTGCTCGTGATCTCGGTGACCGCGGTGGCGGTTGCCTCGCTCATCAGGCGTCGCTCCCTTCGAGCTCAACCTCACTCGCGACGGCCTTGCCGGCCTCGGCGGGCCCGGCGACGAAGGAGTCGTAGGCAGCCTTGGTGAAGACCACGTCGTCGGAGACGAGCACGTCGTACGTGTTCAGCTGGCCCGGCTCCAGGATGTGCACCTGGGGCAGGTTGCGGGCGGACAGCCACGCGGCCTCGTCGGCCCGCTCGGCGACCAGGAGCACGCTCTTGCGCTCGCTGATCCTGCCGAAGAGGGTCTTGGCGGCCTTGGTGGAGACCTCGCCCTCGACCACGCCGGAGACGACGTGGACGCGGTTGTGGCGGGCCCGGTCGGAGAGGGCGCCACGCAGGGCGGCGGCCTTCATCTTCTTCGGGGTCCGCTGCGAGTAGTCACGCGGCACGGGACCGTGCACGACGCCACCACCGGCGAACTGCGGAGCGCGGGTCGAACCCTGACGCGCGCGGCCGGTGCCCTTCTGGCGGTACGGCTTCTTGCCACCGCCGCGGACCTCGCCACGGGTCTTGGTCTTGTGCGTGCCCTGGCGGGCAGCGGCCAGCTGGGCGACGACGACCTGGTGGATCAGCGGGATGCTGACCTTCGCGTCGAAGATCTCCGCGGGGAGCTCGACGGTCCCGGCCTTGTCGCCTGCCGGCGAAAGGATGTCAATGGTGCTCATTACCTCAGGCCCCCTTGGCCGCAGTACGGACCAGGACGAGGCCGCCGTTCGGACCGGGGACGGCGCCCTTGATGAGCAGCAGTCCCTTCTCCGCGTCAACGGCGTGGACGGTCAGGTTCTGGGTGGTGACCCGCTCGTTGCCCATGCGGCCCGCCATCTTCATTCCCTTGAAGACGCGGCCGGGGGTGGCGCAGCCACCGATGGAGCCCGGCTTGCGGTGCACGCGGTGCGCACCGTGCGAAGCCTTGCCGCCGTGGAAGCCGTGGCGCTTCATGACACCGGCGGTGCCCTTGCCCTTGGACTTACCGGTCACGTCCACCTTGACGCCGGACTCGAACACCTCGGCGGTGATCTCCTGGCCCAGGGTGTACTCGGACGCGTCCTCGGTACGGAGCTCGACCAGGTGGCGCCGGGGCGTCACGTCGGCCTTGGCGAAGTGGCCCTTGAGGGGCTTGTTCACCTTGCGCGGGTCGATCTCGCCGAAGGCGATCTGGACGGCGCCGTAGCCGTCACGGTCTCCGGAGCGCACCTGGGTCACGACGCAGGGGCCGGCCTTGACCACGGTCACCGGGACGACACGGTTGTTCTCGTCCCAGACCTGGGTCATGCCGAGCTTCTCGCCCAGGAGGCCCTTGATCTGCTTAGCCATCTTCAGCGCACCCCTCAGAGCTTGATCTCGATGTCAACGCCGGCCGGGAGGTCCAGGCGCATCAGCGAGTCAACGGTCTTGGGCGTCGGGTCGAGGATGTCGATCAGACGCTTGTGGGTACGCATCTCGAAGTGCTCGCGCGAGTCCTTGTACTTGTGCGGCGACTTGATGACGCAGTACACGTTCTTCTCAGTGGGCAGCGGCACCGGGCCCGCGACCGACGCACCAGTGCGGGTCACCGTCTCGACGATCTTCTTCGCCGAGTTGTCGATGACCTCGTGGTCGTAGGCCTTGAGCCGGATGCGGATCTTCTGTCCCGCCATGGCTACTTCGTAGTCCTGTCTCTCGTAAACGCTCTGGACCCGGCGGTTCCACCCTCACGTCCGACCCACGCGGTCGGGCGTGTCGCATCCCCTCTCGTACTTCTCCGCAGGAGCAGCCCTGCGAGGGGAAGGAACCGGGGGGAAGAAACCCACCGGGTGCCTGGTTAAAAGCCCCTCCTGCGCTTCCCGGAAGATTCCCGTACTTCCGCCCCTGACGAGGGGCGACGAATACCTGGGACTCGCTTCCGGTCCTCCCGGCGGGAGGCGCACAGCATCGGCACTCAACCGAGCAACCGGAACAGTGTGCCATACAGGACAGAGCCGTCGCCAATCGGGCCAGGGCCCCTCGAACACGGGACAGCTCGGGCGGGAGGCGACTCAGCCCCCCGGAGCGACCGACCGGACGGTGGAGAGCAAGGCGTAGAGCTGCTGCGCGTAGCCCTTGCCCCAGCCTCCGTATGTCACCTCGACCCCACCTGACCGTACGACCAAGGCCCACTCGGTCAACCCCAAGCGCCTCTCGGAGACGATCCGCACGTCGAGGCCCGGCAACCGACTGTAGGGGCAGCGTAACCTGGACCGTTTCGTGACCACGTAGAGCGCCCGGTCGCTGAAGGCGATCACGTTGCTGTACAGGGGAGGATCAGGCCAGTCCGGAAGGCAGGCGGCTATGACCGACTCGCCCGGGGAGACGTCGCACTGGACAGCCGTCCTTCGGGCCAGCCGTGCGGACAGACGTTCCCCATGGCGGACGACACGCTCCGGCTGAACGGCGAGAAGGGAGCCCACCAGGTCAGCCACGGCTGGTGCCGCTCTCACGGTGGGCATGCCAGGCATTCCCACCACCGGCCCTCCGCCCGCCCGGCCGCCAGGCCGCTTCGGCCCGGCGGCCCCGGCCCCGGGTTCCGGGCCCGCCGGATTGGGGAACAGGAGGGCCTGGCTCAGGTTCCCGGCCTTCTGCGTGGGGGCGTGGACCTCCGGCACGGGCGCCCCCTTCTCCCGCTGGAGCACCCCCACGGCCCGGCACACGTCGGCCAGCGACAGAGGACCGGCCACGTCCGCCTCCCCGGCAGTCAGGACGTCGACGAGGCTGCGTCCGAACGTCGTCCAGGACAGCGTGCCGTCCATCTCGGCCCAGGTGTCCCGGTCGGCTGCGCACAGCACGGCGACGCTGCCGGGCCCGGAGCGGGGCTCCTCGTCGAGCACCGTTCGCACCCGCCGCCCGACGACCTCGTCGAGCGGGCCCTGCATGAGGGGCACGGCCGCCGCCGCGAAGCAGGAGTCGAGGATCAGGACGCGGTCGCTGTCGGGCGCCACCGCCCGCAGCAGGCGGCCCAGCGAGCTCGCGCGCAGGCTGGTCTCCTCCGTCAGCGGCGGGCGGGTGTCGTGCAGCGCGAGGCAGTACTCCTGCGACGACGGCGGGAAGAACCCGTGACCGGTGTAGAGGAACAGCACGGTCCACCCGGCGCCCCTGGGGCTCTGCTCGCCGAACGCCTTGACCAGGAAGTCCTGGATCGCGTCGAGGTGGTGCTGCGCCCCGGGCTCCCCGAACAGCCACAGCACGTGCGCGGACGGCAGCCGCAGACGCTCTCCGGTGAGATAGCCGCGCACGGCGTTGGCCGTGGTACGGAACGCGACGGCGTCCTCGAACTGGTCCATGCTCGGCCAGGAGTCGGCGCCGCAGACGATCGCCAGCGTGCGCCCGCGATCGAGCACCCCTACTCCCCCGCCTCCCCGACGGCCCCGGCATCCTCGTCCTGCGCGGTGTCCTCAAGGAACCGCTCGATGACCTTCATCGTGCGCGCCGAGGGCCGCCCCTCCAACGTCAGCTCCGTGGTCACCTCCCCGGACCCCGCCCGCCGTCGCACGAGGTGCAACTGAGCGACGCTGCGCTTGGCCATCCACGTCGCGACGCCCCGCGCGAGGATCGGCCCGACTCCGAGGCTCAACGCACCGGCGAGGGCGACGAGCGTCCCCGCGTCCTGCCGCTTGGCGTCGGCCCGCTGCTGCCGGGCAGCGGCCTGCGGCACCTCGGCGTGCAGGAACTCCGCCAGATCCGCCGCCAACACACCGGCCTCCCGGGCACCGACCCCGGGGAAACTCACGACCACGCTGTCCCGACCACCCTGCTCCCCCACACCGACCCCCTCAGCCGACGACCACCCGGTCACCCCATACCCCCGGCGACTTCCAGCCAAGCCCCACTCCCCCGCCAACCGCACCGGCGGCCGTGCCCTGAGCTACGCCCCACACGGCACAAAGGACGGCCGCTCCACCAGGTCGGCGATCGTGAAGCCCTCGAAGGTCACGTCGGTCAGAACGCGGAAGAGGCACTCCGAGGCGCTCATCGGCCAGCGCTGCTACGGCCCGTCCTTCTGCCGGGCCACGACCGGCCACTCCTCCGCAGGCAACCCGACGTCGGCCGCCCAGAAGAACTCAGCGGCCGTCACCGACGTCGCCCACGGAATAGGCCACTCCCACCGCGCCGGTACAGGCCGTATGGCTCGTACACGCCGCGCACGATGGGGTGCGCCTCCACCGTCCGCCACAGCGACTCCAGCTGATCGGCCACCTGCGACACGGCACCACCCGGCGCGCCGTACACCTGCACGTGCCCGCTGAACTCCCCCCGCACCGAAGCAACACGGCACAGCTCCTTGTAGTCCTGCGGCAGCGCCGTCCCCAGCCGCGCCTCGATCAGATCCCACGCGACCCCGACCTCCCCCGACCGCCACCCCACGGCGTCGGCGATCCCACTGACCCACACCATGCCGCCCCGGACACGCGTTGATCATCGTCAATCAAGAATGCAGGAACTCAGCCACAGAAGACCCCGGGATTCGGACCTGGGAAATCAGGCGGCAGAACATGTGACGCAATGTGCCCCGAGGCAAGCCCCGACAGGTACGCGGTGGACCCACCCTCGAACTCACACCAGTCATCGTTACAGCTGCTGACGACAACAGTCCAATGATCACCTCCCTTGGGTGAGGTGCGAAAGTGCAGCACGTCACCATCGATAGAGTCCGCCCAGGGGACAAGCCCCGACTCCTCCGGATACGGGACGTACCCGCGCGTCATTCCAGCGTCGCGCAGGCCCGCAACCCGTGCGGCCTCTCGCTTCACGAAATCAACAAACCGCCCCTCGCTGCCTGCGCGAGGACACTGGATCGCAAGCCAATCGTCGATGACCAACCCTGGATAGAATTCCGAAAGAGCCATGTAGTCATTCGGGAACTCAATGCCTAGCTCTTGAGCGATGGAGTCCCAATCAATCCCCTGTGGCTGCGCGCGCCGCACTGAAATAAGTGCTGGCATGGATACTTCAAGGCCATGAAGACTCAAGGTCGCCGCTCCATCCACGTCATTCCTCGCGCAAGACAATTTCCCGCCCGACTGCCATTGCGCATCCAGGCGCTCCCCGTCGCGCCTTTTCGGCGCACGACACCCAGGCGCGCCACCGGGCCCCAACACACCGATACGCGCTCATTCATGGAAGAGATAGGTTCGTGGGCGGCAGCGGAGGAGGTCACCCGGCAGCCCACGACGTTCCACCGTCCCGTCGATGAGGCTCACCAGGAAGGCGACCATCCCACCGGAAAACTTTCACCAGTACTGTTCGCAACAGCCAGCGACCACCGGCCATTCAGCAGGTGAAGTGCCAGCGATCTTCCTGTGGAAGAGGTTTCCGCCCAGACGACTCACCCCACGGGAGCAGCCCGCCGGGAGCCGGATGGCCCTTGTGCCCACACGTCAGGCCATGCCCGGCCAGCCTTCCACGAGTTCAAGCTCGCCTCGCAGGTGTTCCGTGTGCCCCACCTCGTTGCCGAAATCGGGTACCCAGACCAGCAAGAGCCCGTCGATCTCTGTGGGCGAATAGACCCACACAAGCTCTACACAATTGGAAGGAAATCCCTTCAGGTCAAGTTCACTAGCGATCAACGTGAGATCAATTTCGTGAGGCTACCCCGGCTGTTGCCGAGCGAGCGCGGGAACGACGCGCTCAAGGCGCGCAACTCCGCTCAACATCTTCGCTGCTTGCGCGAAGACTTTACTGTCGTCATTGAAGACAGAATCCCAAGAACTTCGTGGGAATTTATCTGCCTGCGCGGAATGACTCACCGTCACCTACCCCAGAAGGTAAACCAGCCTGTGGGCGATTGATTCTCCCTTCGCTTAGCCATGCCCACGAGGGTCTCTCATTATTTGATTATGTCACTCGAAGTAACCGTACTGTTCCAAAGGAGGACGCCCGGCTCCCGGGCGACTTCCATCAGTCGGCTGAAAAGCGAGGGGGATATCAGAATCCACTTCGGAAATGAAACTCATCTCGATGGCATCCCAGATGAATTCATGCATGAAACCGACCATTCCACCGTCGTAGTATCCAATGTCCCGCCCCCGCCCAGGGCGCCCCACGATGGTCCACTGACCAGGGTCGACGGAGCCAGTACGCCAACACAGGACGTCTCCGTCAGAGGTTCCAGCCCACGGAATTACACCGCCCTCCTCTGGATATACAGCGTACAGGGCCGGCTGGCCGGAAATTTGTGATCGACTATGGATCACCTTCCTTTCAGTCGACAGCGCATGCACCAGTTCTACGTTGCTATTCACCACACCTGGCACAAACACAGTGAGGTAATCATCGAATCTGCCAGGACCGAACCAATAAACGTAGGACTTATAGTCTGCGGGCAAGGAAGCACCCAGGTCATGCTCCACTCGATCCCAATCCACGACATAACGTCGCGGAACCGCTAGGCCGGCGTCACGACCCAATTGATCGATACTCATACAGAATCCTCAACTCCCCGGAAGCCCGTCAACGGTGTTGCTTCGAGTCTCGCCCGCCAGGCCGCGAGCACAGCAGTGCCGCTACGCCACCCCCAGCAAGCGAGATCGCACGTAACGACTGCGGTACCGGCTGCATGATGTAGCGGTAGAAAGGATGCAGGACGGGCCTCACCACCGCTGCCCCACCGAAACGGACTCACTCCTGAAAGAGGTAGACCCGTGGTTGGCGGCGGGGAACGTCCTCTGGCAGTCCGCGACGTTCCACCGTCCCATCAATGAGGCCCACCAGAAAGGCGACCATTCCGCCGGGAAACTCCCACCAGTCCTGACCACGGCAGCCGACGACCACGGGCCAATCAGCGGGCTCCCGACCGGCGAGCTTCCAGTAGAAGGCGTCCCCGTGAAGAGACTCACTTCACGCGAGCAGCCCGCCAGGAGCCGGATGAGCCTCGTGCCCAGATGTCAGGCCATCCTCGGCGAGTTCTTGCACGAGTTCGAGCTCGTCCCGCAGGTGGTCAGCATACCCCGCCTCGTCGCCAGGGTCGGGTAGCCAAATCCGCAGAAAGCCATCGATCTCCATGGCGGGATATCCGCGTGCCAGTTCCACGTAGTCCGGGGGAAATCCGCTCAGACCGAGTTCGCCAGCGATCAGCAGGAAGTCGTTTTCGCGTGGCTGCCGCATCCGTTGCCGTGCGAGCTCGGGAGCAACGCGCTCAAGGTCTGCAACACTCAGCACTGGCAACCGAGAGGCACCCCTACGCGTCGGTTGTTGGCCCTCAATTCAGAAATCCGACGGGTTCGAAACTGGGCTCTTCCTCCTGAAGAAAGGGAACGTGCAGATTGCCACTCAGCGCCTCATGCAAGAAATAGGTGAAGCCTGAAGGGAAATTCACCCACTCACCCATATCCATCACCACGTTCCATTCATCTTCCGCACCCTTAGGCGGCAGAAGGAAAATCTGATTGCCCCCTGATGTTCGGGCCACGGGAATACAACCATGGGGGTCAGGGTGAATGGGGTAAGGAACTTCGTAGTAGGGCGTTCTTTTTAGTTTCTCATACTGCCCACCAGCCAACTGCACCTCCTCGAAGAGGTTCAGACTGGTGTCACCCTGGGATGCTTTGGGATGAAAAATCAACAGCGTACCACTCAGACAACATGGACCGTAAGAGGAAACGAACTCCTTGTAGTCGACTGGTAGAGCGCGGCCGACAAAATCCTCAAATTCACTCCAATCAGAGTGAAGTGGATTAGCGACATACGGGGGAACGCCAAGAAGACTCTCGAAATCCTCAATCCTCATGTCTATCCTTCCGAGCAGTCGTATCCGCCGGATGGGCGATTGTAAATCGTACAATCCAGCCAGAATCCACCGTCACCGACAGCGCGCATTCTGATTTCCTCCGGAATGGCGGGGTCATTCTCGTAAACAGGCAGCACGCCATACATCACATTCTGATTATCACCCTCTACGGCACCCCGAATCCGGGCTTCAAGCCCAGACATGTCTGGACTGTTGGCGGGCCTCTGATAACCCGCTACGAAATTTCGTAGTGTACCGTTTGCCCCTCCCAACTGATTGCCGATGAGGTGCAGTGCCGCTCGATTGTTCTTAGGAAGCCGTTCGTAGCCAGCTGGCTTCCACGTTGGGTCCAGCCGCCAAGGCCGGATATCGAAAGTTGTAATCCAGCCCACAGCCCCGGTCGCCCGGCAGTCATCAAGACCCGGACCGAACCGAGTCATCGGTGCATAGTAGAACGACGAGTTACTGGACGGAAGGTCGCGCTCGCACCTATTTCGTGTCCGCTTCTTCGTCGGGTCTGCACCCGACCAACCGTATCCGAGATTCGGGTCAATTTGGGCATCCGGAAAGAGATCCCTGAGGGCGAGATCTCCTGCAAGTTCCGGTGTATACGGCTTCTCTGGCTCAAGTGCACCCCTGGAGCGCGTGTGTGAATCGTCGGCGAGGGTGTTCTGGGCGGAGTCGACGGTGGCTGTCGAGACGTCCCGGGCGTGGACGACGGATATGACCGCCGCGAGGATCACGTGCCACGGGGGTGGCGGGGGCGGCGGCGGAGGTCCCTGAGGGCCACGGGGACCTTGGGGAACGCGCGTGGCGGCAGCGCCTCCGTTGCCCCCGCTGGCACCGCCCGCCCCCGAGCTGTAGCCGCAGTTGTACGTACACCGGGAAGCGTTCGTCGTGGGCCTGTGGGGCCGGTTGTTGCCCCGCATCCGGTCCCTGTACCGGAGCTCGCGCTGCCAGCGGCGTGCCTGGCTTCGGTGGCTCGTGCTTCGGTGGGACGTGACGGGCTTCTTCTTGCTCGACTTCTTACCCTTGCCCGCATTGTTGTTCGAACGGTTCGGTGTGCCTCCCCCTTGTGGCTTGGGTGCACTGCCACGACCACCGCCGGAGTACGGGCGGCCGATGAGTGGTGCCCATCCGCCCCCTTGGTGGGCGGACTTGTGGCCGGTGGGGTCGGTGTGGTTGAGGGGGCTGGCGCTCCCGTAGGTGTAGCGGTTGGCCTGGACGGAGGGGACGGGGTCGAGGGTCCAGGAGTCGCGGGAGGTGAAGCCGCCGGACGCGGGGTCGTACCAGCGGGCGTGCATGTTGACTTCGCCGGTCTCCGGGTCGGTGTACTCGCCCTGGTAGCCCAGCGCCCCCGTGGCGCCGTCGGTGGCGGCGACCTGGCCGAAGGGCGAGTAGGCGGTGGATCCGGAAAGCGTGCCGTCGTCGGGGGTGAAGGTGGCGGTCACGTCGCCGTGGACGTCGGTGAGGACGGCGGTGGCGCCGTCGCCGTCCGCGTCGGCCGTGGCCAGCGGGTCGCCGGCGGGGTCGCGGGTGACGAGCTGGTCACCGGTGCGGACGGCGTTGTTGGACTGGTCCGCGTAGGCGAAGGGGGTGTCCTCGCCGCGCTGGACGAGTCGGCCCAGGCCGTCGTAGGTGTAGTCGACGCCGTCGCGGCTGCTCATACGGCCGAGCGCGTCGAAGGCGGCGGTGACGGTTCCGCCGTCGGCGTCGGTGACCGTGCGCTGCGTGCCGCGCGCCGTGTAGGCGTAGGAGGTGTCGTCGGCCGTCAGCAGACGGTTGCGCTCGTCGTAGGTGGCGGTCGCCTCGCCCCCGGTCGTGCGGTTGCCCGCCGCGTCCCAGGTGTAGGGGGTGTCGGTCCCGTCGGGGGCGGTCCAGCCGGTGAGGCGGCCGGAGCGGTCGTAGGTGTAGGTGTGGGCGCCGGAGCCGGCGGTGCCGGTGGTGGTCTTGCCGGTGACGCGGTCCTCGGCGTCGTAGGCGTAGGCGAGTGAGGCGCTGGTGGCCCCGCCGGGCTCGGTCAGGGTGTCGGTGGCCAGGCGGCCGAGGTCGTCGTAGGTGTAGCTGCGGACGGCGCCGTCGCCGCCGTAGGTGACGCCCGTCGGCTGGGACGCGGCGTTGTAGCTGTAGCCCTGGGTGGCGCCGGTGAGGGGCTCTGCGGCCGAGACGAGGCGGCCGGCCGGGTCGTAGCCGAAGGTGGTCGTGCCTGCGGCGTCGGTGCGGCTGGTCAGGTGGCCGTCGGCGTCGTAGGTGAACGACGCGTCGCCGGAGGGGCCTTCGGCGGTCAGCAGGTTGCCCCGGTCGTCGTAGCCGAACGTCTGGGTGCCGCCGGGGGCGTTGACGGACGTCAGCCGGTCGGCGAGGTCGTAGGTGAAGGTGTCCGTGCCGGTCGCCGCCTCGGCGCCGGAGCCGGTGTGCTCGGTGATCCGGCCCAGCGCGTCGAAGGTGCGCTGCTGGGTGACGCCGCCGGGCTGGATCTCGCGCACGGGGCGGCCGGCGGCGTCGTACACGGTGGTGAACGTGCGGTCGACGGCGTCGGGGTGGGCGTCCGTGGCCGGTTCGACGACGGACTCCGGCTCACCGTGGCTGGTGTGGGTGTACCAGGTGGTGTGGCCCCGGCCGTCGGTCAGGCGGGTGCGCTGCCCGGTGGCGTCGTAGCCGAAGGTGGTGGTGACGGAGGTGTCGTCGTCGACGGGCTCGACGAGCCGCGTCAGGCGTCCGGCCGCGTCGAACGTCTGCCGGGTGGTGTGGCCGAGCGCGTCGGTGACGGCGACCGGGTTGCCTTCGGCGTCGTACGCGGTGCTGCGGCTGCGTAGCGGGGCGCCCTCGGTGTCGTGGTCGCTGACCTCGACGGCCCGCCCGGCCGGGTCGTACTGCGTCCGGGCGATGCGTCCCAGGGGGTCGGTGAGGGCGGTCAGCAGGCCGGTGGGGCCGTAGGCGTAGGTCGTCGTGCCGTCTGCGGCGTCGGTCTCGGTGACGGGCTGGCCCGCCGCGTTGTACTCGGCGCTCGCCTCGGCCCCGCCGGGGCTGGTGGTGGAGACGAGGTTGCCGCTGTCGTCGTAGCGCAGACGGGTCGTGTACACGGCCTCGGCCGGGTGGCGTTCGAAGACGCTGACCGTGATGCGTCGGCCGAGTTCGTCGTAGGTGGACTCGGTGCGGGCGCCCGTCGGGTCGGTCACCGAGCGCTGCTCGCCCAGCAGGTCGTAGGTGTAGCGGGTGACCGGCCGTTCGGCGCCGTCCTGCGGTGCGGGGGCCGTGACGCTGGTGGGGTTGCCGAACTGGTCGTGGGTGAAGTCGGTGGTGTGGCCGAGGGGGCCGGTCTCGGTGGCGACGTGCCCGGCCGCGTCGTAGGTGCGGGTGACGGTGGGTGTCAGCGCCTCGACGGCGCCGGGCGGCGTGTAGTCGGGCAGGGTGGTCCGCACGGGGCGGCCGAGGGCGTCGTAGTCGGTGCGGACGACCTCGCCGTTCGCGTCCCGTGTCGCCGTCTCGTCCCCGAAGGCGTCGTAGACGCTGCGGGTGACGGGGCGTTCGGTGACGGGGGCCTCGCCGCGCTGCTCGACGGTGACGGGTGCGCCGCGCGTCTCCACCAGGCGGCCGGCCGCGTCGTAGCGGAACTCGGTGGTGTGGTCGGCCGGATCGGCCCCGGAGACGTTGCCGCGCGGGGAGGTCTCGGCGAGCACGAGGCCTCGGTCGTCCACCTCGTAGGTGGTGACGAGGTCCGCGCCGTCGTTCTCGACGGCTTCCCGCAGGAGACGTCCGGCGGTGTCGCGTTCGAAGGTGATCAGCTCGGTGCGGTCACCGCCCGCGCCCGTCCGGGTCTCGGTGGCGACCGAGCCCCCCGCGTCGAGCGTGTAGTCGGTCCGGCGGGCGAGGCCGTCGGGGTCGAGGACCTCGGCGGTGGTGTCGCCTGCGGCGTCGATCTCGTAGGCGGTGGTGGTTCCGCCGTTCCCGGTGATCTCCGTCGTCAGGTGTCCGGCGGCGTCGTAGTGGCGTTCGCTGAGCACGACGTCGCGGGTGTCGCCGTCGGCGTCCTGGTAGCCGGTGAGGATCTCCTGCGCCGGGAGTCCGTCGTCGTAGTAGGTGTGCCGGGTGGTGCGACCCATGGCGTCGGTGTGTTCGGCGAGGCGGCCTGCGGGGTCGTAGGCGTAGGAGTCCAGGACGACGTCGGCGGGGTCGCCGCCGCTGCCGTCCTCGTAGTCCTCCAGCACGGTCTCGGCGAGTTCACCGCGCGCGGTGTAGGTGTAGCGGAACGTCACGCCGCCGGGCATGGTGCGCGTGGTCTGGTTGCCGTAGGCGTCGTAGGTGTAGCTCTCCTCGAAGTCCTCCGGACCGCTGACGGTGGCGAGGCGGCCGTGGCCGTCGTAGGTGCGCTCCGTGACGCGGTCGGGGGCGTCGCCCGCCGTGTCGGAGACGGTCTCGGTGAGCACGTTGCCGTCCGCGTCGTGGGTGTAGGCGGTGACGGCCTGGTGCTCGTCCCCGGTGACGGCGTTGGTGGTGACGCGCCCGGTGCCGCGCACGACGCGGGACGCGCCGTCGTACTCGGTCGTGGACGTGACGCCGTCGGGATGGGCCTCGGACGTCTCGGTGACGGTCAGTTCGCGACCGAGCGCGTCGTAGGTGTACTCGGTCACCAGCCCGGCGGAGTCGGTGACGCGCCGCAGGTCGCCTGCCGCGTCGTACGCGCGCACGGTCTCGCCGCCGCGCACGTCGGTCGTGGTGGCGAGGAGTCCGGCGGGGACCGTGCCGCCGCCGACGGCGTCCTCGGTGCCGTCGGTGAAGGTGTGGGTCTCGGTGCGGCCGTCGGGGAAGCCGGGCGTGGCGGGCGACGTGGTCGAGACCCGGTCACCGTAGGAGTTGTACCCGTAGGAGGTGCGGTAGGTGTCGTCCTCGGCGTCGGCCGAGCGGGCGTCACGGCGCGCGACGAGCTGGTCGTTGCGCGGGTCGAGCGGGTCGTCCGCGTTGAGGAAGTACGCGTAGTGGGTGGTGTGGCAGGTGGCCTCCTCGCCCGCGTCGCGGCAGACCGTCTGGGAGATCTTGTTGCCCCGGTCGTCGTGGCCGAGCCGGGTGACGGTGCCGTCGGGACCGGTGGTGGCGGCCAGGAAGCCGCCGCTGTCGTAGGCGAAGGTGGCCGTGTTTCCGGCCGCGTCGGTCTGCGCGACGCGGCGGTGGCCCTGGAGCGGGTCGTAGGTGTGGCTGGACGTCCGCTCGTCGGGGTCCGTGACGGTGACGGTGACGGCCGGGTCCTCCGGCACGGCGTCCTGGCCGTCGGTGGCCGGACGGCCGTCCTGACCGGTCAGGACGTGTGCGGACAGCTCGTAACGGCCCCCGTCTGCATCGGTGTAGGCGGCGACGCGGTCGCGCGCGGTGTCGTAGGAGACCTCGGCGTGCGTCCGGCCGCTGGGCAGCGTGACGCGGGTGAGCTGCTGGGCGTCTGTGCCGGAGGCGTGGTGCTCCGCGATGGTCCGGGCCCCGAGGGGGCGGGTGTGGACGGCCGCCTCGTCGATGTCGCCGGCGAAGTGGCCAATGGTGCCGGTGGTGGCGGGCCAGTCCTGCCAGTAACCGGCGCCGAGGTAGACGAAGCGCTGGTCGTGCTGGCTGATGGCGCCTTCGGCCGTGCCGACGGGCTGGCCGTCGAGGTAGAGCGTCTGGCTGTTGCCGGCTGCGGTGAGCGCGGCGTGGTGCCACGCGCCGTCGGCGACGGACCCGGTGGAGGTGATCGGGTCGACGTCGCCGTTGCGGAACTGGCCGCGCAGCTTGCCGTCCGTCCCGACGTACAGCGCCGGGGTGAGCTTCTCCGCGTCGTCCTCTTCGAGCGTGTGGTTCTGGTAGCTGAACAGCACGCCGTCCTCCGTGGTGCGGAACCACAGGGCGACCGTCAGGTACGGGGTGTCGGTGACGAGCTGGTCGGGGAGCTGGACGTAGGAGGAGTCCCCGTCGAACGTGGCGGCGGTGTCGGAGCTGCCCGCCAGGGCGCCGTCGGTGCCCAGGGTGACGTCGTGGTACGTCCCGGCGTGCTCGTCGCCGCCGAGGAGCAGGTCGCTGCGGGCCTCCGTGGCCCCGGGCTCCTCGCCCAGGCGCCAGTAGGAGAACGGACCGGCGTCGCGGACGACGGTGCGGTGGTGGGAGCCGTCGCCGTAGGTGTAGTGGGTGCAGGAGCCCTCGGCGTCCTCGGGGCCGCACACCTCGGTCAGCCGGTGGCCGACGTAGGTGTAGTCCCACGTCAGCGGGTCGCTGTCAGGGCCGGGGGGCGCGGTGGTGACGGAGGTGACGTGGTCACCCGACCAGGTGAAGTTCAGGGTGCGGTCGCCGACGCCGGTGACGGTGGTGAGCCGGTCGCCGTCGTAGGTCATGCTCTGGGCACGGCCACGGAAGTCGGTGACCTCGGTGATGCGGCCCTGGGCGTCGAAGAGGTGGTCGGTCTGTTCCTTGTCGGTCAGACGCCAGCCGTCGTCCTGGGTGCGGGTGAGGGTGGCGAAGCTGCCGTGGGGCGGTGCGTAGGTGCCGTCGGGGTGGTGGCCGAAGCGGACCTGACGGCCCGAGGGGTAGGTGACCACGACGTTGCCGGTGCCGTCCTCGTCCGGCTCGACCCGCATGTCGTAGCGGGTGCTCCAGCCGGCACCGAAGGCGTTGTCGTCACGCGGGTCACGGCTGTTGTAGGTGCGGGTGACGCTCAACGCGGGACCGACCGTGGCGACCTGCGCGTCGGTGTCGGTGGTGGTGTAGTTGCCGGTGCGCGGATCGACCTCACGCCCGTCGGCGGCCGCGCCGCCCAGGTGGGAGGTGATGGCGGGCTGCTCGACGGCGGTGGTGAAGGGGTAGTACGGGCTGAGCGGTCCCTCCTCGCTCCCCTCGCGGGCCTTGACCCGCCACACGTACTGCTCGCCCCACTCCAGGGTGTCGGCGGGCACGTTCCAGGTCCGCGGGTCCACCCAGCCGGAGTCCACGCAGTTCACCGGCGCCTCCGTGCTGCCCTCACAGACCTCGAACCAGTGATCGATGGACGCGTCGGCCGGATAGTGGTCGATCGTCTCCGCGTCCACGAACAACGCCGGTGTCAGGCTGCCCACCTGACCACCGGGCCGGGGGTAGACGTCCGTGATCCGCGGACCCACGTCCTGCGAGGTCACCGTCACCGTGGCGACGGGCACGTTCTCGCTGGACATCCACTTCTGGTCCTTGAGCCGCTGCACGTCGAAGTTGATCTTGTACGTGCCGGGCGGCAGGTGGGGGATGCGCGCGTCGACGGTCGCCGAGTCTCCGGGGGTGACGCGCTCGTTGAAGCGGGTGAAGGCGACGGCGTCCAGCAGCTCGCCGCTGTCGTGGTCACGGACCCGGGTGCCCAGGCGGAACTCGTTCCAGCCCAGCGCCTCCCACGTCAGGTCGCCGAGGTTCTTCACCGTGACGGTCGCCTCACCGCCCTGGTGACCGGTGAGCGGCTCGGTCTGCGAACCGACGCTGTACTCGGCACCCCACGAGCTGTGCGTGATGGCCAGGTACGGCGGGTTGGCGGAGTTCTTGCTGCCGAAGCGCTTCCAGGCGCCGCTGTCGTTGAAGGGCGCGCGCAGGGACAGGCCGTAGTTGCCGGTCGAGCCGTCGACCCAGTCCTGCACGAGGTCGATGCCCTTGAGGCCGAGGTCGATGGTGCGCCACGCGGCGCCGGAACAGTTCTCCCCGTGGGCGAACGAGGCGGTGGCGACCGGGGTGGAGACCACCGGGGGCTGGTTGGCCCAGGTGACCTTGCCGGCCTGCCAGGCCTCCTTGACCTGGTGCACCCGCACGTCGTGCGCGGAGCAGGACGACGACCAGTGGTTGAACAGGCCCAGGTCCGCGTTGAGGATGTAGCGGTTCTCCAGCTGGCTGGAGACGTTGTCGAAGCGCAGGTAGCTGTTGGCGCGGCTGCCGCCACCGTCGTAGCTGCCGACCTTCAGCTCGTCGTCGCCGCCGAAGTTCGTGTCGGGCCAGTCGTCCTGGACGAAGGCGTCACCGTAGGTCTCCAGGTCGTCGACGCTCGGGTCGACGAGCACCGGGTACTCCCGCTCGGGAGCGTCCAGCCAGGCGTCGTCCACCACGACCAGCAGGTCCCACCGGCCGCCGCTCCGCTGCTCCAGCCGGTAGCTGACGGCGTCCGAGATGGCCGGTTCCCCCGAGTCGGGGTCGGTGGCGGAGTCCTCCATCCACGGTGTGGGGACGACGGCGCGCGGGGTCCCGTCGGCGTCCCGCAGCTCCACCGACCCGTCCTCGTCGAGCGTGGGCGTCAGTCCGTCGAGCGAGAGCGGGAACGTCCACGTCCGAGGGGCGTCGGGCGAGTTGAGGACGATCGTCTCCTTGACGGAGCCGTGCTCGGCCTGCAGCGTCAGGTCGGCGTCGGGTCGAATGCCGGGGAAGCGCACGGTGTCGCCCTCGACGGTTCCCGGTACGGCGGCGGCGTCCGCGAGACCGAACGCCACCCGGCCGCCCTCGCCGACCGCGAGCTCCGCCAGGCGGGGGTCGTCACCCGTCCGCCCGAAGGAAAGCCCGCTGTCGTCCGCGCTCATGACCAGCCGGTCGCTGACGCCGTCGGCCGAGCCACCGCCGTCAAGGCTCCGCGCGGCCGGGCTCGGCACGGTGTCCGCGTCGGCTTCGACGAGAGCCGGGTCGATCTCCCGCCAGGTGCCGTCGTCGTCCTGGTAGTGCACCGGTTCGGGGTAGACGCGGGTGGTGCGGGTGCCGTCCGGGTTCTCGTACTCCTTGGTCACCGCGTCCCGCCGCTGCGGCAGTTCCTTGCTGCGCTCGGCGTCGAAACCGGCTTCCCCGACCGTCCGTTCGGAGGCCTGCCGCTCCACCGCCTGCGGCTCGGTCTCCGGCGCGACGGGGGTGAAGGCCCCGGCGGACTCCGCCAGCGGAAGGGCATCGTCGCCTGCGGGCAGCTCCTCCACGGACGCCGAGTTGGCCCCGTTGGCGTCCGTACGTGAGGCGTCGACGGCGTGCTCCCGGCCCGCAGCGCTACCGGAACGCTGCTCGGGCACCTCGCCCGAACCGCCGGTCGCCGCAGGCGGCAGCGCAGCGGCGGGAAACGCCGGGAGGAGGCTCACGCTCAGCGCGAGCACCAGCGTGCCCGCCATGGTGCCGAGGCCGTGAAGCGGGCGACGGGCTCTGGCGGGCGGGTCGCTGGGACCGGAGCTGGGCACGGGACTCCTCAGGCGGCGGTTACGACAAAGCCGGTCCCACGCGAGGTGGTGACCGGCTCTCAGGTGAAACGACGACACGTTCGAGGTCCGTACCGAACCGCGAACGCCGAACACGCTAGATCATGGAGAGGCCGTTCAGGCAGGGTCACGACAACGGCTCGGTAACGAACGGTCACCGGTGCACACCCACCAGTGGCGTACAGCGCGGACCCCGTCACGTCACAACGGCACCCGTTCACCGGGTTCTTGAGCGGGTGGCGAAAGCCGTCACACCCACTCCGGGGGACCACGGAGGCGTGATCAAGTCGAGATGTCCGTCTGTCTAGCCTGCCTGCCACATCCACTCACCCCGACGAGAGGGACCCATGGCCAAGTTGACGGCGGCGCTCCCGACCGGGAACCGGAGATGGCTCCTGGCCGGCGGCCTGCTGGCGTGCGCCGCGACGGTGACCGTGACGGCCGCGTTGGTCGGCGGGCAGCCGGATCGGGCCATCCCCTACGACGTGAACGGAGACGGCATCGCCGACCTGGCGGTCGGGCTCCCCGGGAACACCGTCAACGGTCACCTCAATGCGGGCTCCCTCCTTGTGGCCAACGGGTCCGGCAGTGGCCCGGGGAGTGACTCGGTCCGGATCGACCAGCAGTCCCCAGGAGTCCCCGGCGACGCCGAACCGGACGACAGCTTCGGGCAGGTCGTCGCCAGCGGCGACTTCGACGCCGACGGCTACGCCGACCTGGCGGTCAGCGCTCCCATGGAGGCGATCGGGGACACCGAGGGCGCGGGCTATCTGACCATCCTCTATGGCAGCGCCGACGGCGTGTACGACAGCCGCACCGGCTCATTCCACGAGGACACGCCGGGAGTTCCGGGGGCGGCTGGCTGGGACGAGTTCTTCGCCTACTCCCTGGCGGCGGGAGACCTGGACGGGGACGGCTACGACGACCTGGCCGTCGGCCAGCCCCTGGACTCCGCGGACGGCAAGGCCAACGCCGGTTCGGTCAAGGTGCTGTTCGGGTCGGCGGACGGCCTGCGGGCCGACTCGGCCCTGTGGGTCGACCAGGACAGCCCGCACGCGCCCGGGGTCCCGGAGGAGGGCGACCGCTTCGGTGAGCAGCTCGCCATCGGCGACGTCGACGGCGACGGCGCGGACGATCTCGTCGTCACCACCCTCGGCGAGCAGATCAGCGGCAGCTCCGACCGGGGCTCGATCCACACCCTCTTCGGCCCGTTCGACGACGCAGGGCCCTCCGACGGCTCCTACATCGACTCCGCGCACATCGACGGCATCGGCGAGTTCTCCGGAAGCGCCCTCGCGCTCGGCCATTTCGACGACGACCCCTACCTCGACCTCGCGGTCGGCGTCTCCGACCAGAAGGTCGGCGCGGAGGGGGCGGCGGGCAGCGTCGCCGTCCTCTACGCCGACGAGGAGGGCTACCGCCACGAGGATGTCGACGTCTTCCACCAGGACAGCCCCGGCATTCCCGGCGCCCCCGAGGAGGAGGACTACTTCGGTGCCTCGCTGGCCGCCGGGGACTTCGACGGGGACGGCGTCGACGACCTCGTCATCGGCATGCGCAGCGAGGCCATCGGCTCCGCGACCGGTTCCGGCGCGGCCCTGGTGATGTTCGGCAATTCGACCGGTGGCATCACCGCCGGCGGCGGTGTCTGGATCGACCAGGACGTCGACGGCGTGCCCGGAGTCGTCGCCACCGCCGACCACTTCGGCTGGACCGTGGGAGCTCTGGACACCGATGGCGACGGACGCGACGAGCCCCTCATCGGCGCGCCCGGGAACGCCGCCGGGACCGTCACGGTGGTGAAGGTGCGGCCCGGGGAGTTGGAGTCGGCCACCGCGCTGGCCGAGGGCGACCTCGGCTGGGACGACGGCGAGCACGGGGACGCGTTCGGCATCAGCCTGCCGCGCTGACCGTCGTGCGGTCCGGGTGCCTACCGGAGCGGGAGTGGGGTGCGGTCCTCGTCGGCGGGGCGGGGGCCGAGGATGCGGCGGTCCTGCCGGGCGATCGGGACGTCGTTGATGCTGGCCTCCCGGCGGGACATCAGGCCCTGCGCGGTGAACTCCCACATCTCGTTGCCGTGGCTGCGCCAGCACTGCCCCGCCGCGTCGTGCCACTCGTACTGGAAGCGGACGGCGATCCGCTGCGGGCCGAAGCTCCACAGCTCCTTGCGCAGCGCGTAGTCGAGCTCGCGGTCCCATTTGGCCCTCAGGAAGGCGACGATCTCCTCCCGGCCGCGCAGGAACGTGTCGCGGTTCCGCCAGACCGAGTCCTCGGTGTAGGCGCGGGCGACGCGCTCCGGGTCGCGGGTGTTCCAGGCGTCCTCGGCGGCGCGCACCTTGCGCAGGGCGCCGGCCTCGTCGAACGGCGGCAGCGGCGGACGTGCTTCCATGGCGACTTCCCTCCCTGAGCGGAGAACGGTCGTTCTCCGCGCTGCCCCTACTCTAGAGAACGCACGTTCTCTGCGCCAGGAGGCCCCGATGACCGACGACGACACGGCCCGCACCCGGCTGCTCGACGCCGCGGAGTCGCTGTTCTACGCACGCGGCATCCAGGCCGTCGGCATGGACGAGCTGCGGGCGGCCTCCGGGCTGCCGCTCAAACGCGTCTACCGGTGCTTCCGCGCCAAGCACGAGATCGTCGCGGCGTACCTGCGCCGCCGGGACGCGCGCTGGCGCGCCGAGCTGGCCGACCACGTCACCGCCCACGCCGCCACGCCGGACGCCGCCCCCCTCGCCGTCTTCGACTGGCTGCACACGTGGTTCACCGCGCCGGGGTTCCGGGGCTGCGCCTTCGTCAACGCCGTCGGCGAACTCGGCCCCGCCGCCGACGACGTCGCGCTGGCCGCCCGGGAGCACAAGCAGGCCCTCCACGCCTACCTGGCCGGGCTGACCCGGCCCCTCGGCGTCGCCGACCACCGGGCCCTGGCCGCCCAGCTCGCGCTCCTGGTGGACGGCGCCATCGCCACCGCCGCCCTCACCGGCGACGCCACCGCGGCCCACCAGGCCCGCGCCGCCGCCCGCACCCTCCTCACCACCGCCCGCGACGCCCGCGACGCCCGCTGACCCCGCGCCGCGCCGAACTGCGCGCGGCGCCGGACGCGTTCGGCTACTCGGGCACGGGCGTCTGCTGGTACAGGGCCAGCGCCCACCCCGTGCCCCGCCGCACGTAGACGCTCGACATCAGTGCCGTGAACGCCGGCTCCGCGCCTTCCCGGTACGCCCGCCCGCGATAGACCAGGGCGGCGGAGTCCTCACTCAGCGGGACGAGCCGTTCCCCGGAGATCTCGTAGGTCCGCCAGGGCGGCGCGTCGCTGAGCGAAGCGACGACGTCCTGGCGGCTGAGCACGTGTCCGTGCGCGAGCACCATGACGCCGTCCTCGGTCATCAACCGCCCGTAGAAGTCACCGCCGGTGCTGTCGCAGAGCGACTGCCAACCACGATGCTCCAGCTCCAGGAGCTCAGCGATGTCCATGGGCCCGACCGTACCCGTGGGGTGTGTCGGTATCCGGGCTCACAGCGCGCCGGGCGGCCGGGGGAAGGCGCGGTGGGCGTGGCGGAGGAGGGCGCGGAGGGCGGGTCCGTGCGCCGCGCGCCAGACGACGGACAGGTACGCGGGGGTGTCGGCGTCGGCGATCGGCCGGACCACGAGGCGGTCGTCCTGGCTGTGGACCATGGAGGCGCTGAGGACGGCGGCGGCCAGCCCCCGGGCGGCGAGGTCGGCGACCGCGTCGGCGGCACCGGCCTGGAGGGGGACGGCGGGGCGCAGGTCCTGGGCGGCGCAGGCGCGGTCGAAGACCGTGCGCACCCCGGTGCCGGGCGGTAGGCACACGATCGGGTGAACGCACACGTCGCGCAGGGTGACGCGCCGCAGCCGGGCGAGGGGGTGGTCCGGAGGGACGGCGGTGACGAGCCGTTCGCTGACGACGGTCAGCGCCTCCAGCCCCTCCGGTGCGGCCGTGGCCGAGCCGACCAGGGCGGCGTCGAGGGCGCCGGAGCGCACGTCCGAGACGAGCCGGTCGGAGTGGTCCTCCCGCAGCGAGAGCTCGACGCCGGGGTGTTCGCGGTGGAACGCGGCGAGGGCGTCGAACAGCGGCGTGACGGTGCAGCCGATGACCATGCCGAGGGTGAGCCGTCCCCGGAGCAGGCCGGTCACCTCGCTCACGGCCTCGCCGACCGCCTCGGCGGCGGCGAGCGCGGCGCGGGCGTGGGTGAGCGCCGCGCGGCCTGCGGCGGTGAGGGTGACGGTGCGCGCCGAGCGGTCGAACAGGTCGGCCCCCAGCTCCCGTTCGAGTTGACGGACCTGGGCGCTGACGCCGGACTGGCTGATGTGGACGCGGGCGGCGGCGCGGGTGAAGTTCCGCTCGTCGGCGACGGCGACGAAGTACTCCAGCTGCCTCAGTTCCATAACCGGGAATGCTAGGTGCCATCTCCATCATCTGTTGGACTTCTCATCGGCCCGCGCCCACGCTGGAGGCACGGCGTACCGATCCCGCGCCGTACCGATCCCGCGACCCCACCCGACCCAGGAGGACACCGTGCCGGAGTACGAGAAGGCCATGCGGCCCGAGGACCTCACCCGCCTGTTCGTCGAGCGGTCGAACGCCGGGGACGCGGCCGGCGTCGCGGCGCTGTACGAGGAGGACGCGGTGATGGCCTACCCGCCGGGCAGGACGACGGTGGGCCGGGCGGCGATCCGCGCTTTGTGGGGGGAGGTCCTGGCGCACGCGCCGCGCTTCGAGCCGGAGGCGCCGCTGCCGACGCTCGTCAGCGGGGACGTCGCCCTCACCGCGACGCCGCCGAGGGACGGCGCGGGCGCCCGCGCCCAGGTGGTCCGGCGTCAGCCGGACGGCAGCTGGCTGCGCGTGCTCGACCAGCCGGAGTTCCTGCCGCCCGCGCGCTGACGCGCCGATCGGCGGCCCGCACACCACACGGCCCGCACGGCGCGCTATCCGGGCGGTCCCGGTGGTGGCGTGCGGACGTGTGCCGGTGCGCGTGCTAGGGAAGAGCCATGGCGGCACAGGGATCGGAGTCCTTCAGGCGTCTGCGGTCGAAGGCGGACCAGGAGCTGGAGGACATTGCGGAGCGCGTCAGGTCGCTGACGCGGGCGCAGGAGCGTTTCCACGGCCTGCTGGACGCGTTCCTGGCGCTGAACCGGGAGCTGGAGCTGCCGTCGCTGCTGCGGGAGCTGCTGAAGACGGCGCAGGAGCTGGTGGGCGCCCGATACGGGGCGATGGGGGTGCTGGACGAGACGGGTGAGCGGCTGGCGGACTTCATCCCCGTCGGGCTGAGCGAGGAGGAGGAGCGGGCGCTGGCGGGCGTGCCGCTGCCGCACGGACTCGGGCTGCTGGGTCACCTGATCCGGCACCCGGAGCCGCTGCGGGTGGAGACGATCGCCGCCCACCCGGAGTCGGTGGGCTTCCCCGAGGGCCATCCGCCGATGAGTCGGCTGCTGGGCGTCTCCATCCGGGTGCGCGACCAGGTCTACGGGAACCTGTACCTGACGGACCGGCGGGACGGTCTGCCGTTCGACGAGCACGACGAGGCGGTGCTCGTCGCGCTGGCGAGCGCGGCGGCGGTGGCGATCGACAACGCGCGGCTGTTCGCGTCGGTGCGGGCGAGCGCGGAGCTGTTCCAGCGGCTGCTGCTGCCCCGGCTGCCGGACCTGGCGCCGTACGAGGCCCGGGCGGTGTACCGGCCGGCGGCGGCTCCGGGAAACCGGCTGGGCGGGGACTGGTACGACGCGGTCCCGCTGCCGGACGGTTCGTGCGCCGTCGTGATCGGTGACGTCGTCGGGCACGACGTGTACGCCGCAGCGGCCATGGCGCAGGCGCGCAACATGCTGCGTGCGCTGCTGTACGAGCGGCGCAAGCCGCCCAGCACGGTGCTCGGCACGCTCGACCGGACGCTCCACGCCATCACCGACCTCCCCGTCACGACCGCCTGCCTGGCCCGCGTGTGGCGGGACGGGGACGGGGAGCGGCGGCTGAGCTGGAGTTCGGCGGGGCACCCACCGCCGCTGCTGATCTCCCCGGCGGGCAGTGCGCACGTCCTGTCGGGCGAGCCCGGCCTGCCGCTGGGCGTGGACGTCGCGCAGCCACGCCCGGACCATGAGCTGGCCGTCCCGCCGGGTTCGACGCTCGTGCTGTACACCGACGGGCTGGTCGAGCGGCGCGGGGAGTCGCTGGACGAGGGGCTGCGCGCGCTGGAGACGGCGGCCGGGCCGCTGGCGCGCGCCCCGCTGGCGGAACTGTGCGCGGCGCTGGCGGACTTCCGCCCCGAGGCGGGCCAGGACGACACGGCCGTGCTGGCGCTGCGCGTCCCCGAGGCGGACCCCGTGACGCCATCCGCCTGACGCCACCCGCCTGACGCCGCCCTTCGGGTGAATGCGGGCCCACCCACCGACCCTTCTGGCAGTCTTTGCCCTGTTTCATCGTTCCACCGTTTCACCGTTTCACCGTTTCACCGTTTCGTCCCCACGGCCGGTCAGGGAGTGCACATGCGGATGGGGCTCCGGAGGAGCTGGTCGGCCCTCGGCGCGACGGGCGGCCTCGCGTGCCTCCTCGCGCTCCCCTCGGGCTGCTCGCTGCCCGAGCCCTACGCGCCGCCGGGGAAGAACAGCGCGGGCGGGTTCACGTACTACGTCAGCCCGGACGGCGACGACGGCGCGGACGGCCTGTCCCCCGAGAACGCCTGGCGCACGCTCGGCCGCGCCGACGAGGTGAAGTACCGCCCCGGCGACCGGCTGCGGCTGGAGGGCGGCGCCCGGTTCCGGGGCGGGCTGGACATCGCGCGGGGGGAGGCGGGCGACGCGCGCAGGCCGGTCGTCATCGACTCCTACGGGAGCGGCCGGGCGACGCTGCGGGCGAGCGGCTCGGCGGGCGTCACGGTGTACGGCACCGGCGGCGTGGAGGTGCGCGACCTCGTCCTGCGCGGGGACGCGCGGGCGCGCCGGGAGCACGACGGCGTCCACCTGTTCAGCGACGCGTCGCGCGGGGAGCGGTTCGCCGGGGTGACGCTCACGGGGGTGGACGTCTCGGGGTTCCGCAACGGCGTCGGCGTCGGCGCCCCGCGCGGCGTGGGCTTCCGGGACGTGCGCGTCGCCGACTCGGTGCTGCACGGCAACCTGGAGGCCGGGCTCGTCACCAGCGGGCCACCGCTGGACGCCGACGAGCCCGCCTACGCCCACCACGACGTGACGGTCACGGGGGTGCGCGCGCACGGCAACACCGGTGACCCGACGGCGGACGACCGGAACACCGGGAGCGGCGTCATCCTCGGCAGCGTGCGCGGCGGGCGCATCGCGGACTCCGTCGCCCACGGCAACGGCGCCCGCTCCTCCCCCGACGCCCAGGAGGGGCCGGAGGGCATCTGGGCCTACGACGCCACCGGGCTGGTCATCGAGCACAACGTCTCCCACGGGAACCACACCGGCTCCCGCGTGGACGGCGGCGGCTTCGGGCTGGACAACAACGTGTCGCGGACGGTGGTGCAGTACAACCTGTCCTTCGGCAACGAGGGCCCCGGCTACCTCGTCTACTCCGGCCGCCCCACGGGCGCCCACCGCGACAACGTCCTGCGCTTCAACCTGAGCGCGAACGACGCCCACAAGCTGGAGGTCTACGGCGGCATCGTCGTCTACGGCCTGCGCCTGAGCGACCTGGACGTGCACCACAACACCGTCGTCATGCGCGCGAACGGTCCGGTCGCGGCGCCGGCCCTGCGGCTGCAGGAGGATCTGGACCGCGTCCGCGTCCAGAACAACATCCTCGTCACCGACGGCGCCCCGCTCGTCGGCGCCGACCGGGGGTTCAAGCCCGCCGAGGTCACCCTCCAGGGCAACGCCTACCACGCCGCCGACGGCTGGCGGCTGCGGTGGGGCGGCGAGACGTTCACCGCCCTGGACGCCTGGCGCGGGGCGAGCGGCCAGGAGCGGCGCGGCGGTGCGGACACCGGCACCGACGCCGACCCGTGCCTGGCCGCCGTGACGACGCCCGTCACCGAGGCGGAGGGGGCCGCCGGGCTGCTGACCCCGCGCTGCGCGGCGGACCTCGCGGGCGCGGCCGTCGACCCGGCGGCGCTCGGCGTCGACCCCGGCCGCGTCGACTTCGCCGGGAGGCAGCTGGGCGCGACGCCGCCCCTCGGCGCGCTGGCCGCGCGGCGTGGTCGGGACGGGTGAGCGGTTCGCCCCGGTGCGCGGTCAGTCCGGGTAGCCGGAGGGGTTGAGGTCCTGGAAGCGCCAGGCGTCCCGGCACATGGCGGCGACGTCCCGGGTGGCGGACCAGCCCCACGCCCGCCGCACGGCCCCCGGGTCGGCGACGAGCGCGGCGACGTCGCCGGGGCGGCGGGCGGTGATCTCGTACGGCAGCCGCCGGCCGCACGCGGCGGAGAAGGCGGCGAGCAGTTCCAGCACGGAGGTGCCGGTGCCGGTGCCCAGGTTGAGGACGCGCAGGCCCGCCTCGTCGTCGAGGTGCTCCAGGGCGACGCGGTGTCCCTCGGCGACGTCCATGACGTGCAGGTAGTCGCGGACGCCCGTGCCGTCGGCGGTGGGGTAGTCGTCGCCGAAGACGCGCAGTCGGTCGAGGCGGCCGACGGCGACCTGGGCGAGGTAGGGCATGAGGTTGTCCGGCACACCGCGCGGGTCCTCGCCGAGCAGCCCGCTCGGGTGGGCTCCGACGGGGTTGAAGTAGCGCAGGGCGAAGGCGCTGAAGGCTTCGGGCAGCCGGTCGCAGACGTCGCCGATGATCCGCTCGCACAGCAGCTTGGTGGTGGCGTAGGGGTTGGTGGGGGCCACCGGGTCCGTCTCGGTGAGCGGGCCCGGCGCGCCGGCGCCCGCCGGGCCGTCCCCGTAGACGGAGCAGGAGGAGGAGAGGACGAGCCGGGAGACGCCGTGCCGCTCCATGGCGCCGAGCAGCGCGGTCGTCCCGCCGACGTTGGTGTCGTAGTACGCGACCGGCATGCGCACCGACTCCCCCACCGCCTTGCGCGCGGCGAAGTGGATGACGGCGTCGACGCGGTGGGCGGCGAAGACGGCGTCCAGGCCCGCCCGGTCCCGCACGTCCGTCACGTAGGACGCGGTGGGCGGGCGTCCGGCGATCTTCGCGACGCGCTCCAGCGCGACCGGCGAGCTGTGGGAGTGGTCGTCGACGACCACGACGTCGTAGCCGTGGGCGAGCAGTTCGACGCAGGTGTGGCTGCCGATGAAGCCGGCGCCACCGGTGACCAGGACCGTGCGGGGCATACGGGCGTTCCTTCCGGAAGGGCGGGGGCCGGACGACGTCACCGGGCTCCGACCTGCGGAAGGAGGTCGGGGCCGAAGACGCCTACGAGGTAGGCCGGGTAGAGGGCGTAGGCCAGCGCGAGCGGCAGCAGGGCGAGGGTGCCCGCGAGCAGCGGCAGCGCGGCCGTGCCGAGGGCGCGCCGGAGCCGCACCCCGGCCGCCCGTGCGGTCTCGGTGACGTGCAGCCACCCGACGGCCAGGGTGAGGACGGCGTAGGAGGTGGCGCCGAGCATGCACAGGAAGACGTAGCCCGCCGCCGGACCGGTGAGTTCGCCGACGACCGCCGCCGAGGCCAGGGTGACGGTGATGAGCAGGTAGGGGGCGACGAGGCGCAGCGGCAGGGGTTCCAGTCCGTCGCGCGACTTGGGCGTGACCTTGAAGACGATCCGCCGGGGCCGCAGCCGTTGCAGCACCGCCGCGCCGACGCCGCAGGCCACCCACGGCCAGCGGGCGAGGGCGAACAGCCAGCCCTCCCAGCTCACGACGGGCGCGCCGGGCGGACGCAGCAGCCCGCTTCGGCGCAGCAGCAGGGCGAGGAGGATCAGAGCGCCGGACATCACCCAGAAGTGGGCGAGGAAGGCGAAGTAGTTGACGTTGATCCAGGCCATTCCGGTGACGGCGGCCACCGGAGGCAGCGCGAGCCCGGCCGTCGTCGTGACGGCGAGCAGCGGGTAGTAGACGAGCACCAGGGTGAAGCGGACGCGCAGCACCCGGGGCAGCCGGGCCAGGTGCCGGGGCAGCAGGCCCAGCAGCGCCACCGTCAGGCTCCGGGACCACTGGAACTCCTGCGTCACCATCGCGGAGAACGTGATCGGCCCCTCGCCGTGTGCCTCCGCGTCGATGGCGAACGCGCCGTGCCAGCCAGCCGAGTTCAGCAGGAACGTGGTGGTGAAGTCCTCGGCCAGCTCGGGCCCGAGGCCGCCGACGTCCCGCAGGGCTTGGGTGCGGACGGCGTAGTGGGAGCCGATGCACACCGGTGCGAGACCGGCCGAGTGGCCGAGCTGGACGGGGCCGTGGAAGAGCGCCTCGCGGTGCAGCCGTCCCCGCGCGGACCACGACGCGTCCGCGTTCGTGTCGCACACCGAGGGGGCGGCGACGTAGCCGACGGCCGGGTCCGCGAAGGGGCGGACGACCTCCGTCAGGTAGCCGGGGCGCGGCGCGTGGTCGCAGTCGAGCTGGGCGACGACGTCGTAGTCGCGGTAGCCCCAGTGGTCGTAGAAGTAGGCGAGGTTTCCCTCCTTGCAGCGGGTGCGGCGCGGCCAGGTGTCGCGGTGGTAGGCGGCCACGCCCTTGCGGCAGGAGAGGCGGACGCCGTGGCTGCGGCACCAGCGGCGGATGCGGGGAGTGGGGTCCTCGTCGCAGAGCCAGACGTCGTAGGGGTGCGGGAAGTCCTGGGCGAGCATCGCCCGCAGCGTCGCCCGCGCGATGTCCCAGTCCTCCGACGGCGCCCGCGTGACGACGAACGCCGTCCGCAGGGCCGGGACGCCGGTCCCCGGGTCGAACCGGCGCAGCCGCAGCACGGAGACGACGAAGTGCACCGGCATCACCGCGAGGTACAGCAGCAGCGCGCTGTTGACGACCAGGCCCACCCAGCCGACGCGGTGGTCCGGCTGGAGCCACCAGCTCCAGAACCACCCGAGGGCGAGCACCCAGGCGAGGCACAGGAGCATCGCCTTCACCCGGGTCGTGCCGGTGAGGACCCGTACGAAGCTGCTCGGACGCGTCCGCAGGCGGCGGCGCGGCCGGCCGAGGACGGGACCGTCCGGCCCGACGTCGACGACGCCGCCGTCGGAGAGGCCGAGCAGCTGGTCGCGCAGGGAGTCCCCGGCGTCGGCGGGCTGCGGCATGGTCGACGGCGGCGCGGACGTGGTGGCCTGCGCGAGGAGGGCGGATTCTGCCTGCGTCATGGAAGCGTGCTCCGTCGCTGGCACCGGGCCGCGACACGGTGCCGTGGGGGCGTCATGGGCCGGCGTCAGCGCGGGGACGCGGCCGCGGGGTCGGGGGCGTGCCGGGTGGCGTCCTGCTGGCTCCCCCGGATCGCCGCCGCTCCGGCGGCCACGTCCAGGGGCCGGGCGGCGAACCAGGCGACGGTGCGGCACAGGCCGTCCTCGATGCCCACCTCGGGGTGCCAGCCGAGGCGTTGCTCGGCCCGTGTGATGTCGGGGCGGCGGCGGACGGGGTCGTCGACGGGCAGCGGGTGGTGGTGCACCTGCGCGTCGGAGCCGGTGAGGCGCAGTACGAGGTCGGCGAGGTCGGCGACCGACAGCTCGACGGGGTTGCCCAGGTTGACGGGCCCCGGCTCGTCGGCGTCGAGCATCGCGAGGAGGCCGCGCACGAGGTCGTCGACGTAGCAGAAGCTGCGGCTCTGCTTGCCGTCGCCGTAGAGGGTCAGTGGTTCCCCGCTGAGGGCCTGAGTGATGAAGCTGGAGACGACGCGGCCGTCGTGGGGGCGCATGCGCGGGCCGTAGGTGTTGAAGATCCGCACGATGCCCACGTTGACGCCGTGGGTGCGGTGGTGGGCGAGGGCGAGGGCCTCGGAAAAACGCTTCGCCTCGTCGTACACGCTGCGCGGGCCGATGGGGTTGACGTTCCCCCAGTAGCTCTCGTCCTGCGGGTGCACGAGCGGGTCGCCGTAGACCTCGCTGGTCGAGGCCAGCAGGAACCGCGCGTCGTGCCGCCCGGCGAGGCGCAGGGCGTTCTCCGTGCCCCGGCTGCCCACGGCCAGGGTGTGCAGCGGCAGCCGCAGGTAGTCGGGCGGCGAGGCGGGGCTGGCCAGGTGGGCGACGGCGTCGAGCGGGCCGGGCACGTCCAGGGCCGCACTGACGTCGGCGCGCAGGAAGGTGAAGGCCGGGTCGGCCGCCAGCGCGGCGAGGTTCTCGGGCTGACCGGTCGACAGGTCGTCCACGCAGACGACCTCGTCCCCGCGCCGCAGCAGCGCCTCGCACAGGTGCGATCCAAGAAATCCGGCGCCCCCGGTAACGGCTACACGCATGGCTCCTCCGTGGTTCGGGCAGAACGACACACCCGCCAAGGGCGGGTGCGGCTCGTGCCGCGCGACCGGCTGAGGCGGAGCGGTCCGTCATGGAACCGCAGGAAGAGATTAAGAATGAATGTATTATTTTGTCCCTTTTGACACGCTCCCCCTGACCCGAACGGCGGCCCCCGCCCCCCGACCTCGCCCGCACGGAGCAGCCGGCCCGCACCCTCAGCGGTAGGCGGCGAGGAACGCGCGGACACCTTCGGCCGCGTAGTGGTCCAGCTCCGCCGGAGTGTGCCGGGGGCCACCGTGGAACATGGCCTTGTTCACGGGGATCCACAGCAGCAGCCCTGTGAAGTGGTGGGCGGCGAGCAGCGGTTCACGGACGTGGAGCACCCCCGCCTCCGTCAGGGACCGGAAGGTGGCGGCCAGAGTGGCCAGGACCCGCTCGAACCCCCGCTCGTACCAGGCGGCACCCAGCTCCGGGAAGGCGTCCGCGTTGGCGATGACCAGCCGTCGCAACTGGAGCACCTGCGGCTGGGTCAGGGCCTCGAGCAGCGCACGGGCGAGGGAGACGAGGTGCGTGTGCAGCGCCTCCGCCTCGGCCGGGACGTCCGCCACGAGGTCGACCATGGCGTCGACGCGGTCCGTGGTGGCCAGCACGATCTCGGCGAACAGCTTCTCCTTGTCGGCGAAGTGCTTGTAGACGGTCTGCTTGGAGACGGCGGCCCGCTTGGCGATGTCGTCCATGCTCGTCCCGGCGTAGCCCTTGGCCATGAAGACCTCGGTCCCGGCCGCCATGATCGCCCGCCGCTTCCGCTCCGACCGGCCGACCTGCGTTCCCGCCACCACGGTGCCTCCCACTGCTCTATGAGTACTGGACAGTCCAGTTTCACACGAGTACCGTACCGTCCAGTTCTTGAAACTAGACGGTCTAGTTCTCAAGGCACGACCGTCGCACTTCGAAGGGGCACCATGACCACCAGCCGCACCAGGCCCGGCACCGCCACGCTCACCGCCGGCCCGGCCTCCGACCCCGCCGACCGGCCGGTCACGCGCGGGCTCCTGACGGCGGGGGCCGCCGCAGGCCCGCTGTTCCTCGTCGCCGGGCTGGCCCAGGCCCTCACCCGGGACGCCTTCGACCTCACCCGCAACGCGCTGAGCCAGCTCAGCCTCGGCACCCTCGGCTGGATCCAGATCGCCGTCTTCGTCGTCACCGGCGCCCTGGCCGTCGCCGGTGCCGTCGGGACACGGCGAGCGCTGCGGGGCGCGCCCGGCGGGGTCTGGGCACCCCGGCTGATCGGTGTGTTCGGTGCGTCGTTCCTCGTCGCCGGCGTCTTCCGGGCCGACCCGGGCCACGGCTTCCCGTCGGGCACCCCCGACGGCGCCCCGGCGTCGATGAGCGCCGAGGGCGGCGTCCACATGGCCGCCGCCACGCTGGGCTTCCTCGCGCTGTGCGCCGCGTTCCTCGTCCTCGGCCGGTTCTTCGCGGCCGAGGGGCGGCGCGGATACGCCCTCGCCTCCCGCGTCGTGCCCCTGGTGATGCTGGCCGGATCGTCCGCCGCCTCCGTCTCGATGCCGGCGTTCACCGCCTCGGCGGGGCTCGGCCTGCTCTGGCTCACGGCCGTCAGCCTGCGGCTGGCCGACCGACGCTGAATCCGCACCGCACCGACAGGAGCATCAGCATGACCACACCGGCCAAGGGCCCCGCGAGCTACTTCCCGTCGATCGAGAAGACCTACGGCCGCCCGATCGCGGAGTGGAAGGAGCTCATCCGCTCCTCCCCGCTCAGCCGGCACATGGAGCTCGTGACCTGGCTCAAGACCGAGCACGGCCTCGGCCACGGCCACGCCAACGCCCTCGTCGCCCACACCCTCGCCGAGAAGAACGGGACCTGAGCCGGCGGCCCCTCGGTATCTTGTGCCGGGCGCACACCGCGCACGAGCCCGCCGACGAGAGAGAGTCGATGACGCCGTCACCGTCAGCCATCAGCCGTCGGGCCCTCCTCGCGGCGGCAGCGGCCTGGTCCGCGGCCGGCTGCGCCGGGGAGAGCCCCTCCCCGTCCCCCGCCCCCACCACCGAGGAGAAGGGGCCCGCGTCGTCCCCCTCCCCGACGACCACCCCGGACGGCGGAGACCACGAGCCTCTCGTCCGGCTGGAGCGGAGGTTCGACGCCCGGCTCGGGGTGTACGCCCTCGCCACCGGCACGGGTGCCACCATCGCCCACCGGGCGGACGAACGGTTCGCCTTCTGCTCCACCTTCAAGGGCCTGGCGGCCGCCGCCGTCCTCGACCGCAACCCGATGTCGCACCTGGACACGCTCGTCACCTACAGCCGGGACGACCTCATGGAGCACGCCCCGCTCACCCGCAAGCACGTCGACACGGGCATGACCATCCGCCAACTGTGCGACGCCGCGATCCGCTACAGCGACGGCACGGCAGGCAACCTCCTCGTCCGCGAACTCGGCGGCCCGCAGGAGCTGACGCGGTACGCCCGCGGCCTCGGCGACACGGTGACGCGCATGGACCGCGTCGAGCCCGACATCACCCAGGCGATCCCGGACGACCCCCGGGACACCAGCTCCCCCCGGGCCATGGGCGAGGACTACCGGCGCATCGTGCTGGGCGACGTCCTGCCGGCCGACAAGCGGGCCTTCCTCCGCGACCTGCTGGAACGCAGCGTCACCGGGGACCAGCGCGTCCGCGCCGGGCTCCCGCAGGGGTGGCGGGTGGCCGACAAGACGGGAACCGGTGCGTACGGCACGCTCAACGACTTCGCCATCGTCTGGCCGCCGGATACCGACCCGCTGGTCATCGCCCTCATGTCCAGCAAGGCGGAGCAGGACGCCGACCGCGACCAGGCCCTCCTCGCCGAGGCCGCTGCCTACGTGGCGGAGACGTTGGTCTGAGCCGCGGGCCCCCGGCACCCGTCGACGAGGCGCTGAAGCCGCCGCTAGGCCATGTGCTGCCGGGAGACTTCCGCTGCTCGGGCGGCACGCAGGATCCGTACCGACTGGGTGAGCAGGAGGGGGAGGGTGGCGAGCGCGAGCGCCGCGAGCCAGGGAGCGCCACCGAGCGTGGTGAGACCGAGGAGATCGCGGAGGCCGGGGACGGCGAGGGCCATGGCCTCCAGGGCGACGGTGAGGGCGAGCGCGGCCCACAGGTAGGGGTTGGCGGTGGCACCGCGGAAGCCGGAGCCCCGGTCGGAGCGGGCGTTGAAGACGGCGAGGAGCTGTGCGGTCGTCAGGGTCACGAAGGTCATGGTGCGCGCAGCCTCGAGGTCGAGATCCATGACGGTGGTGGCGAGGTAGTAGCTGGCCAGGCCGACGCTCCCGACGAGGGCGCCCTGGGTGACGATGCGACGGAGGGCGGCGGCACCGAGCACGGGTTCGTTCTTCGGGCGTGGCGGGTGGCGCATGGCGTCGTCGTCGCTGGGCTCGAGCGCGAGGGCGAAGGACGGGATGACGTCGATGATGATGTTGTTCCACAGGATCATGAGGCCGGCCAGGGGGGCGGGCGAGCCCAGTGCGATCGCGGCGGTCACGACGAGGACGACGGCGAGGTGCCAGGAGAACAGGTACTGGCCGAAGCGGCGGATGTTGTCGAAGACCCGGCGGCCCTCCACGACGGCGTGTTCGATGGTGCCGAAGTCGTCCGTGGTGAGCACGATGTCGGCGGCCTCCCGGGCGGCGTCGGTGCCCGTGCGGCCCATGGCGACGCCGACGTCGGCCTGACGCAGGGCGGGGGTGTCGTTCACGCCGTCGCCGGTGACGGCGACCGTGTGGCCCGCTGCCTGATGAGCCTGCACGAGGCGGAGCTTGTGCTCGGGTGCGACCCGGGCGTACACGTCGGTCTCGTCGATGACGCGTGCCAGGGCGGCGTCGTCGAGACGGTCGAGCTCGGCGCCGGTGACGACCGACTGGGCGCGGAGTCCGAGTTGGTCGGCGACGGCCGCGGCGGTCCGGGGCTGGTCACCGGTGATCATGACGACCCGGATGCCCGCCCGGTGGCACACGGCGACGGCCTCGATGGCGGCCGGACGGGGCGGGTCGGCGAGGCCCACGACCCCGAGCACGTCAGCGGCGGCGAACAGCTCGTCGTCGTCGACGGGGTCGGCGGGGGCGGGACCGGCGGCGATGGCGAGCGTACGCAGGGCCCTACCGCCCATGGCGTCGGCGGCGGTGAGGAGTGCGCCGTGACGGTGCGGGTCGAGGAGGACCTCGGGGGCGCCCTTGGTGTGGACGTGGGTGTCGGTGACCACCGCCATGCGCTTGGTCACCGGATCGAAGGGGACCTCGTCGCGGCGCGGACGGCCGTCTCTGAGGTGTCGCCAGTCGGTGCCGGAGTCCTGTGCACCGCGGAGCAGGGCGACCTCGGTGGGGTCGCCCACCGGTTCACCGTCGGGGGCGACGTCGGCATCGTTGCACAGGGTCGCGCTCTCCCACAGCCGCCGCTCCTCGACCCCCTCCGCCAGGGCGACCTCCACGACCTCCATGCGGTTGGCGGTGAGCGTGCCGGTCTTGTCGGAGGCGATCACGGTGGTGCTGCCGAGCGTCTCCACGGTGGGCAGCCGTCGTACCAGAGCCTGGTGGCGGGCCATGCGCCGCATGCCGACGGTGAGGGTGAGGGTGGCGACGGCGGGCAGGCCCTCCGGGACGATGGCGACGGCCAGGGCGATGGACACCTCGATGATCTCGTAGACGTCGAGGCCGCGCAGCAGGGCGAGTCCGGCCAGCGCGCCGGCCACACCGACGACGACCAGGGACAGAGCCCGTCCCAGCCGCTCCAGTCCGGCTTGCAGCGGTGCCTGCATCGTCTCGGTCGAGGCGGCCAGTTCGGCGATGCGGCCGACTTCGGTGGTGGTGCCGGTGGCCACCACGACCGCCCGGCCGCGACCGGCGCGCACGATGGTGCCGAGGTAGAGCATGCCGGTGCGGTCGGCCAGCGGGGTGCCGGCGGCCACGGCGTCCGGCGTCTTGGCGACGGGTTCGCTCTCCCCGGTCAGCGCCGCTTCGTCGACGGTGAGGTCGTTGGCCTCGATCAGGCGCGCGTCCGCGGGCACGCGGTCCCCGCCCTCGACCGAGATGATGTCACCGGGCACGAGCTCCACCGCGTCGAGCTCGTCGCGCCGGTCATCGCGCTCGACGTCGGCGACGGTGGCGGCGAGCCGACGCAGCGCCTCCATGGAACGCACCGCGCGCAGTTCGGTGGCGAACCCGACGATGGTGTTGATGACGAGCACCAGGGCGACCGCCGCGGCCTCGACCACTTCGCCGATGAGCAGCGCGGCCACCGCCGCTGCCGCCAGCAGCACCACGACCGCGCTGCGGATCTGTTCGAGGACGATGGCCCAGGCCGACAGCCTCCTGCGTCCCGCGAGCGCGTTGCGCCCCACGAGCGAGCGACGCCGCGTGACCTCCGCGGTGTCCAGCCCGAAGTCCGCGTCCACGTCCAGCCGGCTGAGCACCTCCGCCGCCGTGAGCGCGTGGGGGTCGGCGACCTGCCACCGGCCGCCCCGGTCCCTGCGATGTCCGGGCGAGAGACCACGCCGATGCGGTGACTTCGTCACGACGCCTACTCCTTCCGGACGACCGCGACGGGGCAGTGGGCGTGGTGCAGGAGGGCCTGGCTGACCGAGCCCAGCAGAAGACCGGCGAACCCGCCGCGCCCCCGGGCACCGACGACGACCAGGCCGGCCTCCCGGCTCGCCTCGATGAGCGCCTCCCGGGCACCGCCCCGCACCACCTCGGGCCGGACCGGGACGTCCGGATACCTCTCGTGCCGGCCGGCGAGCGCTTCGGCCACCAGGCGCCTCTCGCCGGCCTCCAGCATCACCGGATCCAGCGCGCTGGACGCCGTCGGGTCGAGCGGTGGGGTGACCGCCACGCTCCACGGCTTCCACGCGTGGTGGGCCACCAGGTCCGTCCCGCGGAGGGCCGCTTCCTCGAAGGCGAAGCCGACCGCTCCGTCACCGGCCGGTGACCCGTCGACCCCGAGCAGGACCGGGCCGGTCGCGTCGGCGCCGCCCCGCACCACCATGGTCGGGCAGCGGCCGTGCGCGGCCAGGTGCACCGCGGTCGACCCCAGCAGCAACCCCGCGAAGCCGCCCCGACCACGGCTGCCGACCACGATCAGCGCGGCCTGGTGCGACTGGCTCTCCAGCACCATCAGCGGCTCGCCGCCGACCACGGCGTTGGTGACCTCCACCTCCGGCTCCGCGGCACGGGCGCGCTCCACCGCCTCGGCCACGATTTCGCCGACCATCTCGCGCATCGACCCCTCGGGCGGGCCGAGGGGTACCGAGGCGAGCGGCGTGTACGTCATCGGCCAGACGAACGCGTGCACCACCTTCAGTTCGCACCGGCGCATCCGCGCCTCGCGTGCCGCGAGGTCGACCGCCGCCAGACTCGACGGCGAACCGTCCACACCCACCACGACCGTTGCACTCACCACGACCTCCCGGTCCACGGAGCGCATCATGCGTCACGCTCATCACGAACGGTCCGACCTCTTGTCACCACGGTTGCCCGACTTCGCCTGTTTCGCCAATGGGCGGGCGGGGTGGCCCCGTCAGACACGGCGGAGGGGCACCCGGCGCCGCCGAACGGCCCCTCTCCCGTCCGGCCGGGTCAGCGGGAGCACTACCGGGGGCCGGCCCCGCGGTCGGCGCGAGGCAAGGACGTCGGCCGTCACACCGGGCGGCGGGCGTCCACCTCGATCTCGATCCTCATGCGCGGGTCGGCGAGCCCGCACTCCATCATCGTCGCCGCCGGACGGACCTCGCCGAAGCAGGCCCGCAGCACGGGCCAGCAGGGCTCGAAGTCCTCGCGCCGGGGCAGCAGGTACCGCACGCGCACAACGTCCGCGAACGTGCACCCGGCCTCCTTCAGCGCCGCCTCCACGTTGCGCAGGCACTGCTCGGCCTGTGCGACGACGTCCTCGGAGATCGTCATCGTCGCGTAGTCGAAGCCGGTCGTGCCCGAGACGTGCACCCGGTCGCCGTCCACGACCGCGCGGGCGTAACCGATCCGCTCCTCGAAGGTGGAACCGCTCAGGATCGCGCGTCGCTCACTCATGCGGGCACGATACGTGCGGCCCCACCGCCGTCGGGATCAGTCGGCGAAGGACGAACGGCTGGTGGCCAGCGCCCAGATGACGAAGACGCCCAGGGCGATGTTCACCAGCCCCCACAACGGCTGGTAGGGCAGCCAGACGAAGTTCGCGATGATGACCAGGCCCGCGAGGAACACCCCGAGGAACCGCGCCCACGTGGCCCCCATGAGGATGCCCAGCCCCGTGAGCGCCACGATCACGCCGAGGACCAGGTGGATCCAGCCCCAGGAGGTCGTGTCGAAGGCGTACGTGTAGTCGCCGATCGTTCCGTAGACGTCGTCCTTGGCGATGCCCGCGATGCCCTGGAGGACGCCGATGACGCCGTAGACGAGTGCGAGCACCCCGGCGAACACGGTGCCTCCGCTCGCCCAGGCGTCCCTGTCGTGTGTGCTCCCGCCCGAGCGCGAGTGCGTCGATGAGGCCATGAGGCGGCTCCTTCTTCAGACCGGGGCCCGCTACGGACCCACGGCCAGCGTTGAGCGCCTCCGCCCCGGCAACCAGCGGGAAGGGGCCGAACGGGTGAACGCCGACGCGCCCGCGCCCTCACCCGGACGGGCTCAGCCCTCGACCGTCTTCCAGGGGCTCACGGCCAGCTCCCCGGCGGCGGCGAAGTCCTTGCCGCCGAGGGACGTCACGCTCTGCCACGGATCGCCCTCGGCCGGGGCCACGTCCACCGACCGGCCGCCCGCGCCGCTCCCCGGCCGCCACACCAGGACCGCCATGGCCGTCTCCCCCGGACGCAGGGACAGCTTCTTCGGCTCGCCGTTGAAGCCCCGCACCTCGGACACGGCGGCCACGCCCTCGTGCACCTCGACGTCCAGCGCCTCGCCGCCCTCGTCGAGCACCCGGACGTCCGGGTAACCGTTGACGGCGAACGGCTCCTTGCCGCAGTTGAGCATCATGACCCGCAGCAGGCTCAGGCTCTCGTCCCCGTCGACGGGACCGGCCGCCATGACGCGCACACCGGGGTCGGGGCAGTCCGGGTCGACGGCCGGGTCGTCCGGCGCGGGCTCGATCCCGTCCTTGTCGCCCCCGCCGCCGTCCTTCTCGCCGCCGTCCTTCCCGCCCCCGCCGGTCGTGCTACCGTCGCCGCCGCCGTCCGTGCCGCCGTCGGAGTCCCCGCCGCCGTCGCCACCGTCTCCGCCACCGTCGGTCTCCCCGGAGCCGCCGCTCTCCTCCTGCGAGGCGGACGGCGCGGCCTTGTCGTCCGCCTCGGAGTCGTCCGAGCCACCGCCGCAGCCCGAGACCAGCAGAGCACTCGCGGCGAGCAGCACGCCCAGCCGCCGAACGGAGGTACGGCCGAGCCCGGCCCGCGTCAAGGTCTTCACAACGCGTGATGTTCGCAGGAACACCCGTCCGATATCCAGACCTTCCACGTCACGAATCGGTGCCTCCGACCGGCACGACGCCGAAGCGTGGTGTGATGACGCGGTGAGCCGCGCGACCGAGGACACGAACCGCCGCATGCTGCGGGCCCGCGACGTGATGGACCGGGCCTACGCCGAGCCGCTGGACGTCCCGGCCCTGGCCCGGGTCGCACACGTGTCGCCCGCGCACTTCACGCGGACGTTCCGCGCCACGTTCGGCGAGACCCCGCACCGCTACCTGCAACGCCGACGCGTCGAGCGAGCGATGTCGCTTCTGCGGGGGACCGACCGCAGCGTAACCGACATCTGCTTCGAGGTCGGCTTCGGCAGCCTCGGCACGTTCAGCCGCACCTTCAGCGACATCGTCGGCACGTCACCACGGCAGTACCGCAAGGAGGCGCAGGCCACCAACGTCCCGACGTGCTTCACCATGGCCTGGACGCGCCCGCGCGACTGAGCAGTTTCGGATAAGTACGGGCAGCGACCCGCCAGTAGCGTCATCCCCATGTTCAACGCCATCACGCACTCACAGCTGTACGTCCTCGACCAGGACGAGGCCGTCGACTTCTACGTCGGGAAGCTCGGCCTGGAGGTCCACACGGACCTCGACCTCGGTTTCATGCGCTGGCTCACGGTCAACGTCCCCGGCGCCCCGGACCGGCAGATCCTGCTGGAGCTTCCGGGCGGACCGCAGATGTCCGAGCAGACGGCCGAGCAGGTCCGGGACCTCGTCACCAAGGGCGCCATGGGCACCGTCATCCTCACGACGTCCGACTGCCGCAAGACCTACGACGAACTGCTGTCCAAGGGCGTCGAGTTCACGCAGGAGCCCGTGGAGCAGCCCTACGGCGTCGACTGCGGAATCCGCGACCCCTTCGGCAACCACATCCGCTTCACCGAACCGAAGGCCGACTGACGCCCCGGCCGCCCCCTGCCCCGCCCGGCCGTCGTCACCGGCCGGGCGGGCGCGGGTCCGCGCGTCAGCGCTCGGACGCGAACCTCACGAACGCGGCCCACGTCGTGCGCGGAACGGAGAAGCTCGGCCGACGCACGTCCTTCGAGTCCCGGACGTGCACGACGTCAGGCGCCCCCGCGACCTCGACGCAGTCCGTGTCGTGCTGACCGTTGCTGTAGCTGCTCTTGAACCACGCGCCATGGACGTCCATGGTTGATCAGCCTTTCGCGGCGAACGAGATGAAATCGGCCCACGCAGAGGGAGGAACCGCGATGGTCGGACCGCTCTTGGCCTTGGAGTCGCGGATGTGTACGGCGTCGAGTGCGTCCATGATCTCGACACAGTCCGAGTCCGGTTCACCACTGCTGTAGCTGCTCTTGAACCAACTACCGCTCGCTGCTATGAGATCAACTCTCATACCTCTCCCAGCACTTTGTCGATGAAGGCCAGCGACTCCCTCGGCGTGAGGGCCTGGGCTCGGATCATCCCATACTGCATCTCCAGCGATTGGACTCGATGCGACTCGGTGATGGACTGGATGACGTGTTGAATCTCGCAGCAACCCAACGTTGCGCCAGCACGCAGCTTGAACAACCGAAAGCCTCCGCTCAGGCCGGCGTGACCTTCCTGACCTGTCGGCATGATCTGTACTTCCACGTTGCGCAACTCCGCGACCTGACGCAGGTGCTCAAGCTGACCTCGCTGCACAGTCCGCCCGTGGGCGCAGCGCCGAAGCGTCACTTCCTCCAACACAAAGGTCATCACGGGCTCGGTCCGCGACGCGGCAATGATCTCCTGTCTCGCCATCCGAGCAGCGAGATTTCGTTCGATCTCCTCCACGGAAAGGAGGGGACGCCGAAGTTCGAACAGTCCGCGCGCATATTCTTCCGTCTGAAGCAGAGCCGGAATGGTGTGAGTGCTGTAGACGCCCATCTCAACCGAGTCGGCTTCGAGTTTGGCGATGCTGCGGACGCGTTTGGGGTACCGGGCCTCGGTGACCTCCTGGGCCAGGGCCTTGAGCTTTCCGCCGGCGCCCAGGACGTCGTCGGCCTGCTCCAGGAGGTTCGGCTTGGGCAGACGGCGTCCGCGACGCGCTGGCCGACCGCTGGGGCGTCCGCACCGGACCGCCGCCGCGCAAGACGGTCTGGGCCGAGTTCGCACTGCCCGGCTGAGCCCGTCCCGCCGTTGCCGAACCCGTCACCGACGAACGTCACGCGGACCGGGACGCGGCCGGGCGCGTTCCGGTGGGCGGAGTCCCGGCGTGTCACGACGTCCACCCCGTTCAAGGACGTGCTGGAAGAACTCCCCAACCCACCAACCCGCGACCGTGCGCCAAACGGGTGAACGCTCCCCGCCGGGCTGGACTTCGCTCCGGTTCACGGTCATAGGCTCACGCTCATCACACAACCGCACATGCGACGGCCCCCGGCCGGGACGGGCATCCCGATCGAGGGCCTGACCACCGAGGAAGTAGGAGCTTCCCGATGGCTGAGGCGCAGCTTAGCGCCCGGGTCCGCACGCCGTCCGCCGTTCCGCAGGCGGGCGTCACCCACGTGCGGGCGCGGCACACCGAACGGTTCACCGTGGTCGGCAACCACCTCGCCCAGCACCGCGAGCTGTCGGCGACGGCGATCGGACTCGCCGTCCACATCCAGTCACTCCCCGAAGGCGCGCGGGTCGGCATCAAGGCCCTCGCCACCCGCTTCACCGAGGGCGAGACCCGCATCGCCGCCGCCCTCCGCGAACTGGAGACCCACGGCTACCTGACCCGCCACCGCACCCGCCTCCCCAGCGGCCGGATCGTCACCCGTACCGTCTGCCACCACCGCCCCACCACGCGGCCGACCGCCCCACCCCGTCCGCCCCGCCCCACGTCTCACCGCTCGCACCCGACGCCGCAGGTCACCCCGCCACCGGCAGCCGCCGACGCCGCCCCGACCGCGCCGTCCCCGGCCGCCGCCGTCCCGCCGCAGCCCGACCGCACCCCACCGCCACCGCCACCGCCCCTCCCCGAGCCCCGGACGGCGAACCTCGGCCGGCACCGCACCGCCGGGGACCTCCTGGCGAGCCTGCACCGCGACGACCCCCGCCTCCTCCTCCCCGAACGCGACATCCGCCGCCTCACCCCGGCCGTCGCCGCCTGGCTCGAACGCGGCACCCCACTCGCCACCATCCGCACCACCCTCACCACGGGCCTCCCCGACCCCCTGCGCAACCCCTCCGGCCTCCTGCGCCACCGCCTCACCGTCCTCATTCCGCCCCGGGCGGCTGCCGCACCCCCGCCCCCACGGAAACCCGACCCGTTCCAGGAGTGCCGGGGCGAGTGCGGCCGCGTCTTCCGCTCCCCCACCCCCGGCCACTGCCGCGACTGCCGCCCGGCCACCACAGCACCGTGAACGACCTCTGTTCGGTCGCCGCGACCGGCAGCACGATGTCGCGGACGGACACCACAGGCACGCAACTCCCCCAGGACCAAACCCGACCAACCCTCACCACTGACCCGTCGTGAACACCATGGAGGACGTGTTGCATCCGCGCTTCACCGCCGATGGCTTCTTCCCGCCAGGGCGCTACTCCGTGACCATGGACGAGGCGCAAGCGCTCCTCGTCGATGCGGAGCGGTTCCGAAGTTCGGCCCGCCGCAGCGAGCTGTGGAGCAAGTTCCAGGAGTACATCGGCAATTTTGTACTACTGGAAGACCAGTACGAGGAGATTCTAGAAGGTCGGGCCCTGATCCACCGTATCTGGCTCGGCGGCAGTTTCGTCAGCGTAAAGCCAGATCCGCGAAACATTGACGCCACACTACTGATCGACGAGGCAGCAGAAAAATCTATTCGCAGGAATCCCGGATCGAAGTGGTTGACTCGAGCATTTCAGAGCAGAGAAAATATGCGGCAGAAATTTGGCGTATCTCCCGTGAGAATCGGGTATCGTACGGTGCCTCACGTCTTTGAGGCAAAAATGCTCACTGCGGAAGACGCCGGGTACTTCAGAGAGCGCGGCGTGTGGGACGACTGGTGGCAGCGCTGTCGCCTACGTGACGGTTCGGACCCCGCCCCGTCGGCGGAGAGCGCGATGCCTGTCCGTGGCTACCTGGAGGTGCGGCTATGAGCGAGAGTGATTGGCGACGACGGGTGCGTCAGGCACGGGTTGACGACGCGGAGAGGCTCCTTGAGGAGCTGGGCACTGATGACCGTGAGGATGCGGAGATCGAGGCGGATCACCGCGTCAGCCACCTCGAAGCGCTGCGGGAGTGGGCACCGGACGCCACATTGCCGGAAGAGCTCCAGCTTCGCCTCACGGGCCCCGACACCGGAACGGGGGCATTGCGCTTCCAATGGGGGGAAGCCCTGTTGGGAGACGTCGAGAAGGTGGTCTCCGAGGCCGCAGGCGCACCGGTGGCGCTGGAGATCACCGGCATCTCACGAGGCAGTACCGTTGTGCATGCGCGTGCCGTGGAGACGTCACGGCCCCCGACTCCCGACACTCTGACGACGGTTGGCGCTTCGACCGCGGACCACGGAGTCCGGGCACTCACACGGCTACTCGGTGCCCTGGAGGAGGGTGGGGACGTCCGTGAGTGGTCCAAGATGTTCGACTCCGTCGAAGGACTGGCAAAGGCGCTCGATCGCTTCGGTCTTTCACTGGGGGTGACCTGGTACGCGGCGAATGGTGATGTTCGCAGGGCAGCGTTGACAGAACGGGGCGTGACGCATGCGAAGAACCTGCAACGGACGTACGATGCCGATCAGGAAATGGTCGTATCCGGCCGCGTAACCGAACTGCGGAGCAGTGGGCTGGTTAAGGTGAAAAGCGGAACGGCCCACAATGCCCACGCCTATGACGTACGCGTTGAACCTGAACAGCTTATTTCCATGCGACTTTCCCTCGGTGACCATGTCCACTTCCGCGTGCTCTTTCGGCGCAAGCTCGATGTATTGGGCCGCACCCGGGCCTCCGAGTACCACTACCGGGGAACGGAGGCGGAGGACCTGCGGTTCGATGTCCACCCCTGAGGATGATCAGGCCGACAACCCTGACTGCGTCTCCGCCTGTTGCGCGTGTGCGAAAGGGGCTGTCAGTGCCCCGGCGTACCGTTTGGGACCCGACGTGATGCCCCGTCAGGACGTCGCGCGACCCGTCCGAGGAGGAATGCGTGGATCAGCTGCTCAGAGTCATGAACTTCGGCGTCTCAAGCGACGGCATCGGCGCCGGTGAGCACCAGAGCCTGGAGCGACCGTTCGGCCATGTCAGTCCGGAGGAGCTGTTCGCCTGGGCCGGAGCCACGGCGAGCTGGCCCGGGCGCACGGATTCCGGCGGGAGCCGGGGGCTCGACGACTACTTCACGCGGGACTTCGCGCGCAACATCGGTGCGGAGATCATGGGCCGCAACAAGTTCGGCCCTCAGCGCGGCCCCTGGCAGGACCACGAGTGGCGCGGCTGGTGGGGCGAGGAACCCCCGTTCCACACCCCGGTCTTCGTCCTGACGCACCACGAGCGCCCGTCGTTCACGCTCAGCGACACCACGTTCCACTTCGTCGGCGGCGACCCGGCCGCGGTCCTCGCGCAGGCGCGGGAGGCGGCGCAGGGCAGGGACGTCCGGCTGGGTGGTGGGGTCACCACCATCAGGCAGTTCCTCGAAGCCGACCTCGTCGACACGATGCACATCGCGGTCTCACCGGTGACCTTCGAGTCCGGGCTGCGGCTCTGGGAGTCCCCCGACGAGCTGCGCGACCGGTTCCACCTGGAGGTCGTGCCCAGCCCGAGCGGTGTGACGCACCACCTGTTCTGGCGCAAGTAACAGAAGGCTCGTCGCCGGTCGGCCCGGGGGCGCGGGCGTGGTCATCTCGTCGGGCGCGAAGAAGGTGCGGCGCACGACTTCGTGCCGCACCTCTTTACGGCTCTGCCACGCCCCGGTAACTTCCAGAGCGCAAGAACTTGCAGCAATATTCCGCGAGTTCATTCATTCAGCCACCCCCGATCTTCTTCACGTGCAGGACCGTGAGCGCGTCACGTCGTCGACGGCCCACCCCACCGGTGCGGCCGTGCACCTGCGCATCGACCGCCGCCGTTGCCGGCCCCGTCGGCAGCGCGGCCGTGACCTCTCACGGGAGACCCGTATGCACCGCACCCCACGCCGGTGGCGGAGACCGCTGGCGGCCGCGACGGCCGCAGCCGGCCTCGTCGGCCTGCTCACCGCCCTGCCCGGCGACGTCGAGCTCACCACGCAGCCCACCGCCGCCACCGCAGCCTCCGACACCACCGCGACCGTCTTCTACTCCACGAAGACGAAGGACTGGTCGGCCTACCACCTGCACTACGCGCCCGACGGCGGCTCCTGGACGAGCGTGCCCGGCGTCCGCATGGAAGCGGCCTGTACCGACTGGGTGAAGAAGACCGTCGACCTCGGCGGGGCCGACGGCCTGCAGGCCACGTTCACCGACGGGTCCGGCACCTGGGACAACAACGCCGGCCAGAACTACGACCTCGGCACCGGCGAGATCACCGTCAAGGACGGCGTCGTCGCCCACTCCGACCCCTGCCCGGACGACGACCCCGACCCGACGCCCGGTCCCACGCCGGGGGACGGCAACCGGGCCACGGTCTTCTACTCCACCGAGACCCTGGGCTGGACCACGGCCAACGTCCACTACCGGCCCGAGGACGGCTCCTGGACGGACGTGCCCGGCGTCGGCATGCAGCCCGCCTGCACGGGCTGGTGGAAGCGCGAGATCGACCTCGGCACGGCCACCACACTGACGGCCGCGTTCAACAACGGCAACGGCGTCTGGGACAACAACCAGGGGGCCGACTACACGATCGGCGCCGGCCGCTCCACCGTCCGGGACAACGCGGTCACCGACGACGCCGACGACCCGTGCGCCGACGAGGTGCCCGACACGCAGGCGCCGAGCGTCCCGACGGAGGTCACCGCGCAGGCCGACGGCGTGTCCGTCGTGCTCACCTGGGAGCCCTCCAGCGACGACACGGGCGTGGCGAAGTACCAGGTCACGCGGACCGGTGGCACCAACGGCACCCTCGTGACCGACGTCGGCTCCACCGTCTTCTCCGACGCGAACCTGGAGGAGCGGACCCGGTACACCTACACCGTGAAGGCCGTGGACGCCGCCGGGAACGTCTCCGACGCCTCCGCCTCCGCGAGCGCCACCACGGGTGAGCGGCCGCCGGCCGCCGAGCCGGGGAAGCCGCTGGGCACCGATCCGCGCAAGGACCCGATCTACTTCGTCATGACCGCCCGGTTCCACGACGGCGACGCCTCCAACAACCGGGGCGGCAGCCAGCACGAGAAGTCCGGCAACGCCGAGTACGACGACCCGATGTTCCGGGGTGACTTCAAGGGCCTGATCGAGCGGCTCGACTACATCAAGGGCCTCGGCTTCTCGGCCGTCTGGGTCACGCCGGTCGTCCTCAACCGCTCGGACTACGACTTCCACGGCTACCACGGCTACGACTTCTACCGTGTCGACCCGCGCCTGGAGTCCGCCGGAGCCTCGTACCAGGACCTGATCAACGCGGCCCACGCCAAGGGCATGAAGATCTACCAGGACGTCGTCTACAACCACTCCTCCCGCTGGGGCGCCAAGGGGCTGTTCACCCCGACCGTCTACGGCGTCCGCGACAGCGAGTGGAGCTGGTACTACGACGAGCCGAACTCCGCCTTCGCGTACGACGGCCTCACCGTGGAGCCGAAGTCGGGGAAGTCGTACTACAACGGCGACCTGTGGTCGACGGCCGAGCCGACCGGCAACACCTGCGTTGACTGGGGCGAGCCGACGGGGCACACCTCCCCCGAGGGCTACCGGATCTACAACTGCCAGTGGCCCTCCCCCACCTCGGGCATGTTCCCGGAGGACCTCTACCACCAGTGCTGGATCGGCAACTGGGAGGGCGAGGACTCCCGCTCCTGCTGGCTGCACGAGGATCTCGCCGACTTCGACACCGAGAGCGCGGCCGTCCAGAACTACCTGATCGGCGCGTACAACAAGTACATCGACATGGGCGTGGACGGCTTCCGCGTCGACACGGCGGTGCACATCCCCCGCACCACCTGGAATCGCCGCTTCCTCCCCGCCATCCAGGAGCGCGTCACCCAGCAGCACGGCGCCGAGGCCGCCGAGAACTTCTTCGTCTTCGGCGAGGTGGCCGCCTTCGTCAACGACAAGTGGAACCGGGGCTCGGTCAATCACTCCGCGCAGTTCTTCACCTGGAAGGAGCGCAAGGAGTACGCCGCCGACGACGCCACGGCCGCACTGGAGATGTACGAGCACGAGCAGGCGATCGGCCCGGCCGGCCAGCCGACCAGCACCAACGCCTTCCTGGACGGCAACGACTACCACGCCCCGGACCACAGCGCGTTCTCCGGCATGCACGTCATCGACATGCGCATGCACATGAACTTCGGGGACGCCTCCAACGCCTTCCACAACGGAAAGGACTCGGACGACAGTTACAACAACGCCACGTACAACGTCGTCTACGTCGACAGCCACGACTACGGCCCCAACAAGTCCAGCGAGCGGTACACGGGCGGCACTGACGCCTGGGCCGAGAACATGTCGCTGATGTGGACCTTCCGCGGCATCCCCACCCTCTACTACGGCTCGGAGATCGAGTTCCAGAAGGGGCAGAAGATCGACTGCGGGCCCACCTGCCCGCTGGCGACCACCGGCCGCGCCTACTTCGGCGACCACCTCCAGGGCGACGTCAGCGCCTCGGACTTCGGCACGGTGGACTCCGCCGACGGCGCGGTCGCCGACACCCTCGCCCAGCCGCTGGCCCGGCACCTCCAGCGGCTCAACCAGATCCGCCGCGCGGTACCGGCCCTCCAGATGGGTCAGTACTCCACCGAGGGCGTCAGCGGGGACATGGCGTTCAAGCGCCGCTACACCGAGGGCGCAACGGACAGCTTCGCGCTGGTCACCGTCTCGGGCGGCGCGTCCTACACCGGCATCCCCAACGGCACCTACCGGGACGCCGTCACGGGCGACGCCCGGACCGTGACCGACGGGAACCTCACCGTCTCCGCTCCCGGGAAGGGCAACCTGCGCGTCTACGTCCTCGACGGACCGGGCCGGATCGGCACCGCCGGCCCCTACCTGAAGTGACGCCCGGCCCCGCCCCGGGGCACAGGTGACGCACCACGGAGAGCCCCGCGCGGGAACGGCCCGCGCGGGGCTCCTGCCGCTGTGGTCAGGCGCGGTTGCGGGGGTGCGCCTTGGCGGTGCGCTCGTTGCCCCGCCGGTAGTTGCCGGTCCAGCGGGCCATCACCAGCTGCGGGTCCTCGGAGGTGACGGCGTCGAGGAACTCGGCGGCCCGGGGCCCCCGCAGCGTCGCCGCCTTCCGGGCGCCGTGGAGCACCACGACCGTCCCGTCGGACCGCTGCTCGTACCGGAACCCCGTGGCGTCGCCCATCCGCGGATCGTACGCGGAGCCGGAAGAGCCCGTCGAGGCCCGCCTCAGGACGCCGTGCTGACGTCCGCCCCGACGCCGTCGGTCGCGGCGGCGTCGAGGATCGCGGGGAGCAGCGCGGGGAAGCGGGCTTCGAGGTCGGCGCTGCGCAGCCGTACGTAGCAGCGGGTGCCCTCCTGGCGGGTGCGGGTGACGCCCGCGTCGCGCAGGACCTTCATGTGGTGGCTGAGCGTCGACTTGGCGACGGGCGCGCGCAGCTCGCCCCAGCCGAGCTCGGCACCGTCGGCCAGCAGCCGGACGACCCCGAGTCGGACGGGGTCGCTCAGCGCGGCCAGCACGCGGGTGAGGCTCATCGCGTCGGGGGCCGGGTGCTGGGGGTCCTTCATGGCACCATGGTACGTTGTTCGATATTCGCCGAACATCGAACAAGGGAGAGAGCATGGACGGGCACGTGGTCGTCGTGACGGGGGCCGGCAGCGGGATCGGCCGGGCGACGGCGCGGGCGTTCGCCGAGCGGGGCGCGCACGTCCTCGCCGTCGGACGGCGCCCGGAGCCGCTCGCCGCGACGGCGGAGGCGCACCCCGGCATCGCGACGCTGAGCGCCGACATCACCGCCGTGGACGCCCCCGACACCGTCGTACGGGAGGCCGTGCGGCGCTGGGGACGCCTCGACGTCCTCGTCAACAACGCGGGCGCCTTCACCGCGATGCCGTCGGCCCGAACCGACGCCGAGCGGGTGACGCGGCTGCTGGCCCTCAACGTCACCGCACCCGGCCTGCTCCTCGCGGCCGCACTCCCCCACCTCACCGCAGTCGGCGGCGCCGTCGTCAACGTCTCCAGCACCTTCGGGCACCGCCCGGCCGCCGGGGCGGCGTACTACGCGGCGTCCAAGGCCGCGTTGGAGAGCCTCACCCGGAGCTGGGCGCTGGAGCTCGCCCCCGAGGGTGTCCGCGTCAACGCCGTGGCACCCGGCCCGACGGAGAGCGAGGCCCTGTCCGCCTCCGGCCTGCCGGAGGCGGACATCGCGGAGATCAAGGCCGCCGAGGCCGCCCGGATACCCCTCGGACGGCGCGGGGCACCCGAGGAGGTCGCCGCGTGGATCGTCCATCTCGCGGGCCGGGACGCGTCCTGGCTCACCGGCCAGATCGTCACCGTGGACGGCGGCCTGAACCTCACCTGACCCCGCATCCTGAGCGGGTGGCGACCGTTTGCCCGACCACGCGCCGGGAACTCGGCGCGGGCGGCCCGGCGGGTCGGGTCCGCACGGCCCTACGCGGGCCGCGCCGCCGAGGAGGGAGAGAGGCACGCATGGCTTACGACGAGTTCCTGATGACCGTGAGCGAGACCGGCGGGTACGAGCGCGAGGACGCCGCCCGCGCCACTGAGGCGGTGATCAGCACGCTCGGTGACCGGCTCCCGCCGGAGACGGCCGAGCACCTGGCCGACCAGCTTCCCGACCCCGTCGCCGAGCTGATCGAGGGCGCCAGCTCGACGCCGCAGAACTGGGGTGTGGGCGAGTTCGTGCACCGGGTCGCGGAGATCACCGGTGACACCGAGGAGCAGGCGGAGAGTCACAGCCGGGCCGTCCTGACGGCCGTCGCCGGACAGGTGAGCGGCGGCGAGCTGAACAAGGTGATCAGCGACCTGCCCTCGGGGTACGCCGACCTCTTCGGCCACCCCGAACTGACCTGACGCCCGCCGAGGCCGAAGCCGGCGTCACACCGTCACGACCGTCACATGCCCTTCCAGGCCCGCGAAGTCGGCACCGTTGCGGGTGTACAGGGGAAGGCCGCGCGAGGAAGCGACGGCGGCCATCATCAGGTCCATGCGGCGAGGCTTGGGGTTGCGGCCCGCACCGACCACCAGCGCCACCAAGGTGCCGTAGCGCGCCGCAGCGGCGCCGTCGAACGGCAATGGCTCGAAGTCCGCCACCGCCGCCCCCAGCACCTCCATCCGGACCGCACGGGCGGCGGCGTCCTTGGCCATGGCAACCCCTTGCTGCAACTCGGCCATGGTAATCGCCGTCAGCTCGGGCACGGCGGGCAGAACCTTCGGGTCCAGGAGGCCCAGGTCGATGAACGTGCAGGTGTCGAGCACCCCGGAGGCGTGCCGCTCAGTCATCGGAGCGCGTCCAGGGGTCGACGGTCACGTCGTCCTCGTCCCCGAAGACCTCGTCGGCCTCACGACGCAGCTCACGATGGTCGAGACGTGGCAGCGTCCGGTGCCGGGCTACGAGCTCCTCGGCGCTGAGCCGACGCCTACGGGACAGCGGCCGCAGTTCGGCGACCTCGACACCGTTCCGGGTGATGTGGAAGGTTTCGCCCTCCTCCACGGCGTTCATGACCGCTGCGGACTCGTTCCTGAGCTCTCGCTGCGTGATGGTCTTCATGCCATCAGCGTAGCACCCCATAGCACAGCGTGCTACGGCTGTCGGATAGACACGCGAAGGGGCCCGTACGACCGGGTGGTCGTACGGGCCCCTTCGTTCAGCGTGCTCCGGGGAGCGTCAGGTCACTTGACGATCTTGGTGACCTGGCCGGCGCCCACGGTCCGGCCACCCTCACGGATGGCGAACTTCAGGCCCTCCTCCATGGCGACGGGCTGGATGAGCTCCACCTTCATCTCGGTGTTGTCACCCGGCATGACCATCTCGGTGCCCTCGGGGAGGGTCACCACGCCGGTCACGTCCGTCGTGCGGAAGTAGAACTGCGGGCGGTAGTTGTTGAAGAACGGGGTGTGGCGACCGCCCTCGTCCTTCGACAGGATGTACGCCTGCGCCTCGAACTCCGTGTGCGGGGTGACCGAGCCCGGCTTGATGATGACCTGGCCGCGCTCGACGTCCTCGCGCTTGATGCCGCGGAGCAGCAGACCGACGTTCTCACCGGCCTGGCCCTCGTCGAGCAGCTTGCGGAACATCTCGATGCCGGTGACCGTGGTGGAGGTCTTCTCCGGCTTGATGCCGATGATGTCCACGTTCTCGTTGACCTTGAGAACGCCACGCTCGATACGGCCGGTGACGACCGTACCGCGACCGGTGATCGTGAAGACGTCCTCGATGGGCATGAGGAACGGCTTCTCGGTGTCGCGCTCGGGCTCCGGGATCGACTCGTCGACCGCCTTCATGAGCTCCATGACGGACTCGCCCCACTTGGCGTCGCCCTCCAGCGCCTTCAGCGCGGAGACCTTGACGACCGGAACGTCGTCGCCCGGGAACTCGTACTCGGAGAGCAGCTCGCGGACCTCGAGCTCGACGAGCTCCAGGATCTCCTCGTCGTCCACCATGTCGGCCTTGTTCAGGGCGACGACGATGTACGGAACGCCGACCTGGCGGGCCAGGAGCACGTGCTCCTTGGTCTGCGGCATCGGGCCGTCGGTCGCGGCGACCACCAGGATCGCGCCGTCCATCTGGGCGGCACCGGTGATCATGTTCTTGATGTAGTCCGCGTGACCCGGGCAGTCGACGTGGGCGTAGTGACGCGAGTCGGTCTGGTACTCGACGTGCGCGATGGAGATGGTGATACCGCGCTGACGCTCCTCGGGCGCCTTGTCGATGTTCTCGAACGCAGAAGCCTCGTTCAGGTCCGGGAACTGGTCGTGCAGCACCTTGGTAATGGCCGCCGTGAGGGTGGTCTTACCGTGGTCGATGTGACCGATGGTGCCGATGTTGACGTGCGGCTTAGTCCGCTCGAACTTCGCCTTCGCCACTGGGGTCCTCCTGTGGACTGGTGCTGTACGCCCCCCGCTTCTGCGGAAGGGTTCAGGTGGTCGTACCGAACAAGCCAGGACCCCGAGGGGGACGCCCTTGACCCGTTCGTTCTTAAGGGCTGGCGACCCGGGGCTCCGGCCCAGAACGCGTGTGCGATCTGTGCCGGATGCCCCGGAATGCCGTTGTGCTACAGCCTAAGGGGTGAGATTACGACGGCGAACCGACGTCACTCGCCCCGGGCCTTCGCGATGATCTCCTCGCTGACGTTCCGGGGAACCTCGGCGTAGGAGTCGAACTGCATGGAGTAGCTCGCGCGACCGGAGGTCTTGCTCCGCAGGTCACCGACGTAGCCGAACATCTCCGACAGCGGCACCAGACCCGTGACGAGCTTGGCGCCACCGCGGTCCTCCATGGACTGGATCTGACCGCGGCGGGAGTTGATGTCGCCGATCACATCGCCCATGTAGTCCTCGGGCGTGGTGACCTCGACCTTCATCATCGGCTCCAGCAGGGCCGGGCTGGCCTTGCGGGCGGCCTCCTTGAAGGCCATCGAGCCGGCGATCTTGAAGGCCATCTCGGAGGAGTCGACCTCGTGGAAGGCACCGTCGAGCAGCGTCACGCGGACACCCGTGAGCGGGTAGCCCGCCAGGACGCCGAACTCCATGGCCTCCTGGCAGCCGGCGTCCACCGAGGGGATGTACTCCCTGGGGATGCGGCCACCGGTGACCTTGTTGACGAACTCGTAGCCGTCGCCTTCCAGCGGCTCGATCTGGATCTGCACCTTCGCGAACTGGCCGGAACCGCCGGTCTGCTTCTTGTGCGTGTAGTCGTGCTTGTCGACCGACTTGCGCAGCGTCTCGCGGTAGGCCACCTGCGGCTTGCCGACGTTGGCCTCGACCTTGAACTCGCGCTTCATGCGGTCGACCAGCACGTCCAGGTGCAGCTCGCCCATGCCCGCGATGATCGTCTGGCCGGTCTCCTCGTCGGTGTTGACCTGGAAGGACGGGTCCTCCTCGGCCAGCCGCTGGATCGCGACGCCCAGCTTCTCCTGGTCACCCTTCGACTTGGGCTCGATGGCGACCTGGATGACCGGGGCCGGGAACTCCATCGACTCCAGGATCACCGGGGACGACGCGTCGCAGAGGGTCTCACCGGTGGTGGTCTGCTTCAGACCCATGACGGCGATGATGTCGCCGGCACCCACCGAACCGATCTCCTCACGCTTGTTCGCGTGCATCCGGTAGATCTTGCCGATGCGCTCCTTCTTGCCCTTCACGGAGTTCAGCACCTGAGTGCCGGCCTCCAGGCGGCCCGAGTACACCCGGACGAAGGTGAGCTTGCCGAGGTGCGGGTCGCTGGCGATCTTGAACGCCAGGGCGGCCAGCGGCTCCTCCTCGGACGGACGGCGCTTGATGACCTGCTCGGCGTCCTTGACGTCGTGGCCCTCGATGGCCTCGACGTCCAGGGGCGAGGGCAGGTAGCGCACGACCGCGTCGAGCAGGGGCTGCACGCCCTTGTTCTTGAACGCGGTACCGCAGAACACCGGGGTGACCGTCGGGGTGCCCTCGGCGCCCGTGGACGCGAGGGTGACACGGCGGATCGCGGCCATGAGCTGCTCCTCGGTGGGCTCCTGGCCCTCGAGGTACAGCTCCATCATCTCCTCGTCGTTCTCCGCGACGGCCTCAAGGAGCTTGCCGCGGTACTCCTCGGCGGCCTCCTTGTGCGTGTCGGGGATGTCGACGACGTCGTACGCCTCACCCAGGGCCGTCTCGGCGGACCAGACGAGGCCCTTCATGCGGACCAGGTCCACGACGCCCTTGAAGTCGGACTCCGCGCCGATCGGCAGCTGCATGACCAGCGGCGTCGCACCGAGGCGGTCGACGATCATGTCGACGCAGCGGTGGAACTCGGCGCCGGTCCGGTCCAGCTTGTTGACGAAGCAGATGCGCGGCACGCCGTAGCGGTCCGCCTGACGCCACACCGTCTCGGACTGCGGCTCGACGCCGGCGACACCGTCGAACACCGTCACCGCACCGTCGAGCACGCGCAGCGAACGCTCCACCTCGACGGTGAAGTCGACGTGGCCCGGGGTGTCGATGATGTTGATGGTGTGGTCGATGTCGTCCAGCGGCCAGTGACAGGTCGTCGCGGCGGACGTGATGGTGATGCCGCGCTCCTGCTCCTGCGCCATCCAGTCCATCGTGGCAGCGCCGTCGTGGACCTCACCGATCTTGTAGCTGACACCGGTGTAGAACAGGATCCGCTCGGTGGTCGTCGTCTTGCCCGCGTCGATGTGGGCCATGATCCCGATGTTCCGGACCTTGGTCAGGTCAAGTGAAGTGGTAGCCATGAGGCTTCAGTCTTCTCTCGGTCTCGATAGGGGTAGCGACTACCAGCGGTAGTGCGCGAAGGCCTTGTTGGACTCGGCCATCTTGTGGGTGTCCTCACGCTTCTTCACGGCCGCGCCGAGGCCGTTGGAGGCGTCGAGGAGCTCGTTCATCAGCCGCTCGGTCATCGTCTTCTCGCGACGGGCGCGCGAGTAGCCGACGAGCCAGCGCAGCGCGAGCGTGGAGGCGCGGCCGGGCTTGACCTCGACCGGCACCTGGTAGGTGGCGCCACCCACACGACGCGACTTGACCTCGAGGGTCGGCTTGATGTTCTCCAGAGCGCGCTTCAGCGTGATGACCGGGTCGTTGCCGGTCTTCTCACGCAGACCCTCCATGGCGCCGTAGACGATGCGCTCGGCGGTGGAGCGCTTGCCGTTCAGCAGCACCTTGTTGATCAGGGAGGTCACCAGAGGAGTGCCGTACACCGGGTCGATGATGACCGGGCGCTTCGGGGCGGGGCCCTTACGAGGCATGCTTACTTCTCCTTCTTGGCGCCGTAGCGGCTGCGAGCCTGCTTGCGGTTCTTGACGCCCTGGGTGTCGAGCGAGCCACGGATGATCTTGTAGCGAACGCCCGGCAGGTCCTTCACACGGCCGCCACGCACGAGCACGATGGAGTGCTCCTGCAGGTTGTGGCCCTCACCCGGGATGTAGGCCGTGACCTCGATCCCGCTGGTCAGACGCACACGCGCGACCTTACGCAGGGCCGAGTTCGGCTTCTTCGGGGTGGTGGTGAACACGCGCGTGCAGACGCCACGACGCTGAGGAGAGCCCTCGAGTGCCGGCGTCTTGTTCTTCTCGACCTTGTCCTGCCGGCCCTTGCGGACCAGCTGCTGGATCGTAGGCACAGTTTCTCCGGTTTCTGTGTGCCAGTCTCGGTAAAGCTAACCTGGGCCACATTGTCCGACCCACGCGGTCGGGTGTGTCGGATTCTGCAGACCCCCCACTGACGCGGGAGACTCCTCTGGAGGGAGAAGTGAGTGCAGATCCTGGTGTCACGCGAGGCCGTCCACGAACGGGACGAACCAGCGCAGGGGACACCCCAGGCACAAGGTCAGAGCGTACCTACCGCATCGGCTCCGGTCAAAAGCGATCGGCGCGCGCGGGCGGCACGGAATCCCCGGGCGCCGTCACCCGGGCGCTCTCACCGTAGCGGGCCCCACGCGCGGCGACCAGAGGGCGGGGCGAACGCTCACACGGAGAGGGCGACCGCGAAGAGGGCGATCAGCGCCGCGAAACCCATGGCGACGTACCCCACGACGATGCCGGCCGTCGCGAAGCCGTTCCCCTCCTTGCCCGTCCGCCGGATGTCGGCCCGTGCGACGTGGCCGCAGATCACGGCCGGCAGCGCGGTGATGTAGACGGCCGGCACGAGGCAGGCGCAGACCAGCGCGGCCGTCGCCCACCCGCTCGTCTCCGGCGGGCGGCGCATCGGGTGCACCGGATAGGGGGAGTACCGCGGTGGGGTGATGTGGTACGTCGGCTCGACCGGACGCTGGTACGGGGTGGGCGCGGGCGCGGGGACCGGCCCCTGCGGCAGGTCGGCGATGAGCGGCTGCATCTCGGCGTACGTGCTCGCCTCGTGGATGCGGTGGAGGCGGGCCTCGTACTCCTCCTTGGGCAGGCGCCCCTCGGCGTAGCCGGCCTTCAGGACGTCCGCCGCCCGCTCACGGTCGGCGTCGGAGGCCCGCATGAACGGCTGCCCCCCGTAGGGCTGACCCCCGTAAGGCTGGCTGCCTCCCGGCCAGTTCAGTGACATCGACCGACTCCTCCCCACGTTGCGGAGCGTACGGCTCCTATCATCCAGGACGTCCGGGCGTCACGCGGAGTTCCCCCCGGAGAACGCCGAAGGGCGGCACTCCCGAGGGAGTGCCGCCCACGGCGACGGGTGGGCCCTACTGGTTGTAGGGGCCGTAGTCGTAGTCCTCCAGCGGAACGGCCTGGCCGGAGCCGGTGCCGAACGGCGAGTAGTCGATGTCGTCGTACCCGACGGCCGAGTACATCGCGGCCTTCGCCTCCTCGGTCGGCTCGACCCGGATGTTGCGGTAGCGGGACAGGCCCGTACCGGCCGGGATGAGCTTACCGATGATGACGTTCTCCTTGAGGCCGATCAGGGAGTCCGACTTGGCGTTGATCGCCGCGTCGGTCAGGACCCTGGTCGTCTCCTGGAAGGAGGCCGCCGACAGCCACGACTCGGTCGCGAGCGAGGCCTTGGTGATACCCATCAGCTGCGGACGGCCGGAGGCCGGGTGTCCGCCCTCCTGGACCACGCGACGGTTCTCGCCCTCGAACTTCGACCGCTCGACCAGCTCGCCGGGCAGCAGCTCGGCGTCGCCGGACTCGATGATCGTCACCCGGCGCAGCATCTGCCGGATGATGATCTCGATGTGCTTGTCGTGGATCGACACGCCCTGGCTGTTGTAGACCTTCTGCACCTCGCCGACCAGGTGGACCTGGACGGCGCGCTGGCCGAGGATGCGCAGGACGTCGTGCGGGTTGGCCGCACCGACCGTCAGCGGCTGACCGACGGTGACGTGGTCGCCCTCGCTCACGAGCAGACGCGAACGCTTGGAGACGGGGTAGGCCATCTCGTCGCTGCCGTCGTCCGGCGTGACGACGACCTTCTTCGTCTTCTCCGTCTCCTCGATCCGCACCCGGCCGGCCGACTCGGTGATCGGGGCGACACCCTTCGGGGTGCGCGCCTCGAACAGCTCGACGACACGCGGCAGACCCTGGGTGATGTCGTCACCGGCCACACCACCGGTGTGGAAGGTACGCATCGTCAGCTGGGTGCCGGGCTCACCGATGGACTGGGCGGCGATGATGCCGACGGCCTCGCCGATGTCCACCAGCTTGCCGGTGGCCAGGGAGCGGCCGTAGCACATGGCGCAGGTGCCGACGGCGGACTCGCAGGTCAGGACCGAGCGGGTCTTGACCGTCTCGATGCCGTGCCGGACGAGCTCCTCGATGAGGACGTCGCCCAGGTCGGTGCCGGCCGGGCCGAGCACCTTGCCGTCGACGACGATGTCCTCGGCGAGGCAGCGCGCGTACACGCTGGTCTCGACGTCCTCGGTCTTGCGCAGCACGCCGTCCTCGCCCCTGACGGCGATGGGCAGCTTGAGGCCGCGCTCGGTGCCGCAGTCCTCCTCGCGGATGATGACGTCCTGGGAGACGTCCACGAGACGACGCGTGAGGTAGCCGGAGTCGGCGGTCCGCAGGGCGGTGTCCGCCAGACCCTTACGGGCACCGTGCGTGGAGATGAAGTACTCCAGCACGGACAGGCCCTCACGGAACGAGGACTTGATCGGACGCGGGATGGTCTCGTTCTTCGCGTTCGACACCAGACCACGCATACCCGCGATCTGACGCATCTGCATCATGTTTCCGCGCGCACCCGAGTCGACCATCATGAAGATCGCGTTCGTCTTCGGGAAGTTCGCGTTCATGGCCTCGGCGACCTCGTTCGTCGCCTTGGTCCAGATCTCGATCAGTTCCTGAGAACGCTCGTTCTTCGTGATCAGGCCGCGCTCGTACTGCTTCTGGACCTTCTCGTCCTTCGCCTCGTACCCGGCGATGATCTCCTTCTTCGCCTCGGGGACGACGACGTCGGAGATGGCGATGGTCACACCGGAGCGCGTGGCCCAGTGGTAACCGGCCGACTTGAGGTTGTCCAGCGTCGCGGCGACCGCCACCTTCGGGTAGCGCTCGGCCAGGTCGTTGACGATCTGGGAGAGCTGCTTCTTGCCGACGGTGTAGTTGACGAACGGGAACTCCTCGGGCAGGAGCTCGTTGAAGAGCGCCCGGCCGAGCGTCGAGCGGAGGCGGAAGCCGTCACCCGGCTGCCAGGCGGACTCGCCCTCCTCCGGGATCGGCGGCGTCCAGCCCAGCGGCGGGACGGAGCCCACCGGGAACCGGATGTCGATCTCGGCCTGGAGCGACAGCTCGCCGGCGTCGAACGCCATGATCGCCTCGGCGGTCGACGCGAACGACCGGCCCGAGCCCACGACCTCGCGCTCCCCCGCCTCACTGGTGAGGAAGAAGAGGCCGAGCACCATGTCCTGGGTGGGCATGGTCACCGGACGGCCGTCGGCGGGCTTGAGGATGTTGTTCGAGGACAGCATCAGGATGCGGGCCTCGGCCTGGGCCTCCGCCGAGAGCGGGAGGTGGACGGCCATCTGGTCACCGTCGAAGTCCGCGTTGAACGCGGTGCACACGAGCGGGTGAATCTGAATGGCCTTGCCCTCGACGAGCTGCGGCTCGAAGGCCTGAATGCCGAGGCGGTGCAGCGTCGGCGCACGGTTGAGCAGCACCGGGTGCTCGGCGATGACCTCTTCGAGGACGTCGTACACCACGGTGCGCTGGCGCTCGACCATGCGCTTGGCCGACTTGATGTTCTGCGCGTGGTTCAGGTCGACCAGGCGCTTCATCACGAACGGCTTGAACAGCTCCAGCGCCATCGCCTTCGGCAGACCGCACTGGTGGAGCTTGAGCTGCGGGCCGACGACGATGACCGAACGGGCCGAGTAGTCGACGCGCTTGCCGAGCAGGTTCTGCCGGAAGCGGCCCTGCTTGCCCTTGAGCATGTCGGACAGCGACTTCAGGGGCCGGTTGCCCGGGCCCGTCACCGGCCGGCCGCGGCGGCCGTTGTCGAACAGCGCGTCGACGGCCTCCTGCAGCATCCGCTTCTCGTTGTTCACGATGATCTCGGGCGCACCGAGGTCGAGGAGACGCTTGAGGCGGTTGTTGCGGTTGATGACGCGGCGGTACAGGTCGTTCAGGTCGGAGGTCGCGAAACGGCCACCGTCCAGCTGCACCATCGGACGCAGGTCCGGCGGGATGACCGGGACGCAGTCCAGGACCATGCCCTTGGGGCTGTTGGACGTCTGGAGGAACGCCGAGACGACCTTGAGCCGCTTCAGGGCGCGGGTCTTCTTCTGGCCCTTGCCGGTGCGGATGATCTCGCGGAGGCGCTCGGCCTCCTCGTCCAGGTCGAACGTCTCCAGGCGCCTCTGCAGGGCGGCGGCGCCCATGGAGCCGTCGAAGTAGGTGCCGAAGCGGTCCCGCAGCTCGCGGTAGAGCAGCTCGTCACCCTCCAGGTCCTGGACCTTGAGGTTCTTGAAGCGGTTCCACACCTCGTCGAGGCGGTCGATCTCGCGCTGTGCGCGGTCGCGGAGCTGCTTCATCTCGCGCTCGGCGCCCTCGCGCACCTTGCGGCGGACGTCGGCCTTGGCGCCCTCGGCCTCCAGCTCGGCGAGGTCGGTCTCCTGCTTCTTGGCGCGGGCCTCCAGGTCGGCGTCGCGGCGCTGCTCGATCTGCTGGCGCTCGACGGAGACGTGGGCCTCCAGCGACGGCAGGTCGCGCGTGCGGCGCTCCTCGTCCACATACGTGATCATGTACGCGGCGAAGTAGATGACCTTCTCCAGGTCCTTCGGCGCGAGGTCCAGCAGGTAGCCCAGCCGGGACGGGACGCCCTTGAAGTACCAGATGTGCGTGACGGGGGCGGCGAGCTCGATGTGGCCCATCCGCTCACGGCGCACCTTGGCGCGGGTCACCTCGACGCCGCAGCGCTCACAGATGATGCCCTTGAAGCGGACGCGCTTGTACTTGCCGCAGTAGCACTCCCAGTCCCGGGTGGGGCCGAAGATCTTCTCGCAGAAGAGCCCGTCCTTTTCCGGCTTGAGGGTGCGGTAGTTGATGGTCTCCGGCTTCTTGACCTCGCCGTGGGACCACTGACGGATGTCGTCAGCGGTGGCGAGGCCGATCCGCAGTTCGTCGAAGAAGTTGACGTCGAGCACTCTCGTCAATCCCTCTCAGGGTCGTGTCAATGGTGGTCTGAACGGGGGTCCGGGGAGTGCCGGGGAGCCGCTGTCAGCGGCTCCCCGGCCACCCGTCAGACCTCTTCGACGCTGCTCGGCTCGCGCCGGGACAGGTCGATGCCGAGCTCTTCCGCGGCGCGGAAGACGTCCTCATCGGTGTCACGCATCTCGATCGACATGCCGTCCGAGGAGAGCACCTCCACGTTGAGGCAGAGCGACTGCATCTCCTTGATGAGCACCTTGAAGGACTCGGGGATGCCGGGCTCGGGGATGTTCTCGCCCTTGACGATGGCCTCGTAGACCTTCACACGGCCGGTGACGTCGTCGGACTTGATGGTCAGCAGTTCCTGGAGGGCGTAGGCGGCGCCGTACGCCTCCAGTGCCCACACCTCCATCTCACCGAAGCGCTGGCCACCGAACTGGGCCTTACCACCCAGCGGCTGCTGGGTGATCATGCTGTACGGGCCGGTGGACCGGGCGTGGAGCTTGTCGTCCACCAGGTGGTGCAGCTTGAGGATGTACATGTAGCCGATGGAGATCGGCTTCGGGAACGGCTCGCCCGAGCGGCCGTCGTAGAGCCTGGCCTTGCCGGAGGGCAGGACCACGCGGTCCCCGTCCCGGTTGGGCATGGCGTGCTCGAACAGACCCGTCAGCTCGTCCTCGCGGGCGCCGTCGAAGACCGGGGTGGCGACGTTGGTGCCCGGGGCCACCTCGTCGGCACCGATGGCCTTCAGCCGCTCCATCCACTCCTCGCTGCCCTCGACCTTCCAGCCCTGGGAGGCCAGCCAGCCGAGGTGGATCTCCAGCACCTGGCCCGGGTTCATCCGGGACGGGACGCCGAGCGGGTTGAGGATGACGTCGACCGGGGTGCCGTCCTCGGTGAACGGCATGTCCTCGACCGGAAGGATCTTGGAGATGACGCCCTTGTTGCCGTGGCGGCCGGCGAGCTTGTCACCGTCGGTGATCTTGCGCTTCTGCGCCACGTAGACGCGGACCAGCTGGTTCACGCCCGGGGGCAGCTCGTCGCCCTCCTCGCGGTCGAAGACGCGGACGCCGATGACCTTGCCGGTCTCGCCGTGCGGCACCTTCAGCGAGGTGTCACGGACCTCACGGGCCTTCTCACCGAAGATCGCGCGCAGGAGGCGCTCCTCCGGCGTCAGCTCGGTCTCACCCTTCGGGGTGACCTTGCCGACCAGGATGTCGCCGGCCTCGACCTCGGCACCGATGCGGATGATGCCGCGCTCGTCGAGGTCGGCCAGGACCTCCTCGGAGACGTTCGGGATGTCCCGGGTGATCTCCTCCGGGCCGAGCTTGGTGTCGCGGGCGTCGACCTCGTGCTCCTCGATGTGGATCGAGGAGAGGACGTCGTCCTGCACGAGGCGCTGCGACAGGATGATCGCGTCCTCGTAGTTGTAGCCCTCCCAGGGCATGAACGCGACGAGGAGGTTCTTGCCGAGCGCCATCTCACCGTTCTCGGTGGACGGGCCGTCGGCCAGGACCTGGCCCTCGATGACGCGGGCGCCCTCGTCGACGATCACCTTCTGGTTGAAGGAGGTGCCCTGGTTGGAGCGGTAGAACTTGGCGACGCGGTAGGTCGTGTACGTGCCGTCGTCGTTGGCCACCGTGACGTAGTCGGCGGAGACCTCCTGGACGACGCCGTCCTTCTCGGCCTTGATGACGTCACCGGCGTCGACCGCGGAGCGGTACTCCATGCCGGTGCCGACCAGCGGCGACTCCGACTTCAGCAGCGGCACCGCCTGGCGCATCATGTTCGAGCCCATGAGCGCGCGGTTGGCGTCGTCGTGCTCGAGGAAGGGGATCATGGCCGTCGCGACCGACACCATCTGGCGCGGCGAGACGTCCATGTAGTCGACCTCGTTGCCCGTGACGTAGTCGACCTCGCCACCACGCCGGCGGACCAGGACGCGGCCCTCGGCGAAGTGCATGTCGTCGGTCAGCGGGGCGTTCGCCTGGGCGATGACGTACCGGTCCTCCTCGTCCGCCGTGAGGTAGTGGGCCTCGTCGGTGACGACGCCGTCCACCACCTTGCGGTACGGGGTCTCCACGAAGCCGAAGGCGTTGACCCGGCCGTAGGAGGCGAGCGAGCCGATCAGACCGATGTTCGGGCCTTCCGGCGTCTCGATCGGACACATGCGGCCGTAGTGCGACGGGTGCACGTCACGGACCTCGAAGCCGGCCCGCTCACGGGACAGACCACCGGGACCCAGGGCGGACAGACGGCGCTTGTGGGTCAGGCCCGACAGCGGGTTCGTCTGGTCCATGAACTGGGACAGCTGGCTGGTGCCGAAGAACTCCTTGATGGAGGCGACGACCGGCCGGATGTTGATCAGGGTCTGCGGCGTGATCGCCTCGACGTCCTGCGTGGTCATGCGCTCGCGGACCACGCGCTCCATGCGGGCGAGGCCGGTGCGGACCTGGTTCTGGATCAGCTCGCCGACGTTGCGCAGGCGGCGGTTGCCGAAGTGGTCGATGTCGTCGGTCTCGACGACGATCTCGTCACCCTCGGCGCTGACCGTCTCGGTCTCGCCGGCGTGCAGCTTCACCAGGTACTTGATCGTGGCGATGATGTCGGCACTGGTGAGCACGCCGGAGTCCAGCGGCTCGTCGCCACCGAGCTTCTTGTTGATCTTGTAGCGGCCGACCTTGGCGAGGTCGTAGCGCTTGGGGTTGAAGTAGAGGTTCTCCAGCAGGGTCTGGGCGGCCTCCTTGGTCGGCGGCTCGCCCGGACGCAGCTTGCGGTAGATGTCCAGCAGGGCGTCGTCCTGCCCCTGGGTGTGGTCCTTCTCCAGGGTGGCGCGCATGGACTCGTACTGACCGAACTCCTCCAGGATCTGCTCGGTCGTCCAGCCCAGGGCCTTCAGCAGCACGGTGACGGACTGCTTGCGCTTGCGGTCGATGCGCACACCGACCATGTCGCGCTTGTCGATCTCCATCTCCAGCCAGGCGCCCCGGGAGGGGATGACCTTGGCGGAGAAGATGTCCTTGTCGGACGTCTTGTCGAGCGAGCTGTCGAAGTACACGCCCGGGGAGCGCACCAGCTGCGAGACGACGACACGCTCGGTGCCGTTGATGACGAAAGTGCCCTTGTTCGTCATGAGCGGGAAGTCGCCCATGAAGACCGTCTGGGACTTGATCTCGCCGGTCTCGTTGTTGGTGAACTCGGCGGTGACGAAGAGCGGAGCGGCGTACGTGAAGTCGCGCTCCTTGCACTCGTCGATGGAGTTCTTCGGGGGCTCGAAGCGGTGGTCGCGGAAGGTCAGCGACATCGACCCGGAGAAGTCCTCGATCGGGGAGATCTCTTCGAAGATCTCCTCAAGACCGGACTTCGTGGGGACGTCCTCCCCCCGGTCGAGCGCAGCCTCGATCCGCGCCTTCCAGGCGTCGTTGCCGAGCAGCCAGTCGAAGCTCTCGGTTTGGAGCGCGAGGAGGTTGGGAACCCCGAGAGGCTCCTTGATCTTCGCAAAGGAAATACGCAGCGGTGCGGTGCTGGCGCCGTTGTTCGAATTGACGGTCGAGGCGTTGCGCGAGGCGGCCAAGAGGGGGTCCTTCCGAGGGCTCGGACTCACTACGCGCATACCGGTGCCCCTGGTGACGGGCAGGGAGCAGCTATAAGGCAGCGCAAAGGGTCAGTGTAGCCACAAGGCACACTGATGTCCAGAGCGGAACATCGGAGATCGGCGCAGGGCCTCTCTCTCCCTCCGGGAGTCTCTTCCTCGGTTGTCTGTCTCGGTGCTGCTTCTCGGTACTGCTTCTCGTACGGCACAGCTCTCGCGCGGCGTCTCGATCCGGCCTGGCGGCCGTCCCTCGGCGTCTGCCGCAAGGCTTCCCACATCACCGAGATTCCATGCCTCGGGTTCCGCGGAACTCCGAACCAGTGCTTCTCGGCACCTCGGGCGCTTGTGAGAATCGCGTGCCCGGAGGCCGTACGTCAAGGCCCCGCGCTCGGTTGCGGTGGTCACGCCCGCGACGGCAGCCGCCGGCGGCCTGGACGACCACCCCCTCGCCGACCCCGCCGCCCCCCTCCAGGGGTGCCGGGCCGAACGCCGGTGATCACCCTACCCTTGGCAGCAGCGAAGGCAAGGAGAGCGCGGCGCGATCGAGTGGGTGACTCCCGGGTAGCCCGGAAACCCCCCGGTCGTAGGGGTGCGGGAACGCCGAAGGGCGACCACCCGGATGGGTGATCGCCCTGGGCGAGCGGGCCGCGTGCCGTGTCGGCACACACCCCGCAGGGGTTCAGCGGGTCACTTGACCTCGACGCTGGCGCCGGCGCCCTCGAGGGACTCCTTGGCCTTGTCCGCGGCGTCCTTGGCGACCTTCTCCAGAACCGGCTTCGGCGCACCGTCGACCAGGTCCTTGGCCTCCTTCAGGCCGAGGGAGGTGAGCTCGCGCACGACCTTGATGACCTGGATCTTCTTGTCACCGGCGGCGGTGAGGACGACGTCGAACTCGTCCTTCTCCTCCTCGGCGGCGGCGGCGCCACCACCCTGACCCGGGGCAGCGGCGACGACGGCGGCCGGGGCGGCGGCCTCGACGTCGAACTTCTCCTCGAACTTCTTGACGAACTCGGAGAGCTCGATGAGGGTCATCTCCTCGAACTGCGCGAGCAGCTCGTCCTGGCTGAGCTTCGCCATGATGGCGTCCTTCCACTCGTTCGGCTGGTGCCGGATGTCGTACATGTCGGCGGGCGTACGGGGGGCCCGCTGGGCTGCGCGGTAGCCGGAAGTTCGGTTACTCCGCGGCCTCGGCGGGAGCCGGCGTACCGGCACCGCCCTGCTCGTCCTGCTTGGCACGCAGCGCGTCCGCGGTGCGGACGAACTTCGTGAGCGGGGCCTGGAAGGTCGCCGCGGCCTTGGCCATGGACGCCTTCATGCCACCGGCCAGCTTGGAGAGCAGCACCTCGCGGGACTCGAGGTCCGCAAGCTTCTTGATCTCGTCCGCGGACAGTGCCTTGCCGTCAAGGACACCGCCCTTCAGCTCGAGAGCGGGGTTGGTCTTGGCGAAGTCACGCAGACCCTTCGCCGCCTCGACCGGGTCACCGGTCACGAAGGCGACCGCCGTCGAGCCCGTCAGGAACTCGTCGAGCGTGGTGACCCCGGCCTCCTTGGCCGCGATCTTGGTCAGCGTGTTCTTCACCACACGGTACTGGGCGTTGTCACCGAGCGAGCGGCGCAGCTCCTTGAGCTGTGCCACGGAAAGTCCGGTGTACGCGGTGACCACAGCGGCGTTGGAGTTGCGGAACTTCTCCGTCATCTCCTCAACGGCTGCGACCTTGTCGGGCGTCGCCATGAGCCTCGCGCCTCCTTCCGGGTGTTGGTCCTCGGCCGGTCTGCCGACCGGCCCGTCGCGCCGGACCGCCCCATCGGGCACTTCAGGAAGGAGCTGCACACAAGCGAAACGCCCCGGTGCGCAGGCGCACGGGGCGTGACTCGACAGTACGGAACACTGCCCGTACCGGAGTATGAACCTCACGTGCCTGCACGGGCCGTCCGCTCCTACGAGCGAATCCTTAGGCCACCGCGCTCCGACTGTGACGACGGCGCGCAGCAACGACCAGCGGTCTTTGGCTACCGCGACACTGTACGGGGGGCGTCACGGCGGTGGCAAATCCGGCTTCCCGGTCCGACGTCACGGCACGGGCGCCATGACGTCGGACCGGAAGCCGTGCACGTCAGACCGCGCCGGGCTCCATGGCCCCGGGACCGCCGAGCTCCTCCATCATCTCCATGAAGTCGATCGTCTCGTCGGCCGGCGGAGCCTCGGGCGCCACCGTCACGCCGTAGTCGGTGATGCGCTGAGTGACCTCGACGCTGCCCTCGGGGCTGTCCATCACCATGGTCAGCTGAACCGGCATGTCGTCCTCGTTGATCCAGACCTCGAGGTCCATGCCCTTGATGCCGGACTCCTCCATGCCCTGCAGGAGCTCCGTCCGCTCCTCCTCGGTCATGTACTCGCCGGACTCGGACTCCTCCGCCTCGATCTCCAGCATCTCCTCGACGGTCATGGTGCCCTGGTAGTGCTGCGTGGTGGCACCGTCCAGCTGCTCCTCGCCGACGTGCTCGATGTTCGGCGAGTCCAGCAGGAGGGCCATCTGCTCGGCCGGGCTGCGGCCCATGTCGTCCAGGCCGCCCGTCATCTGGTCGGCGAGCGCCTCGTCGCCGGACTGCTCGGCCAGGGCGGTGAGGTCCATCTTCAGCCAGGACTTGCCGTCGGTCTCAGCGGCCATGGCCTCGCCCGCGTTGACGTACATGACGTCCTCGATCATGATCATGCGCATCTCGGACGGCGCCGAGGGGTCGCCCGCCGCGCCGGGCGCGAACGCCGAACCGCTCATGGTGAAGTCGATGGCGACCGGGTCCCAGGACATGACGCCCTGCATGTCCATCGCCTCGGGCATACCCGGTGCGGTCATCGTCATCTCGACGCGGGCGGACTTCGCCTCGGTCGTCTTCTTCGTGGCGGCCGCCATGGCCTGGACCGCCGAGCGCTGCTCGGCGGTCTTCGACGGTGCCGGCGCCTTCTTGCCGCCCTCGTCCGAGCTGTCCCCGTCCCCGGTGCAGCCGCCGAGGACCAGGGCCGCGGTCAGGCTCACGGCGCTCAACGTCATCGTGCGTGTACGACGCATTCGTATACCCCCCACATGTGCCAGTGAATGTCCCAACCGTAGTACACCGCTGTGTGTCCCTGACAAACGGACGAGCCCCCGCTCCACAGGGAGCGGGGGCTCGTCCGAACCGGCGTCGCGGGGAGGCTCAGGCGGCCTCGTCCTCGACGAGCAGGTTGCGGGTGCGGTTGCCGTCGACCGGGATGCCGGGGCCCATCGTGGTGGTGATGGTGGCCTTCTTGATGTAACGGCCCTTGGCGGCGGACGGCTTCAGACGCATGACCTCGTCCAGCGCCGCCGCGTAGTTCTCCACGAGCTGCTGCTCACCGAACGACACCTTGCCGATGATGAAGTGCAGGTTCGCGTGCTTGTCGACGCGGAACTCGATCTTGCCGCCCTTGATCTCGGTGACGGCCTTGGCGACGTCGGGAGTGACGGTGCCGGTCTTCGGGTTCGGCATCAGGCCACGCGGACCGAGCACGCGGCCGAGGCGGCCGACCTTGCCCATGAGGTCCGGGGTGGCGACGACCGCGTCGAACTCGTTCAGGCGCTGACCCTTGGAGATCTCGTCGATCAGCTCGTCGGAGCCGACGATGTCGGCGCCCGCGGCTTCCGCGGCGGCTGCACGGTCACCGGTCGCGAAGACCAGGACCCGGGCGGTCTTGCCGGTGCCGTGCGGCAGGTTCACGGTGCCGCGGACCATCTGGTCGGCCTTGCGCGGGTCGACACCCAGGCGGAAGGCCACCTCGACGGTCGCGTCGAACTTGACGGCGGTCGTGTCCTTGGCGAGGCGGACGGCCTCGAGCGGGGCGTAGAGCCGCGTCCGGTCGATCTTGGCGTCCGCGCTGCGGAGATTCTTGCTGCGCTTCACTTCTGCTCCTGTGTTTCAGGTACGGAGTCGTGGTGTGGACCAGCGCTTGGCCCTTCCACGGAACTGCTGGTGACCGGGTGCGGTCAGCCCTCGACCGTGACGCCCATGGAACGGGCGGTGCCGGCGATGATCTTCTCGGCGGCGTCCAGGTCGTTCGCGTTCAGGTCGGGCATCTTGGTGGTGGCGATCTCCCGCACCTGGTCGCGCGTGATCTTCGCGACCTTCTTGACGTGCGGCTCGCCGGAGCCCTTCTCCACGCCCGCGGCCTTGAGGATCATCTTCGCGGCCGGCGGGGTCTTCGTGATGAAGGTGAAGGAGCGGTCCTCGTAGACCGTGATCTCCACCGGGATGACCCAACCGCGCTGCGACTCGGTCGCGGCGTTGTAGGCCTTGCAGAACTCCATGATGTTGACGCCGTGCTGGCCCAGCGCGGGGCCGACCGGCGGAGCCGGGTTGGCGGCGCCGGCCTGGATCTGGAGCTTGATCAGCCCCGTGACCTTCTTCTTCTTGGGAGGCATGCTCTCTCCGGGTCTTGAGTGAGAGTGGTTCGCCCACCATCCGTCATCCGGATGGAGGCATACCGCACCACGATAGCGAATGGCCCGCCGTACCACGAAACCGGGCAGGCCGGACCGGGTCGACGGGGCCCCGGCCCGGACACGCGGAAGGGCCCCGCCGGACGGTGGAACCGTCGCCGGGGCCCTTCCTGGTGCGCTCGGTGCGCTCAGTTCTTCTGGATCTGGTCGAAGCTCAGCTCGACCGGGGTCTCGCGCCCGAAGATCTCCACCAGGCCCTTGACCTTCTTGGAGTCGGGGTTGATCTCGTTGATCGTCGCCTGGAGGGTGGCGAAGGGTCCGTCGGTGACGGTGACCGAGTCGCCCACCTCGAAGTCCAGGACCTGGACCTCCAGCTTGCGGCTCGGCGCCGGCCGGCCCTCGGCCTCGGCGGCCTCCTTGGCGGCCTTCTCCTCGGCCTCCGGGGCGAGCATCTTGACGACCTCGTCCAGCGTCAGCGGGTACGGGTCGTAGGCGTTGCCCACGAAGCCGGTGACGCCCGGGGTGTTGCGGACGACGCCCCACGACTCGTTCGTCAGCTCCATGCGGACCAGCACGTAGCTGGGCAGCTTGTTCTGCCGGACGGTGCGGCGCTCGCCGTTCTTGATCTGGGCGACCTCTTCCTGCGGCACCTCGGCCTGGAAGATGTAGTCCTCGACGTTGAGCGAGACGGCCCGCTGCTCCAGGTTCGTCTTCACGCGGTTCTCGTACCCCGCGTAGGTGTGGATGACGTACCACTCGCCGGGCTGGTGGCGCAGCTCGTCACGGAGGGCCGCGACCGGGTCGACGGGCTCCTCCTCGACGGCGTCCTCAGCCTGCTCGTCGGACTGCTCGTCGGACTGCTCGTCAGCCTGCTCGGTGCCGTCCTGCGCCTCGGCGGCGTCGTCGGCCTGCCCGGCCTCGGGGGCTTCCCCGGCACCGGCCGTCTCGACGTCGGCCTCGGCGGTGGCGTCCGCAGCGTCGTCGGCCTGGTCGGCCTGCGCGGCCTCGGCCTGGCCGGCGCTGTCGTCTGCCGCGGCCTCGACGGAGTCGAGCGCGGTCTCGCGGCCCTGGGCGGGCTCGACAGCGTCGTTCAGGTTCGGGTCAGACACGGTAGCTGCTTCTTCCTGGCTCTATGGGGTCGAACATACGGACCGGCACCGCAGGAGCGGCGCCGCCGCGATGGTGTCAGCCGAAGACGAACTTGACGGCCTCACTGAAGCCATAGTCAAGCACGAACACGATACCGATCATGATCAGCACAAAAATGATCACCACGGTGGTGTACGTCGTGAGCTGGTGCCGCGTGGGCCAGACGACCTTGCGGAGCTCGGCGACAATCTGTCGGTAGAAGAGCGCGAGGCGGGCCAGAGGGCCCTTCTTGCCGCGCTTGCCGCCCCGCCGCGGCTTCTTGTCATCCGACGAACGCCCGGGCTCGGGGACCTCGGCAGTATCCGTGATCTCCGCCACTTGTCCTCACCTGATCCGGGGTCGGGGGCCGCGCGACGTTCAGCCCAGCCGCACGGCGGTGCATTTCTGTACGTACGCCTGCACGCACCATCCTATGGGGTGGAAGAGATGCGTGGAGCAGGGCCGGAGGGACTTGAACCCCCAACCGCTGGTTTTGGAGACCAGTGCTCTACCAATTGAGCTACGACCCTTTGCCGATCCCTCAACCTACCGCATGACGGACACTCGGCTGAGCGTCCGACGCGTGGTCGGAGAAGGCCAACGAGGGAAGAGTGTACGTGCTCACCGCGCTGCCGTCGAACAGGTAGCCCTGCGTGACGTGCGCGGCCGCGCCTCCGGGCGTCCCACGGACGGCGGCGTCGACGTGCGGACGTGCGCCGAGCAGCCGGGACGGCCCGGGCCGCGACCCGGCTTCCGCCAGGTGAAACCGTTGTGTCCGGCCGTCGTCGAGTCTGCAACGATGCTTCGCATGACTGCTGCAAACCCCTCAGACCAGTCCTCCACCACGTCGTCCGGCAACCGCGTGTCGGCGCGTGTCGGCGCCATCTCCGAGTCCGCCACCCTCGCCGTCGACGCCAAGGCCAAGGCGCTCAAGGCGGCGGGCCGACCCGTGATCGGCTTCGGCGCGGGTGAGCCCGACTTCCCCACGCCCGACTACATCGTCGAGGCGGCGGTCGAGGCCTGCCGCAACCCCAAGTTCCACCGCTACACCCCGGCGGGCGGCCTGCCCGAGCTGAAGGCCGCCATCGTCGACAAGACGCTGCGTGACTCCGGCTACCGGGTCGAGGCCGCGAACGTGCTCGTCACCAACGGTGGCAAGCAGGCCATCTACGAGGCCTTCGCCGCGATGCTCGACCCGGGCGACGAGGTCATCGTCCCGGCCCCGTACTGGACGACGTACCCCGAGTCGATCAAGCTGGCCGGCGGCGTGCCGGTGCCGGTGGTGGCCGACGAGACGACCGGCTACCGCGTGAGCGTCGAGCAGCTGGAGGCCGCGCGGACGGAGCGCACGAAGGTGCTGCTCTTCGTCTCCCCCTCCAACCCGACCGGCGCCGTGTACACCCGCGAGCAGGTTGAGGCCGTGGGCCGCTGGGCCGCCGAGCACGGCCTGTGGGTGATGACGGACGAGATCTACGAGCACCTCGTCTACGGCGACGCCGAGTTCTCCTCGCTGCCCGTCGTCGTGCCGGAGCTGGCCGACCGTTGCGTGATCGTCAACGGCGTCGCCAAGACGTACGCGATGACGGGATGGCGCGTGGGCTGGGTCATCGGCCCGAAGGACGTCGTCAAGGCCGCGACGAACCTCCAGTCCCACGCCACGTCGAACGTGAGCAACGTGGCGCAGGCCGCCGCCCTGGCCGCCGTCTCCGGCGACCTGACGGCCGTTGCGAAGATGAAGGAGTCCTTCGACCGCCGGCGCCGCACGATCGTGCGGATGCTGAACGAGATCGACGGCGTGGTCTGCCCGGAGCCGGAGGGGGCGTTCTACGCGTACCCGTCCGTGAAGGGGCTCCTCGGCAAGGAGATCCGGGGCAAGCGGCCCGCCGACACGGTGGAGCTGGCCGCGCTGATCCTGGAGGAGGCCGAGGTCGCCGTCGTCCCCGGTGAGGCGTTCGGCACCCCGGGTTACCTGCGGCTGTCCTACGCGCTGGGCGACGAGGACCTCGTCGAGGGCGTCTCGCGGATCCAGAAGCTGCTCGCCGAGGCCCGCTGAGCCCGCTGCCGGGCCGGTGCGGCGGCGCACCGGCCCGGCAGGGCCCGTCCCGGCCCCGCCCGGCACGCACAGGCCGTCCCGGGCGGCGAATACCGCACGGGACGGCTTGTGCGCAAAGCGGCTTCCCGCTCTCCGCCCGATGCGGCAGGATCTTGGGATGGAACGCGTGCGTGACGTCCGTCTGCTCCCCAAGGCCCATCTCCACCTGCACTTCACCGGCTCCATGCGCCCCAGCACCCTGCTGGAGCTGGCCGACAAGTACGGCGTCCACCTGCCGGACGCCCTGCGCGGCGGGGAGCCGCCGAAGCTGCGCGCGACGGACGAGCGCGGCTGGTTCCGCTTCCAGCGCCTCTACGACATGGCACGCTCCTGCCTGCGCGAGCCGGAGGACATCCAGCGGCTCGTGCGGGAGACCGCCGAGGAGGACGTGGCGGACGGCTCGCGGTGGCTGGAGATCCAGGTCGACCCGACCTCGTACGCGCCACGGCTCGGCGGCCTCATCCCGGCGCTGGAGATCATCCTGGACGCCGTGGAGTCCGCCCAGCGCGCCACCGGGCTGCCGATCCGGGTCCTCGTCGCCGCGAACCGCATGAAGCACCCGCTGGACGCCCGCACCCTGGCCCGTCTCGCGGTCCGCTACCGGGACCGCGGGGTCGTCGGCTTCGGGCTCTCCAACGACGAGCGGCGCGGCTTCGCCCGCGACTTCGACCGGGCCTTCGCCATCGCCCGGGACGGCGGGCTGGCCGCCACCCCGCACGGCGGCGAGCTGGACGGGCCCGGCAGCGTGCGCGACTGCCTGGACGACCTGCGGGCCCACCGCGTGGGCCACGGCGTCCGCGCGGCGGAGGACCCCCGGCTGCTGGCCCGGCTGGCCGAGGCCGGGGTGACGTGCGAGGTGTGCCCGGCGTCCAACGTGGCGCTCGGCGTCTACGACAAGCCCGAGGACGTCCCCCTGCGCACGCTGTGGGACGCGGGGGTGCCGATGGCGCTGGGCGCGGACGACCCGCTGCTGTTCGGGTCGCGGCTGGCCGCCCAGTACGAGCTGGCCCGCGCGCACCACGGCTTCACGGACGCGGAGCTGGCGGAGCTGGCCCGGCAGTCCCTGCGGGGCTCGCTGGCCCCCGGGCCGGTGCGGGCGGAGCTGCTGGCGGAGGTCGACGCCTGGCTCGCGTCCTGACGTGCCCCGGCCGGAGCGGGGGCCGGGGCTACAGCGCGCAGCCCACGGTGACCGGCTCGTTGACGAGCGTGACGCCGAACGCCGCCCGGACGCCGTCCCGCACCTCCCGGGCGAGGCCCAGCAGCTCCGCCGTGCTGGCCGTGCCCCGGTTGGTCAGGGCCAGCGTGTGCTTGCTGGAGATGCGGGCTCCGCCGGTGCCGTACCCCTTGGTGAAACCCGCGTGGTCGATGAGCCAGGCGGCCGAGGTCTTGACGCGGCCCTCCCCGGCGGGCCAGGCGGGTGCCGTGACGTCGGCTCCGAGGCGTTCGGCGACGCGGGCGGTGAACGCGGCGTGCTCGGCCTCGCTGAGTACGGGGTTGGTGAAGAAGGACCCGGCCGACCAGGTGTCGTGGTCCTCCGGGTCGAGCACCATGCCCTTGCCGGCGCGCAGCTTGAGCACGGTCTCGCGGGCGCGGGCGGCGGGCACCCGGTCCCCGACCCCGACGCCGAGGGCCCGCGCCGTCTCCGCGTACCGGATCGGGGCGGAGAGCCCGTCGGCGTCCTCCAGCGAGAACCGCACCCGCAGCACGACGTGGCGGTCCGGGTCGGCCTTGAAGCGGCTGTGCCGGTAGGAGAAGCCGCACTCGGCGGCCGGGATCGTCACCGTGCGGTCCTCGACGCGGTCGTAGGCGACGACCTCCGTGATGACGGACGAGACCTCCTGCCCGTACGCGCCGACGTTCTGGATCGGCGTCGCGCCCGCCGAGCCGGGGATGCCGGCCAGGCACTCGACCCCGGCCAGCCCGGCCTCGACGGTGCGGGCGACGGCCTCCGACCAGTTCTCCCCCGCCGCCAGCTCCAGCCGCGTCCCGTCCAGGGTGAGGCCGGTCGTCGCGACGCGGACGGCGGTGCCGTCGAACCCGTCGTCACCGATGACGAGGTTGCTGCCGCCGCCGATGAGCAGGAGCGGCGTACCGGTGGCGTCCGCCGCGCGCACGGCGTCGATCACCTCGTCGTCGCTGGTGGCGTGGACGAGGCACCGCGCCGGCCCGCCGAGCCGGAACGTGGTCAGCGGGGCGAGCGGGGCGTCGAGAAGCTTCTGCACGGGCACCAGCGTACGGGTGGGACCGCCGGGGAGCGGGGTCAGGCGAGCCGGACGACGGCGCGGGACATGCCGAGGACCTTCTGCCCGGCGCTAGTCGCCGTCAGGTCGACGCGGACGGTGCGGGCCTCGTCGTCGAGCTTCGCGGCGACCTTGGCGGAGACCTCGATCACGGCGCCCCCGCCGTCGTCCGGGACCACGACGGGCTTGGTGAAGCGCACCCCGTACTCGACGACGGCGCCCGGGTCTCCGACCCAGTCCGTGACGACGCGGACGGCCGAGGCCATCGTGAACATGCCGTGCGCGATGACGTCCGGCAGGCCCACCTCGCGGGCGAACCGCTCGTTCCAGTGAATCGGGTTGAAGTCACCGGAGGCGCCGGCGTACCGCACCAGCGTCTCCCGGGTGACCGGGAAGCTCCGCGCGGGCAGCTCGGTGCCCGGCTCGACGTCGGCGTAGCGAAGTGTGGCGGCCATCTCAGCTCTCCTCCGCCGCCGCGCGGGCGACCAGCTTCGTGTGGGCGGTCACGACGAGCTCGCCCAGCTCGTCGTGGACCTCCCCGCGGATGTCCAGGATGTCGTTGCCCGCCATGGAGCGGATGGCCTCGACCGTCGAGGTGACCGTGAGCCGGTCGCCGGCCCGCACCGGGCGCACGTAGGCGAAACGCTGGTCGCCGTGGACGACGCGGCTGTAGTCCAGCCCGAGCTCCGGGTCCTGCACGACCTCGGCGGCGGCGCGGTAGGTGATGCTGAACACGAAGGTGGGCGGCGCGATGACGTCCTCGTGGCCGAGCGCCTTCGCCGCCTCCGGGTCGGTGTAGGCGGGATGGGCGTCGCCGATCGCCTCGGCGAACTCCCGGATCTTCTCCCGGCCGACCTCGTAGGGCGCGGTGGGCGGGTAGCTCCGCCCGACGAACGACTGGTCGAGGGCCATGGCCCGCTACCTCCTGCTGGATTCCGGCGTGCTGGTGCCCGGCGTTCGTCGTCCCCGTGGCCGACTGCGACCGGGCACGGGGACGACGAACGCCGTGAGGCCGCCCCCGGCGACGGGGACGGCCTCGACGATTGCTGTGATCAGCCCAGTGATCAGCGCGTCTCGCGGTGCGCGGTGTGCGAGTTGCAGCGCGGGCAGTGCTTCTTCATCTCAAGACGGTCCGGGTTGTTACGCCGGTTCTTCTTGGTGATGTAGTTCCGCTCCTTGCACTCCACGCAGGCCAGCGTGATCTTCGGGCGGACGTCCGTGGCAGCCACGTTGAGTGCTCCTTGACGCGAACGAATGGTGTTTAACGCAGAAAGAGTAGCCGATCGAAGGACCGACCCCACAATCGGCTACTGAGTGGTGAGTAGCGGCGACCGGACTTGAACCGGTGACACAACGATTATGAGCCGTTTGCTCTACCGACTGAGCTACGCCGCCACGATGTGACCGGCCCCCCGCCACCGGGCGGACGGCCTCTCACACCAGAGCCCCAAAACGGAATCGAACCGTTGACCTTCTCCTTACCATGGAGACGCTCTGCCGACTGAGCTATTGGGGCGAGCGAGGAAGACACTACACGCTCCGCCGCCGAAGGTGAAATCCGTATCGTCCCTGTGAGGCGCCCCTCCCGGACGCCCTCGGAGCCCCTCGCGGCCACCCTCCGAGCACCCGCCGGAGCCGTCCCTTCCGGTACGACTTTTGCCGACCGCCCCGCGACTGCCCGCCCCGGACACCCCCCGCGTCCTACGCTCGGTCCGACCCTGCCCACGGAACGTGCACTTCACCGCGCCACACCGTCGGCCCGGGGCGCCCCCACAGACACTCCTCGACCGAGGGACAGCACCCAGCGGGAGCCCGATGCCGGACAGCCAGCCCCAGGAACCCGGGCGCCACGAACGCGCCGGAGCGAGCGCGGAGTCGGGTGGCCTGGTCCTCAGCGGCGCCCGTCTCGCCGACGGCAGAACCGTCGACGTCCGCGTCACCGGCGGCCGCATCGAGGCCGTCGGCACGGCCGGAAGCCTCGCCGACGCGGACTCCCGCGCCCGGGGCACCCGCCTCGACCTGGGCGGATACCTCCTGCTGCCCGCCCCCGCCGAGCCCCACGCCCACCACGACAGCGCCCTGACCGCCGACACCGACGGACCGCCCTCCCTGGAACCCGTCGACATCCAGCGCCGCACCACCCAGGCCGCGCTCCTGCAACTCGGCCACGGCGCCACCGCCATCCGCACCCACGTGCGCATCGGCGACGTCGCCGGACTCCGCTCGCTCCAGGCCGTCCTCGGCGCCCGCCGCGCGCTGCGGGGGCTGACGGAGCTGCGCGTCGTCGCCGTGCCTCGCCAACTCACCGGCACGGCCGGAGCCGACGGGCTGGCCATGCTCCGCGACGCCCTCCGCATGGGCGTGGACGTCGTCGGCGGCTGCCCCGACCTCGACCCCGACCCGTCGGGCCACGCCGAGGCCGTGCTCGAGCTCGCCGCCGAACACGGCCGCGCCGTCGACCTCCACACCGACGCCCCCGAACCGGCCCGGCTCGCCCGGCTCGCCGCGATGGCCGGCGGGCTGCGGCCCCACGTCACCATCGGCCCCTGCTGCGGGCTCGCCCGGCTCCCGCACGACGTCGCCGCCCACCTCGCCGGACGGCTCGCCGCCTCCGGCGTCAGCGTCGTCACCCTGCCCCAGGGCGGCTGCGCGCTCGACGGCTCGGCGGGCCACCCCGACGCGAGCGGCTGGGTGCCACTGCGGCTGCTCCGCGCGGCGGGCGTCCACGTCGCGGCGGGCAGCGGCGCCCTGCGCGACGCCGCCAACCCCGTCGGGCGCGGCGACCCCCTGGAGGCCGCCTTCCTCCTGGCGTCCCGCGCCGAGGCCAGCCCCGAGGACGCCTACGCGGCCGTCAGCACCCACGCCCGACGGGCCCTCGGGCTCCCCCCGGTGCGCGTCGAGGCCGGTTTCCCGGCCGAACTGCTGGCCGTCCGAGGGCAGACGGTGCCGGGCGTCCTGTCGCTGGGGTACAGCCGCGTCGTGCTCCACCGGGGCCGCGTGGTCGCCCGCACCAGCGCGGTGCGGGAGTTCTGCGACGCGGCCGACGCCGCCGGGCTCGACCTGCCGCGACAGGCGCAGAGATGACACCGCGCCAGAGCCCGGGTGACGTACCGTCGGACGCATGCGCACAGTCATCGCAGGGGGCAACGGACAGATCGCGGTGCGGCTCGAACAGCTGCTCACCGCACGCGGCGACGAGGCGGTCGGCCTGATCCGGCGCCCGGAGGCGGCCGACACCGTCCGGGCGGCCGGGGCCGAACCCGTCGTCTGCGACCTGGAGTCCGCTCCCGTCGCGGAGGTCGCCGGTCACCTCGCGGGCGCCGACGCCGCCGTCTTCGCCGCCGGAGCCGGGCCGGGCAGCGGAGCGGCCCGCAAGGAGACGATGGACCGCCGGGGCGCCGAGCTCTTCGCCGAGGCCGCCGCCCGGGCCGGCGTCCGCCGCCTGATCGTCGTCTCGGCCATGCGGGTCGACGAGGAGCCGCCGCCCGGCATGGACGAGGTCTTCGCCGCCTACCTCCGCGCCAAGGGCGCCGCCGACGCCGCCGTGCGCGCCCGGACCGACGTCGACTGGACGATCCTGCGTCCCGGCCGCCTCACCGACGCGCCCGGCACCGGCCGCGTCCACCTCGGCCCGGACGCCGAACGCGCCGAGGTGCCGCGCGACGACGTGGCGGCCGTCCTCGTCGCCCTCCTCGACGAACCCCGCACCGCCGGCCTCACCCTCAACCTCGTCAGCGGCGAGACCCCCGTCCCCACCGCCGTCACCGCCGCCCTGCCCTGACTGGACAGCCCTTCGGGACCGCCGGAGCATGGAAAGAGGGGCACGCTCGGAAGGGGCCACCATGCCGACGCTGCACATCGAGCACCCGGTCACCGACTACGGCCGGTGGAAGGCGGCGTTCGACCGCCTTTCCGACCAGCGTCGGCGGGCAGGGGTGCGCCACCACCGCATTCACCGCCCGGTCGACGACCCCGCGTACATCGTCGTGGAACTGGACTTCGACACCGTGGAGGCGGCCGAGGCGTGGGCCACCACCCTCCGCACCCGCATCTGGCCCGCTCCCGAGAACGCTCCCGCGCTCGTCGGTACCCCTCGGACCATGATCCTCGATCTCGCCGAGGAGAAGCAGCTCGCCTGACCGTCGGCTCCGCACACCAGAACGGCCCCTGATCGCTGGATCAGGGGCCGTTTCAGGTCCTGTGGCGGCGCCAGGATTCGAACCTGGGAAGGCTGAGCCGGCAGATTTACAGTCTGCTGCGCGTGCCACCGAGGCCGCTGGTCTGGCCTGCCCCTTTGTTCCACACTCCCCGCATGGACGCCTGCCCCGTCCACATGTCGTCCACAGCGACCCCAGTCAGGCCGTCCGCCCAGGGCCCCCTGTGGGAAAGCCTGTCCCACAGGGGGCCCTATTCAGTCAGCCACGAACGGCGCTGACCAAGGCTGCGAGCGCCCCGATCACCCCTGTAAGTGCAGTCACCAAGGGCACCCAGCGGTTGACCCATTGGGGGTCTCCGTCCTTACGCTTCCCCATGGAAGGGGTCTCGGGCTTCGACACGTTGCTCCTCCAATGAAGGGCCAGGGGCCGTCTCAGTTGCCCTGGCCACACGAGTCGGTGTCGCCCCTGTCAGCCACGACGGGGGCGACGCTGTCTTCTGGATGAAGGCAACCTGTCCGAGGCAACGAACGCTATGCGCTCGGCCAAACCCAGCGAATGCCGGACAGCTCACCAGCAGGCCACCTAAGATGCTCAAGCATTCACCGGACAGGCCCGGACAGGCCCGGACAGTCTCGGCCAGAGCCGGACACCTGCGGACAGCAACAGGGGGACAACACGTGAGCTTGGCGAAACAGCTTCAGGAGCTGCGAGTACGGGCAGGAAATCCCAGCATCCGCAGGATTGAGCACCTGATCGGGCGGCAAGGACGAGACCGCCCGATGGCACGTTCCACTATTCAGGACAAGATTTCAGGTAAAAGCTCACTCAACTTGCTTGAAGTATTGTCAATCGTGGAAGCACTAGCGGAGCACGCGAGGGTTAACGGAACGCCACTCCCCCCGCAGGAGATAGCTCAAGGAATCTGGCGTGAACGCGTGACAAACTTCGCCAGGAACGCGAAAAATAAACATTCCACTCATTACGCACCAGCCGTTACCCCAGAAAGAGAAATTCCATGGAATCTTGAGGCGCTTAAGCTAGCTCAAATGTACGATCTCATTGAGATAGTGGAAAATTCGACCGAAACCCCGACGGCGTTCTGGCTCCCGCAGATAGTAGAACCCATGCTGCGGGCCGAGATGTCTGTCAGCGATCTCATGAGAAGAGCTGCCCAAGATAGCCCGCAGTCGATAGTTCAGACTCTCGCAGTACTAAATAACGAGTTCCCCCAGGATAAACCTATCGACCCACGGGGCGAGCCTGTGCTGTGGGTAGTATCGGATAACGATCGAACTGTTGGGTCACTTCTCGCGCACACAGCACGGATTCACGGGACAACGTCAACACCTGCAATCGTCGTTGCCATGCGCCGAGCGGAAATAGAGGAACATGCCGATGCTTACCTCGCGAACATTGCAAGAATACACCCGCCTAAAAATATTCAGTCCATAGTGCAGCAACTCCGGAGTGCCACACTATCTGGTGATGCAAAGAAGATTCTCAGGCACATCGGACTAGGGCGGCGAAGCAACGAGCTCATCGAGATTGTGACCTATCTCCGGAAAGCGGGCCAGGAAGGCGACGCCAAAGAGATCCTTAAAGCAGTAGCCGCCGGGAAATGGTACCGACTCAAGAATGTGGTCGACCACATTCAGAGCCACGAATCTGCCGAATATTTCACGAGAGCGATTATTGACGGAATCCCTTGGGGCGAGCATTCGAACTACAGTAAAGAAGTTCGGAAACTTGGCAACAAGGAACTGGCTGAGAAAATTCTGGCAATGGCCAACGAGCCCCCTTTCTAGTCTCAGTACGCCAACTCGGCCGCAGCACGAAATGCAGTACTCGCGATGGCCATATTATCCAGAACTACAACCCCTGCGGCGAATAGAAGGTGGCCTGAGTTGTTCCAAGCACACGTAGTCGGCTCAGATATTCATGGGCCGCAGGGTCGCTTGCGTAGGACCGCCGCACCTCCGCCGCCAACTCGCGACTTGTCATGAGCAACGACGGCATAGATTGCCGATCGCCCTGGAGTGCATGGTTGCCAAAGGCTAGCGCCTGCTCTAGATCACCTTGACGAGCCGCTGTTACGCCAAGCGTTACGCGGGCTTCGGCGTTGCGCATGGGGGAGCGTTCTGTGCCGTCGAAGTCGGTGCCGTCGCGGAGGACTTGTTCGGCGAGATTACGGGCGAGCTTGTTCTCGCCGACGAGGCGGTAGCAGTCCATCGCGTAGAAATCGAACTTCGCAGGGTCGACCACGAAGTGGTTGTCCAGGTTTTCTTGAAGCGGCATGCCTTCCAGGAGGCGGCGGCCTCGGTCGAGCGTCACCTCGACCTGTCGGCGGTCCCCTATGCGGGCCCACGCCTTCGCTTCCTGAGCCGCTAGTGTCCTGAGTCGTTAGTTCGTGTGCAGTATGCGGCGAGGGTTTCGAGGATCTCGTCTGCGGTCTTGGTCCAGATGAACGGCTTGGGGTTCTTGTTCCACTCGTTGATCCAGCCGCGGATGTCCCGCTCGAGTTCGATCACGCTGCGGTGGGTCGAGCGGCGGAGTTTGCGGGAGGTCAGCTCGGCGAACCAGCGCTCGACGAGGTTGAGCCAGGAGGCGGAGGTGGGGGTGAAGTGCAGGTGGAAGCGGGGGTGTCGCAGCAGCCACTTCTTGACCGCTTCGGTCTTGTGGGTGGCGTAGTTGTCCAGGACCAGGTGGAGTTCGAGGTGCTTGGGCACGGCGGCGTCGATGGTCTTCAGGAAGCGGAGGAACTCCTGGGCGCGGTGGCGTCGGTAGTGCTGGGCTATGACCGAGCCGGAGACGATGTCCAGGGCGGCGAACAGGCTGGTGGTGCCGTGCCGGACGTAGTCGTGCGTCATCCTCGCCGGGACCGTCGGCGCCAGGGGCAGCACGGGCTGGGTGCGGTCCAGAGCCTGGATCTGCGACTTCTCGTCCACCGCCAGGACCAGGGCGTTCTCCGGGGGCGAGAGGTAGATGCCGACCACGTCGCGGACCTTGGTGACGAACTGCGGGTCGGTCGAGAGCTTCCACGTCTCAACGATGTGCGGCTTGAGGCCGAACGCCCGCCAGATCCGCGAGACGGCCGACTGCGACATGCCCTCGACCTGGGCCATCGACCGCGTCGACCAGTGCGAATCACCCGACGGCGGCGCCTGGCCAAGGGTCCTGGCGACCATGGCCTCGACCTGCTCGTCGGAGATTTTTCGGGGCGCCCCCGAACGCGGAAGGTCCACCAGACCCTCCAACCGGTCCGCGACGAACCTCGAGCGCCACTTCCGCACCGTCTCCCGCGAGATCCCCAGGTCATCCGCGACCTGCGCGTTCGGTCGACCCTCGGCACACGCCAGGACGATCCTCGACCGCAGCACCAGAGCCTGCGAGGCCGTCCGTTTGCGCAACCAGCCCCGCAGGACACGGCGTTCGTGATCAGACAGCTCCAGCAGCAACGGCTTCGGACCAGGCATCGCCCCACCCTACAACCGCAACCGAACAAACGACTCAGGACACTAGCTGCACAGCGACACCGTGGTTCGCGGCATGTTCGGCGCCAGCTTGGGAGGCGGCGATGACGCCTCGGTAGTCGCCTGTTGTGAGGGCGAACCAGGCGCGCATCTCGTGGGCCCATCCGGTGAGCTCGCTGTGGTCGGTCTCAGTGGCGAGTGAGAGCGCAGCCCGGCGCGTGGACTCAGCGCCGTGGCGGTTGCCCATGTCGTACTCGACGCAGCCGACCAGGAGCGCCAGCCACCCAGAAAGCGCGAGCACTTCGCGGTGCTGGGCTAGCGTGAGGCTCTTGGAGTGCAGGTCCACCACGCGGCGGAGCCACTGCCGGCCCTCTACGAGCAGCTGCTCGCTCGGCATGAACGGGTACTCCGAGCAGAGCCGGTCGACGGTGATGCGCAGCGCGTCCAGGGTGGCGGCGTCGACGTCGGAGCGGTTCAGGCGGCTGACGATTTCCAGCGTCTCCATGCCGCTCGCGGCGACGATTTCGGCGTTGCCGTCACGACGGGATGGGGCGGGGAAGATCGCGTGTGTCACGGTGCCGAAGGTCGCCGCGATGATGGGGCGGTAGAAGTCGCCGGGCATGGAGCCGGCTTCCCAGCGCTTCCACTGGCGGACCATCGACTCTTCGCTGGGCAGCTCGCTCGGTGCGTGGGCTCTGAGGGCGCGTACGGCTTGAAGCTGAGACCAGTCCCGTGCTTGCCGTTCGGCCACGATGCGGTGTGCCCACGCCGGCCTGTCGTCTGCCATGTGCCCTCCCTTGGCTGCCTGTCGTGAGTCTTGCCGTTCCTTCGGGGGGACACGCAAGAGGACAGTGTGGGGGCATCTGAGGTGTCACCGTGCCCGGCTCTCTGACACCCCCACTGTCACTTCTCGACAGCCGGCCCCAGCTTCACAGTGTTTTCCAGATCACGCACTGCCTGAGGTGGCGCGTCCTTCGAGGGCCGCCACCCGTTCAGCCAATGCCTGAATCTGGGAGCGGATTTCCTTGATCTCTTCGGTCGTGTCCTGCTTAGCACTCGGCGCCTCTGCTGAGGCCGCCGTCACGAAGTACCCGCGGTTCCCCGCAGAGAAGATCAACCCCTCTGCGACAAGGATGCCCAGCCCGTCGCGCACCGTCTGGCCGGCGATCCCGAATTCGCGGGCCAGTTCCCGGGTTCCCGGCAACCTGCCGTCCGCGTACCTCCCCTCGCTGATCCGCCTCCGCAGCACATCCGCAACCTGCACCGGCTTGGGTCTGGGGTCGTTCGCGGCAAGGCTCATGCTTCGAGGTTATCCACCAGCGCGCCCTACTGCGCACTGCCGCAATGGTTGCGAGCTAGTGCGCACTAGTGCATGCTGATGCGTGCGCGGTCGTCTCCCGGCCAAGGAACGCCGACCGCTGCACCCTGCCCTGCTCGACAAGCACAGGAGTAGTGATGCGCACCTTTGTTGCTGGTCAGGAGGCTTACAACGCCTCCGAGTTCACGGAACTGGCACTCGGCATCGACCGGGAGCTGTTCGTGGGTGTCCCGGGCGAGTCCCACGAGGAGCGGGCCGCGCGGATGGACGTCGCGCGAGAGGCCCTGGCGGACCTGCGAGAGCGGGCCGAGTCGGACGAGGTGGCCGCCTGGGACGCGCTGTACGCCGAGGCCCTGACACGCACCGTGCCGATGCTGAGGGCTGCGGCCCGGCGTCGTCGCGTGCGCCGAGAGGGTGAGGCGGCATGAGCGCTGTTCTCTCCACGGTCGCCGCTGCGGCGACCGTAGCGGCGGGCTGGTCCGTTCACACCGTGTGGATGCGTCGCCAGCTCAGCCGCGCCCGGCGCGACCCGTTGACCGGGTTGCCGACGCGGGCGCTGTTCGAGACCCGGGCCCGGAAGCTGTTGTCCCGGGGATCGCGGGCGGTGCTGCTGGCGGACCTGAACCGCTTCAAGGAGCTGAACGACACGTTCGGTCACGCAGCCGGTGACGCGGCCATCCGGGCAACCGGTCGGCGGCTGGCCCGGTGGGCGCTCGACCACGCGGGGACGGCGGCCCGGCTTGGCGGAGACGAGTTCACCGCCGTGTTCACCGCCGGTGGTGAGTCCGACCTCCGCGCTGCGCTGGCCGATCTGGCCGAACGGCTCAACGAGCCCGTCACCCACCAGAACGCCCAGCTCCCCGTCAGCGCATCCATCGGCGCAGTGGTGGCCACCGGACCCGGTACGGGACTGCCGGTCGCGCTGCGTCGGGCTGACGAGGCGATGTACCGGTGCAAGCGAAGCGGCTGGGACTGGTGCATCGGTCACGGAAACGTGCCGGGCACCGGCGAGCAGATCAACGGCCGCCGCCCCGGTCGAGTCGGCGCGGCCCCGTCCGAGGGGAGGAAGCCGTGAGCGGGACCGAGACGGCCGCGACGACGGCTGAGCACCGGGGCATCCCCGCTCTGAGCACGGGGGAACGGTGGCTGGCTGCCGCTGCTGCTCTGTCCGCCGGCGCGGTCGGCGGACTCGGCTTGGCATCGTCGTTCGACGCGGTGTCCGCCGCAGCTGAGCGGTGGGGATTCGGTGCACCGTGGATGCTGCCGGTCGGCATCGACGTGGCGATTCCGGTGTTCACCGTGGCCAACCTGTTGCTCATCCGCATGGGGATGCCCCTGGGGTGGGTGCGGTTCGTTCCCTGGGCCCTCACGGCGGTGACGTGCTGGCTGAACGTCGCGGCTGGCGAGTCCCTGTCGGCGAAGGTGGCGCACGGGACCATGCCGCTTCTGTGGGTGGTGCTCTCCGAGATCGCCGCCCACATCTACGCCGTCCGCATCGGCGCGGCCACCGGTGCGAGGATGGAACGCATCCGCCGCTCCCGCTGGCTGCTCTCCCCGATCGCGACGTTCGCCCTGTGGCGCCGGATGGTGCTGTGGGAGACGACCAGCTACCGCGACGCACTCGCCCGCGAGCGGGAACGCCAGCTGCTCCGGGCAGAGCTGCGCGAGCGGCACGGTCGGAACTGGCGCCGCACCGCACCGCGACGGACCCGCGTCCTGCTCAAGCTGGGCGAACTCGCCCCCGACGAGGCGATGCCGGAACCGGCCACGCCGGACCGGCCGGCACTGCCGCCCGCGCCCCCCAGGGAGGCGCCCAAGCCGCGCGCGACCGGTGCGAGGAAGGGGCGGCGTACGCAGGGCAAGCGGTCGTTTGAGGAGCTGCTGACGCAGGCACGCGAGGCCACGGCACAGTGGCCGACCGAACGGCTGGCAGCTGAGCCGATCCGGACCGAGCTGCGTTGCTCCCCCACGAACGCCCGGCGGCTGCGGGAAACGCTCAAGGCCGAACGCACCCAGAGCACCACCGACGCCGAGGCGGTGGCGGCGTGAACAGGTTGCGGATCGGGTCGCTTTGCAGCGGCTACGGCGGTTTGGACATGGCCGTTGCAGAGGTATTCGGCGCCTCCCTGGCCTGGGTGGCCGACAACGACCCCGGCGCCGCCCGAATCCTGGCCCATCACTGGCCACAGTCGCCCAACCTCGGAGACATCACCGCCGTCGATTGGCACGCGGTGGAGCCGGTGGACATCGTGTGCGGCGGCTACCCCTGCCAGCCGTTCAGCAGCGCCGGCAAACGGAAGGGAGTCACCGATGACCGCCACATCTGGCCGCACATCGCCCGTGCCCTTCGCGTACTACGACCCAGCTACGCGGTCTTTGAGAACGTCGCAGGGCACCTTTCCCTCGGATTCGACGCCGTCCTCGCCGACCTTGCCGCCCTCGGGTTCGATGCGCAGTGGTGCACTCTTCGCGCGTCGGATGTCGGCGCCGCCCATCGGCGCAACCGCCTGTTCCTCCTCGCCTGGCCTGCCCACCCCACGTGCCAGGGACGCCAAGGGTCGCGGCTACCGCGACGGCCTGCCGACGGTAGTCGCGCTGATGCCCACCCCCTCGACCTCCGAGGCGACCGGCGTCGGCCACGCTGCACAGGGTGGGATGAACTTGCGGCACGCCGTCTCCCTGCTTCCCACCCCGGTGGCAGGGGACGCCCGGGGAGCCCGGCAGGCTACGGCAACGAACCCACGCAGCAGCTCGCCGACCCTGACCGACCTGGCCCACAGCGGCACACTTCTGCCGACCCCACGAGCGACGGACGGGGCCAAGGGCAGCCCGAACCAGCGTGGCGGCAAGGGGGATCTGACACTGCCGTCGGCGGCGCACAGGCTTGGGGGGCCTACGGCCCGGCCGTCCGACACTGGGAAGTCGTCCTCGACCGCCCCGCCCCCAGGCCAGTTGACGCTCTGGGACGGCTGAACCCCCTCCTGGTGGAGTGGCTGATGGGCCTTCCCGCCGGCCACGTCACGGCCGTGCCGGGCCTGTCACGGACAGCGCAGCTCAAGGCGCTGGGCAACGGCGTGGTTCCCCAGCAGGCGACCACCGCCCTCACGCACCTGGTCGCACTCGCCGCGCGCGGCGACGGTACAAGCGGGGTGGCGGCGTGAGTGAGCCCATCGTCTACGCCGACCAGTGGCGCATCGTCATGGCCGCATCTGAGTGGCGCTGCCAGTGCTCCGGGGAGTGTGGCCACGCCCACGCCAAGGGCGGGGGCCGCTGCCCGAGAGAGCACGACCGACACGCCAGCAAGCATCGCGGGCCGGTCCGGTTGCTCGCCGCGCCGGCCGACCCGATCACCCCCACCCGCCGCGCGGTCGCCCTCCCGGTGCACGCGCTCCGGGCATGGTGCCCGGATTGCCTGGACGCAGCTCGCCGCGCGGCACTGCGCACCGCACCTGCCGATCCCGCACAGATCGGCCTGTTCGACCTGTCGTAGCACCGACGGGGCCCGGCCACCGCCGACCAAAGCACATGGTCGGGCCCCGGTCCTCCCTCTCCACAAGGAAGGAACTCTCAGTGAATCAGCACGACGGAGACGACGACGAGCGGGAGCTGTTCGCCCGGCTCGAACACGAGATGAGCGGCACCGGATCGGCCGATCGCACGCCCGACGGGTCGGGCGGCGCGGTGGTCGATCTGGACAAGGCGCGATCGGCCCGCGAGTCGGCCGACGCATCGGCGACGGGATCGGCCGGACGGATCGACTCCGGGTCGGTCGACGGATCGGGGCGCGTGTGGGTCGACTCCCCGGGGACCGGATCGGGCGGTGGGCTGACCGATCGGTTGCGGGGTGGTAAGCGTCGCGCAGTGCTTCCGGCGTGGGCCCGCTCTCGGGACGAGTTCGCGACGGCGGCGCGGTGGCTGACCGGCCACATCGGGCACACCGTCGCGTACCACGGGGTGCGCCTGCCGTGGTACGGGCTGCGGCTGACCGCACAGGCCCCGGCCGGTACGGCGAAGTTCGTCGGCGGGGCGATGCGGTGGGTGGCCGATCGCGAAGGCGATCCGCTGCGGGCGGCTGCCGCGCGGCGGGAGAACGTGGCGGAGTACATGACGCTTTCCCGCCAGCGGGACCGCCGCGTGAAGTGGCGCACCCTGGTTGCCGTCGTCTCGACGTTCGTCGGGATCGGGGCGGCCCTGTCGCTGTACGTCCTCGCTCCCGGCTGGCTGCTCGCGCTCGCGGGCGCCTCGGTGACGCTCGCGTTGGGGTGGCTGGGGGCGCCGGCCGATGCTCCCGTCATCCACCGCGCCGTGGAGACCGGCAAGGCTCCGAAGCTCACGTCCGACATCGTCCTGCGTGCGCTGGGCGCTCTGGGGATTCCGGCGATCAATCAGGCGCAGTCCAAGGGCGGGGACGGGTTCAAGTTCACCGCTCCCATCGCCCGCGACGGGCGCGGTTGGCGCGCCGAAGGTGACCTGCCCTACGGGGTGACGGTCACCGACGTCATCGACCGGCGCGACAAGCTCGCGTCGGGCCTGCGTCGCCCGTTGGGGTGCGTGTGGCCCGAGGCCGTGACGGAGGAGCACACCGGGCGCCTGGTGCTGTGGGTCGGGGATCAGGACATGTCCAAGGCCAAGCAGCCTGTGTGGCCGCTGGCCAAGGACGGGGGCGTGGACCTGTTCAAGCCGGTCGCGTTCGGCACCGACCCGCGCGGGCGGTGGGTGGAGATCACGCTCATGTACATCGCGGCCGTGATCGGTGCGATCCCCCGCATGGGCAAGACCTTCCTCCTGCGCCTCCTGCTGCTCATCGCCGCACTCGATCCGCGAGCGGAGCTGCACACGTACGACCTCAAGGGAACCGGCGACCTCGACCCGGTCGGCAACGCCGTCTCCTACCGCCACCGCGCCGGGGACGAAGAGGAGGACATCGAATACGCGCTGGCGGACCTGCGGGCCCTGCGGGAGGAGCTGCGGCGCCGTACCAAGGCGATCCGGGCCCTGCCGCGCGACGTGTGCCCGGAGTCGAAGGTGACTTCCGCGCTGGCGTCGAAGGCGTCACTCGGCCTGCACCCGATCGTGATCGGGGTGGACGAGTGCCAGGTGTGGTTCGAGCACGACAAGCACGGAAGCGAGATCGAGGAGATCTGCACCGATCTGGTCAAGCGCGGCCCCGCGACCGGCATCGTGCTCCTGCTGGCCACCCAGCGCCCCGACGCCAAGGCCCTGCCCACCGGCATCAGCGCGAACGCCTCCGCGCGGTTCTGCCTGAAGGTCATGGGCCAGCTGGAGAACGACATGGTGCTGGGCACCTCCGCCTACAAGCGCGGGGTGCGGGCCACGATGTTCTCTTGGGCCGACAAGGGCATCCACTACTTCGTGGGGGAAGGCGCCGACGCCCGCATCGTCCGCTCCACGTTCATTGACGCCCCCGCCGCCGACGCTATCGCCGCCCGGGCCCGCGCCGCACGCCAAGCGGCCGGCACGCTCGCCGGGTACGCCCTGGGGCAGGAGCACGACGCCGACGCCACCGCCCAGCCCGGGTTCGACCTGCTCGCCGACATCCTCGCCGTCGTCGGCGCGGACGAGGCCAAGGTGTGGTCGGAGACGGTCGTGGCGCGGCTGGCGGAGCTGCGACCGGACGTCTACGGGACGTGGAGCGGTGAGCAACTGACCGCAGCGCTCAAGCCCTACGGCGTCAAGACCGGTCAGGTCTGGGGGACGACGGAGGACGGCAAGGGCGCGAACCGGCGCGGCATCAAGCGCGCCGACATCCTCACCGCCGTCGCTCAGCGTGACGGAAACACCGACGCGGCCTGACTCGGATTCACCGCTAGACCTAGCGGCACACCCCGCTAGGTCTAGCGGCCCCACTAGCGGCCCGCACCGCGCCTGATCAGCTCACTAACTCCTAGCGGCCCACCTGCAAGAACACCGGAATCCGGCTTTGGAGGCCGTACATGCCCCCTGCCCTGGGTGCTATAGCCATCCTCCTGTTCGTCACGCTGGGTTACGCGACTCTGTGTGCGGCATCGCCCTTCGGCCAGTGCCGTACCTGCTCCGGACTCGGCTTCGCCCTCACCCACACCCGGCGCGGCAAGCCCAAGCGCGGCAAGACCTGCCGCCGCTGCAAGGGCCACGGCCACCGCCTCCGTGCCGGGCGCTGGCTCTACAACCGCACCACCCGCCTGCACCACGACGGCACCCACACCCCCGCACGCACCCCGAAGGAGAACCACCCATGGCTGTGACCATCTCCCTCGCACTCCTCTTCGGCGGCGCACTGGCCATGCTGCTGAGGACCCGCAGCCTCGGCGCCGGCTCCGCGTTCGTCGCCGCAGGGTTCGGCTACTTCCTCGCGTCCACCGGCGCGGCCGGGCCCATCAACGAGTTCTTCGCCGCCGTCATCGACGCCATCCCCAACGTCTGACCGGGCGGCTGCGATGACCGACCGCATCACCCTCATGGCCGCCGGAGAACTGCGCGACGCCGTCGACGCCGTCCAGCGCGGCGACACGGCCGCCGCCGCTCACGCCCTGGCCTCCATCGACCCCGAGTCCTGGCGAGCCATCGAGGACCGGCTCGCCGCGCTGGGCGGCAGCATCACCGCCCTCACCACCACCGCGAAGGAGCACTGAACCCATGCCCGCGTTCATCGACTGCGAGCTGTGCGCCGACGACCCCGACCCCTACCCCCACTGCTGCGGGTGCGGCGCCGACGGCAGCAGCGAGTGCCCCGACTGCATCTGCGACCAGGAGCACTGACCCGTGTTCGAGCTTCGCGTCATCTGCGACCCGGCCGACGCCGACCGCATCACCACCGCCCTGAACACCACGTTCGAGACCGGCCCCGTGCGGCGGCTGCCGTCCCGGCACAGCGCTCAGGCCCGGCTCTACATCACCGCCGACCACCGCCCCGACACCGAGACCGCGACGTGGCCGGCGCCGGAAGACGCCTACGCCACCGCGCCCAGCATCATCCGCGAGATCGGGTGGACCGCCGACGCGGCAGCCACTCGCCCCGTCGGCACCACGCTCGGCCGCGAGTTCTGGCTGCGCAAGGCCGCCGTGCTCGACCGCATCGCCCTGACCGATCACGCCCCGGGTGACGCCGACGAGGTGGCCGCGAAGGCCGCTCAGCGGCTCGTCGAGCTGGACGACGTGACCGGCGTCCGGGATGCCCGCGGCTACGTCCGCCAGCAGTACGCCCGCTGGGCCTGCGACCAGTAGCAACGCCCGGGGCGGCGGTCTCCCGGCCAAGGAACACCCGCCGCCCCGGTCTCCCTGCCCGTTCGATGACTGAACAGGAGACCTCCAGAATGACAGCTGATCCCACGGACCGGCAGCACGGCGATGTGCTGTTGCTGCACGGGCCCGGTGAAGCCCGGCGGGACGGTCCGCCGCAGGACCTCGACGCGGAGCAGTGCGTCTTGGGCGCCATGCTCCTGTCGGACGCCGCCATCACCGATGCGGCGGGCACGATGGACCCCTCCGACCACTACCGGCCCGCGCACGAGACGATCCACCGCGCCGTTCAGCGGATGCACGACGAGGGACGGGCCGTGGACCCCATCACCCTCACGCACGAACTCGACCGGACCGGCGACCTTCGCCGTGTGGGTGGTGCCGGATACCTGCACTCGCTCGTGCAGAAGGTCCCGACGCCCAGCCACGCCGAGTACTACGCGGAGATCATCAGGGACAAGGCGGTCCGCCGACGCCTGATCGAATCCGGCAACCGGCTCGTGCAGGCCGCGTCAGCGTCCGACGTCGACACGCACGAGGTGCGGGCCGCCGTGCTGGCCGAGGTGACCGCGCTCACCACCTCCGACCGCGACAGCGGGCCCGAGGACGACGCACCGCAAGACGGACCGCCGAACGTCCTCTACGACCCCCAGCCCGGCATCCGCCGGCCTCAGCGCCTCGGCCCGACACCCCACCCCGACGTGTTCACCGGCTGGCTGGGCGAGACCGTGCGCGAACTGGACCCCACGACCGAGGCCGACCCGGTCGCGGTCCTGGTGAACCTGCTCTCCGCCGCCGGGGCCGCCATCGGACGACGCCCCCACGTCATGGTCGGCAACGACCGGCATCCCTGCCTCATCTGGGCCCTCACCATAGGTCCCACCTCGACCGGCCGGAAGGGTTCGGCGACCTCGACGGCCCGCCGTGTGCTGGCGGAAGCCCTGCCCGAGTTCTTCGGCCCGGAGCACACCCCGCGCGGGTTGAACTCCGGCGAAGGGCTCATCGAGTACGTCAAGGACGACGACAGCGACAACCCCGCACCGGCCAGCACCGACAAGCGACTGTGGGTGCTGGAGTCGGAGTACGCCGTCACGATGAGCCGGGGACGCCGAGAGGGCTCAAGCCTGCCGGGCGTCCTGCGGCAAGCATGGGACGGCGACTCGCTCGGCTCGATGGTCCGCGACTCGCTCAAGGCCACCGATCCCCACATCGCGATCCTCGGCCACATCACCCCCGAGGAGTTCCGGGCCAAGATGCAGGACTCGGAAATGGCCGGCGGCACGTACAACCGCTTCCTCCCGATCTTCTGCCACCGCAACCTCGTGCTCCCCGGCTCGCGCGGCGCCAGCCCGGAGCTGGTGGCCAATCTCGCGGCAGGGTGGCGCACCGTCCTGAACGACGCCGCCCGTGTGGAGCACGTGAAGTTCAGCCCGGACGCGTGGGCGCTGTACTGCGACGAGGTGTACCCGGCACTGAGCGACGATTCCGCCGGCGGCGTCATCGCCCAGTTCACGGCCCGGTCCGCGCCCTACGTTCAGCGCGTCGCCATGGTCTACGCCCTGTGCGACCACACGGACACCATCACCGAGACCCACATGCGGGCGGCATGGCAGCTGCTCAACTACGCCCGCGCGTCCGCCGTGCACCTGCTGGGCAACGTCACCGGCGACCCGAAGGTGAACAAGCTCGCCGACGCCGTACGCGCGGCCGGACCGGACGGGCTCAGCGCCGACCAGGTGCGGCGGCTGTTCAAGAATTCCAGCCGCGCGGACCGCGACCGGCTCACCGCCGAACTGCTCGACCAGCCCGGCTACGTCCGCACCCAGCGGCCGACCCGAGGCCGCCCGACCACCGTCATCAGCTACGCGGGCTGAGGGCGGTAAGGGCGCGAAGGGCGATAAGCACGCTGACCAGCGGCGACGGCAGGGCGGTAAGGGGTGCGGAAAGGCGGGCGGTAAGTCCGCCGGACGCGCGCCCCCGACATACCGCCCCGGATACCGCACCCCTTACCGCCCCAGCGAAGGCCCAGCTCAGGCCGCTTAACACCCTTACCGCCCTTACCGCCCCAGCCGGACACCAACGGAGAACCCATGCGCATCCCCGGATCGGACAGGGAGGTCCGCCCGTGAGCACGTCCGCACGCAAGCGCCGTCAGCCCGCTGATGAACTCCTACCGCTCACCGTGGTGCTGGAAGAACTGGGCATCACGCGAGCCTCCTGGTACCGCTGGCGCAACCGTGGCCAGTGCCCCCGCACACATCGCCTGCCCAACGGGCACCTCCGGGTGCGCCGTAGCGACCTCGACGCCTTTCTGGCCGACATGGAGGTGTCGTAATGGAGTGGAGCTACACCGTCCGCGTGTGGAGCATCCGAAAGCGTCGGTACCGCAAGCCGTTCCAGCTTCGCTGGCAGGTGGGCGAGCGGGCACATTCGGAGTCGTTCCTCACGGCCGGACTGGCGGAGAGCCGCAAGGCTCAGCTCATCACCGCCGCCAGGGCAGGTGAGCCGTTCGACGTGGAAAGCGGGCTTCCGAAGTCCCTGCTGCGAGAGCAGGAAGACATCTCGTGGTACCAACACGCACGGCAGTACATCGAGATGAAGTGGCCGCACTCCCCCGCGTCCACACGGAAGACGCTCGCAGAGGCCATGGCCACTGTGACGCCTGTGCTCGTGAAGGACACCAAAGGCATGGCGGACGCCCGCGTCGTCCGCGCGGCGCTGTACGGCTGGGCATTCAACGTGAAGCGTTGGGACGAGGAGCCGCCGCCCGAGTACCAAGCCGTGTTGGCATGGTTCGAGCGGAAGTCGAAACCCACGTCAGCGCTGGCGGACAGGATGCTCGTGCGGAAGGTTTTGGACGCACTGACCCGCAAGTTGGACGGCAAGGCGGCAGCGTCGTCCACGATCCGCCGAAAGCGGGCCATCTTCCACAACGCGCTTGTCTACGCCGTTGACGCCGGGCTGTTGAACGAGAATCCGATTCCCCGGGTGAGCTGGAGCCTGCCTGAACCGGTCGAAGAAGAAATCGACCCGTCGTGCGTCCCCGACCCCGTCCAGGCGGCGGAACTGCTGAACGCCGTGCGGGCGCAGGGTGCCCGTGGCCGGCACCTGGTCGCGTTCTTCGGCTGCATCTACTACGCCGCCGCGCGGCCCGCCGAAGTCGTGGGGCTGCGGCGGGAGGACTGCACACTGCCCCGCCGTGGCTGGGGCCTCCTGCAACTACAGGAGACGCGTCCGCGAGCGGGCGCGGCATGGACGGATTCCGGGGAAGCGCACGACAGCCGTGGGCTGAAGCACCGGTCACGGAAGGCCGTGCGGCCGGTGCCCATCCCGCCCGAGCTGGTGGCCATGCTGCGGTGGCACATCACGGCGCACGGCGTGGCCCCGGACGGTCGGCTCTTCCGGACGCTGCGGGGTGGACTCGTGCAGGAGAGCGGCTACGGGGAGGTCTGGGCGCGGGCCCGGGAGAAAGCCCTCCCAGCGGGCGCCGCGAAAACGCTCATGGCGAAACGGCCCTATGACCTCCGCCACGCAGCGGTGTCCACGTGGCTCAGCTCCGGCGTGGAACCGCAGCTGGTGGCCAAGCGGGCCGGCCACAGCGTGGCCGTGCTCTTCCGGGTGTACGCCAAGTTCCTCGGCAACGCGGACGAGGCAGCGAACGCCAAGATCTCCGCTCGGTTGGGGGAGCGGGGGACGCCGTCCGGCTGAGCCCCACGCATGCCCCATAGGTGCAGGTCACCCACCCGACGCCCGTCCACGGCTCGTCCAGAACCACTGGTAGAGGACGTGATCGAACGGGACGGGGTGAGACAGTCCGACACTCCGCTGGGCACCGATACGAAGAGGCCCCTGCCTGCTTGTATGCAGGTCAGGGGCCTCTTGCGTTCCTGTGGCGGCGCCAGGATTCGAACCTGGGAAGGCTGAGCCGGCAGATTTACAGTCTGCTCCCTTTGGCCGCTCGGGCACACCGCCTGGGATGGCCGTCCGGAGCCGTGCTCCTCGACGACGGGGTAAACCATACCTGATGGGTGGGGGTGCTTCGCCACTCGGTTGATCAGCGGCCCGGCCGGGTGGGCGGGGCTAGGCTTGCGGGCGCGGACGCCGTCGGGCGGGCCGTCGTCCCTACCGGATCTACGCATTGAGGAGCCAACCCACGATGGCCGACTCCAGTTTCGACATCGTCTCGAAGGTCGAGCGGCAGGAGGTCGACAACGCCCTCAACCAGGCCGCCAAGGAGATCTCCACGCGCTACGACTTCAAGGGCGTGGGCGCGAGCATCGCCTGGTCGGGCGAGAAGATCGAGATCCGTGCCAACTCCGAGGAGCGCGCGAAGGCGGTCCTGGACATCTTCGAGACCAAGCTGGTCAAGCGCGGGATCTCGCTGAAGGCGCTGGAGTCCGGGGAGCCGCAGGCGTCGGGCAAGGAGTACAAGATCTTCAGCTCGATCCAGGAGGGCATCTCCCAGGACAACGCCAAGAAGGTCGCCAAGGTCATCCGCGACGAGGGCCCGAAGGGCGTCAAGGCGCAGGTGCAGGGCGACGAGCTGCGGGTCAGCTCGAAGAGCCGTGACGCGCTGCAGGAGGTCATCACCCTGCTGAAGGGCAAGGACTTCGACTTCGCCCTCCAGTTCGTCAACTACCGCTGACGGGTGGCGCCCGCCCGGTCGGGTACCGGGCGGGTCAGGGCTCGACGGTGAGGCGGAAGACGGGGTGCTTCGGGGCGATCGCGAGCAGCTCGGCGTCCGTGGCGTCGGGGCCGACGCCGTCGAAGAAGGCGCCCACCTCGGCCTTCCAGCGCCGGAGGTAGGCGCGCAGGAGCGGGGGCTTCTCCTCGTCCGGCACCTCGACGGCGGTGAAGCGCTCGGTCCTCCTGCCGAGTCGCAGTTCACCGCCGCCCGCCACCCGCAGGTTGCGCGTCCACTGGACGTGGCCGCGCGGGGCGACGAGGTGGAGGCGGCCGTCCACGGTGAGCGGGTTCACGGGGGTGCGGCGCCAGGTGCCGGTCTTCCGGCCGCGCACGGCCAGGATCCTGGCCCCCCACACGCTGACGCCCCGGCGGGCGAGCCAGGCGATCAGCGGGTTGAGCACGTGCACGGTGAGCCGGCCGGGCTTGATGACGTGTGCGGGCATGGCGGGGACCTCCACGATGTGAGCACTGCTCTCGTTATAGAGCAGTGTCGCACCCGTACGCGCTGCCGGCAAGAGCAGTGCTCTCGTTCTTGGCCGCTGCTCCGGCACCTGGCACACTCATCCCCATGACGGTGATCAGAGGGGCCAGGGAGCGCGCGCGGAGTGACGTGACGGCGGCGATCAAGGAGGAGGCCCGGCGCCGGCTGGCCGCCGAGGGTGCCGCACGGCTCTCGCTGCGCGGCGTCGCACGGGAGCTGGGCATGGTCTCCTCGGCCCTCTACCGCTACTTCCCCAGCCGGGACGAGCTGCTGACCGCGTTGATCATCGACGCCTACGACGCCGTCGGTGAGGCCGCCGAGCGCGCGCTGGACGCGGGGGCGGACGCCGGGCCCGTCGCCCGCTGGACGGCCGTCTGCCGGGCGGTGCGGGACTGGGCACTCGCGCATCCGCACGAGTACGCCCTCATCCACGGCTCGCCGGTGCCCGGCTACGCGGCGCCGCAGGCCACCGTGGGCCCGGCGTCCCGCGTCGGGCTGGCCCTGATCGCCGTGGTGGCCGACGCGCATGCGGCCGGGGCGCTGCGGACGTCCGGTCCGCCGGTGCCGGAGGCGGTGCTGCGCGACGTGGCGGACCTGCGCGAGCGGCTCGGCGTCCGGCTGCCCGGGCCCGTCCTGGCGGAGGCGGTGGCCGCCTGGTCACAGCTGTTCGGGCTGGTCGGCTTCGAGGTGTTCGGCCAGTATGAGCGGGTCATCGACGCCCGCGACGCGTTCTTCGACCACGCGGCCGCCCGGCTGGGGGGCACGGTCGGGCTGGTGGAGCCGGAGGGGGAGGCCGGACGCTGAGCGCTGCCGTCAGGGGGCGGCGACCTTGGCGACGAAGTCGTCCAGGTTGGCCAGGGCACGCTCGACGCGCTGCTCCAGGGTGAGCGACTCCGTGTGCCGGACGAGGCGGCGGGCGGGCCGGCGGATGCCGCGCAGGTAGAGGGAGCACTTGAGGTCGGCGCAGAAGTACAGGCCGACGGAGTTGCCCGCCCGCCCGGCGGCTCCGGCGCGCGGGGCGACGAGGAGGCGCACGCCGGACAGGTCGTGGGCGGTGAGGCAGATCTGGCACATGCTGGACTTGACGGTTCCGGCCGGCTGGCCGGAGGTGCCGCGCAGCAGGACGCCGACGGGCCCGTCGGCGCGGGGCAGGACGAGCAGGGAGCGCTGGGGGGCCGTCGGGTCCGTCCAGCCGAGGTAGTCCAGGTCGCCCCAGGGCGTTGCGGGGAAGTCCGTCGGGAGGCGCAGCCGGGACGCCTCGCCCTTGCTGCAGTTGATGAAGCTGGCCCGGACGGTCTTCTCGGTGAGGGGTTCCATGTAAGGCAAAGCTATCCGCGGGCCCGCCCGTTGTCCTGCGGTTTTTCGGGCGGCGGCCGGCCAAAGCGGTGGCCGGCCCGCGCGGTGGTCAGGCGTCGCGGTGGCTGACGACGTTGACCACGCGCCCCTCGGGGTCGCGGGTGAAGAAGCGGCGCACGCCCCAGGGCTCGTCGGTCAGCGGGTGGACGATCTCGGCCCCGGAGGCCAGGACGGCGGCGTGGACGGCGTCGACGTCGTCCACCTCGATGCTGAGGTCGGGGACGACGGGCGCCGTCTCCTCCCGGATGAAGAGGAGCTGGGCCGTGGGGTTGGACGGGGAGGCCAGGGCCATGACCCAGCCCAGGTTCATGACCTCCTCCAGGCCGAGGAGGCCGTAGAAGTCGCGGTTCTCGGCCAGGGCATGGGTGTGGGCGTCGGGGACGACGCGGCGGACGGTCATCGGAGTGCGTACCCCCGGGGTGCGTCGGAGCGGACGATCTCGCGGCCGAGCGGCATCAGCGAGACGGGCACCAGCTTGAAGTTGGCGATGCCGAACGGGATGCCGATGATCGTGAGACAGAACACGACGCCGGTGGCGATGTGCCCGAGGGCCAGCCACCAGCCGGCCAGGACGAGCCACAGGATGTTGCCGACGAGGGAGCCCGCGCCCGCGTCACG